>NZ_JBQENN010000005.1:0-218796 GCF_052044625.1 Pseudomonas sp. 22515
GGGCACCTCGAATAACGCGAGGTTTTCAGTGAATCCGACCGCCAAATGATGGCCATGATCGAATTCGGTTCGATTTCTGCGGCGAATCACCGCTTTCTGGGCGGTGTCGCCCCGTTTTTCTTCCGAATCGCCCTCTGCAGCGGCGATTCGGCCCACTCCGGGCGTCAGAAGGCCTTGATTCCCGCCTTCTGGAAGTACACCAGCCGCTTCAAGTTGTAGCAGGCCGCCATCATCGTCATCGCAAAGTTCGCGCGCCCCTGTCCGATGGTACGGATCAACTTGCCGCCCATCTGCTCGATGCTCGCGAACACGTGCTCCACTCGGGCACGCGTCTTGGCGATGCGGTGGTTGCGCCGTTGCTGACACTCGGAAAGGGGCTTGTTGCGGTACCCCTTCCTCTGGATCTGATTACGATAGCCGTGATCCTTGAGCCAGCCCTCCCGGTCTGCGCTGGTGTGGCCTCGGTCCGCATAGACATCGCGGCTCGTGTTGCTCCGGTCGATGAGCGCATCGAAGTGCTTGCTGTCATGGACGCTGGCCGTATCAGTCTCGAATTTGCGGATGATCTTGTACTTCTTGTCCACGTTGACCGAGAGCTTGTAGCCGAAGTGGTTCTTGCCGTGCTTCTGCGTCCAGGTGGCATCCGTATCCTTCTGGCGCCGTTTGGCTGGCTTCCAGTTAGCCGGCATCGCGCCTTCCCTGACCAGCTTGTTCTCCTCACGGCTGTTACGTTGCTTGGGAGCAGGCACCAGCGTGGCATCGACGATTTGGCCGCCGCGGGCGATGAATCCGTGCCGGAGCAGTTGGGCCGTGACACCGTCGAACAGGACCTTCGCGCCGGCGTCGCCGATGCGGTTCTCGAACGTCCACACGGTCGTTCGATCCGGAATATTGACCGCGCTGGCCAACCCGCAGAATCGCTTGTAGCTCATCCGGTCAAGCAACTGGTACTCCATCTGTTCATCCGACAGGTTGTACAGCCGCTTGAGCACCAGAATCCGCACCATCGTCTCCGTCGGATACGGCGGGCGACCGCCTTGAGGGCTGACAGGGCGCGGCGCTACCCGATCGACTTCCGCCGCAAGTGCCGCGAAATCGATGTACGACTCGATCTGGGCCAGCGGATCTCCAAGCGTGTCGATCTTCTTCCGATGATGTTCGTCAGCGAACAGGTCCGTCTTGATGGCAGTGCGCTTCTTCATGGCTGGTGTCAGAGAACGAAATCAGGACAACGCAATTTTACCAATCGCAGGGGGCCGAGGTTTTTCGAGGTGCCCTTTATCCACCAGGCCTATCAGCAAGCGCTGAACGACCCTGCTGGAGTGTTGCAGCCATGAGCAACATGCCACAGAGCGACGAATTGGATGCCCTCTCGTTGAAAGGCCGCAGTGGCTTTACCCGCATTATTTATGCCACTAGATACTCGCTGGCAGGCTTGCGGGCAGCGTTTCAAGGCGAAGCCGCTTTCAGGCAGCTGCTGTTATTAAATGCAGTGCTTCTGCCGCTGGCTTGTCTGGTGGATGCAACGCCCAGTGAGCGCGTGTTACTGATACTCGTGCCGATGCTGGCGTTGATAGTGGAGCTACTCAACTCAGCCATAGAGAGCACTGTTGACCGTATTTCCCTGAGCATCCACCCACTGTCTAAACAAGCCAAGGATATGGGAAGTGCGGCGCAACTCATTGCACTGATACTGATTGCCCTTACTTGGGGTTTGATCCTGTTATAGCTCCCCATTCTTAAATTATAAAAGGCTACCCATTATGCCTCCCCGCATACCAGCGTCCGCTGATGCCTCCAATGCGAAAGAAAAACTTGGCCTTAGCGAACACCTGGCCTCCCTTTTTGGCAGTGCAGCGCTGTTAGTAGCTTTGCTGACCCTGTTACGCGTGGCCCTATTACTTTTCAACCGAGAGCTGATTGGAGCTACCGCGTGGACCAGCCTGGCAGAAGCGTTTTTTAATGGCCTGCGTTTCGACTTGCGCTTAGTGGTCTATATCTGCGCACCACTGACCCTGGCATTGGCATATCGCCCGGCAATGGTCTGCCGGACATGGCAACGCATTTGGCTGGGGACTTGCGCAGCGGTAGCTATCCTGCTCGGCATGATTGAACTGAACTTCTATCGAGAGTTTCATCAGCGTCTCAACGCATTGGTCTTTCAATATTTGCAAGAAGACCCGGCAACTGTGCTGAGCATGCTCTGGTATGGCTTTCCAGTGCTGCGCCTACTGGGTGCCTGGCTGGCGTTGAGCGCTCTCTTTTTCGTACTGCTGGGTTGGCTGGATATACGCACTCGTGGCAAGGGCCGCTCAACCGTCGAGTCGCGCCGAACAATGAATAAGCTCGGTCATGGTATGGCGCTGCTGCTTTGTCTGGCTATATCGGTCGTTGTGGCGCGAGGTACTTTGCGGCAAGGGCCGCCACTACGCTGGGGGGATGCATTTACCACAGACTCAATGTTTGCCAACCACCTAGGCCTCAATGGCACCTTGAGCCTTTATGCCGCGGCCAAGAACCACTACTCAGGTGATCGCGCCGACAAGGTTTGGAAGAGCCGCATGCCCGCAGATCAAGCGACGACCCTGACACGCGATCTCTTATTCACCGAACACGACCGCCTAGCAGACCAGAACACAGCAGCGATCCGCCGCGATTTCCAGCCCCCACAAGACAGGCGCCTGCCGATCCGCAATGTCGTAGTGATTCTGATGGAGAGTTTTGCTGGGCACTTTGTTGGCGCGCTCGGCAGCGAAGCTGGCATCACACCGAACTTCGACCGACTGGCTCAGGAGGGTGTGCTGTTTCGCCGCTTCTTCGCTAATGGCACCCATACCCATCAAGGCATGTTTGCCAGCATGGCCTGTTTCCCAAATTTACCCGGTTTCGAGTACTTGATGCAGACTCCGGAAGGAGGCCACCAATTCTCCGGTCTGGCTCAGTTGCTTAGCACTCGCGACTTCGACGATCTGTATGTCTACAACGGCGATTTTGCCTGGGATAACCAACGTGGCTTTTTCAGCAACCAGGGCATGACACGGTTTATCGGTCGTAATGACTTTGTTGACCCCGTGGTATCTGACCCGACATGGGGAGTGGCTGACCAGGATATGTTTGATCGCGCTGCAGAAGAACTGTTCAAGCAAGACCCGAAGAAACCCTTCTATGCACTCCTGCAAACGCTTTCAAACCATACGCCTTACGCGCTGCCAGGTGTGTTGCCTGTTGAGCCCGTGACAGGGCAAGGTTCGCTTGATCAGCACCTGACAGCTATGCGTTATTCTGACTGGGCTCTGGGACGATTTTTTGAAAAGGCTCGTAAAGCGCCTTATTTCAAAGACACCCTATTCGTGGTCGTGGGTGACCATGGCTTTGGTGCTCAAGAGCAGTTAACCGAGATGGATCTGTACCGGTAATCCCCCCTGAAATCAGCCCTCGTCAGAAGTAGAATTTTCTCCTAATCGGATCAAGGAAATTTTGCGTGAAGACATCGCGTTTTTCGGACAGCCAGATCATCGCCATCCTCAAGCAGGCTGAAGCCGGCAGCCCAGTTCCGGCGCTGTGCCGCGAGCATGGCATCAGTTCGGCGACCTTCTACAAGTGGCGTGCCAAGTTCGGCGGCATGGATGCATCATTGATGACCAGGCTGCGTGAACTGGAAGAGGAGAACCGTCGGCTCAAGAAGATGTACGCCGAGGAGCGCCTCAAGGCCGAGATCATCCAGGAGGCCATGGCAAAAAAGTGGTAAAGCCATCTCAGCGGCGCGAGATGGCGCAGCAGGCGGTTCGTTCAGGCAAAGCCAGTATCAAATTAGCGTGCCTGTCGTTTGGTATCAGCACGACTGAACCGCCCCGGGTTTCGCGGAGGCTCCACCCTTTGAGAGAATGGAGCCCATATGAGCAAGCACACCAAATTTTCCCCTGAAGTCCGTGACCGGGCCATCCGTATGGTTTATGAGGTCCGGGAGTCCCGCACATCGCAGTGGGCCGCCATTGAGGCCGTGGCCAGCAAGATCGGCTGCACCGCCCAGACGTTGAGCAGTTGGATTCGGAAGGCGGCTGCGCCTGCGGCCCCCTCCGCCTCGGGCACTGATGCCCGCGTCAAGGAACTGGAGCGCGAGGTTCGTGAGCTCAAGCGAGCCAACGAAATCCTCAAGGTCGCCAGCGCTTTTTCCGCCCAGGCGGAGCTCGACCGCCGTTTGAAGTGATCTGGCAGCTGATCGACAAGCACCGGCAAAGCTTTGGAGTCGAGCCACTGTGCCGCGTGTTGCAAGTGTCTCCATCGGCTTACCGGCGCCATGCTGCACGGCTACGTGACCGCTCACGACGCTCCGCCCGAGCGATCCGTGACGAGGAACTTGCTGTACAAATTCACCGTGTCTGGCAGGAAAACTACGAGGTCTACGGGGCTAGGAAAGTCTGGCGGCAGATGCATCGCGAACACCAGGTGGTTGCGCGCTGCACAGTGGAACGGTTGATGCGTGAAATGGGGCTCTGCGGCGTAACGCGGGGCAAAACGGTGAAAACCACACAACCCGATCCTGACAATGCCAATCCCAGGGATCTGGTAAAGCGCCAGTTCACGGCCGAACGTCCCAATCAGCTCTGGGTCGCCGATTTCACATTCGTTTCAACCTGGCAGGGATTTGCTTATGTGGCGTTCATCGTCGATGTCTACTCACGGTTTATCGTAGGCTGGCGTGTCAGCCGACACATGCGCACAGAGTTTGTTCTGGATGCTCTGGAACAGGCGCTTCACACTCGTCGGCCTGAGCCCCACCGGCTGGTTCATCACAGCGATAGGGGCTCGCAATATCTGTCGATTCGCTACAGCGAGCGGCTGGGCGAAGCTGGCATCGAACCCTCGGTTGGCAATACCGGTGACAGCTACGACAACGCACTGGCAGAGACCATCAACGGCCTCTACAAGACCGAACTGATCCATAAGCGAGGGCCGTGGAAAAGCGTAGACAGTCTGGAGTGGGAAACGCTGAAGTGGGTGACCTGGTTCAACCATCAGCGCCTGCTGGAGCCAATTGGAAATAGGCCACCGGCCGAGTTTGAGGCACTATATGAACAGAGTCAGGCAACCATATCGGTTGCTGCCTGACTCAAACAAAACAGCCTCCGCGAAACCCGGGGCGGTTCAATTAGACGGATAGCTGCTAGCGCACTGGTCCTGATAATTTTTGCACTGTGTAATACCGCAGGTGCGAATCCATCCAGGGTATTTGGCTGGATTGAGGAGGGGCTGCTGCTTCCTGAAAAAGTCTCGGTGAAAATCAAGCTGGATACCGGCGCACTGACATCGTCTATGGATGCCAAAGATTTGGAGCGTTTCGAAAGGAATGGCGAGAAATGGGTGCGTTTCAAAGTTGAAGTGAAAGACAGTGACACAGGCAGAGCAGCCAGCATCCCTTTCGAGCGAAGGGTCGAGCGTAACGTCAAAGTCCGTGGTGCTGGCGGCGCTGAGCACCGCCCCGTGGTAGTGATGAAGATGTGCATTGGCAACCAGCTTTTACAACGAACAATTCTCCCTGAAGAACCGGGAAAAAATGCTCCATCCGGTTTTGATCGGCCGTCGAGCACTGGAGCACCTAGGAGCGGTGGATGTATCACGCACCTTCACTCAGGAGCCCAAGTGCGAGAAAGCCGACCCGGCGCAGAGCGGGTATAGAGTTTCCAGGCTCCGATCAACAGAGCCAGCCAGAGCAAGATGACCACCAGCGCAGCGCCCCGGCTCACTGGGCGGTGTTGCTGTGTGCTTTCCCATTCAAGGGCCTGCTGGCGGCATTCGTCCAGTACGTGATCGGGCATCAGCTTGATTACTAGCCAGATGGCCAAAGGTAGCAAGATCACATCGTCCAGGTAGCCAAGGACCGGAATGAAGTCTGGAATCAGATCGATTGGGCTTAGGGCATAAGCGATTACGATCATCGCTATAACCTTCGGCAACCATGGCGTTTGCGGATGCCGGCAACTAAACCACAGCATCATAACTTGCTGTTTCAGGGCCTTGGCCCAGCCGCGAACTCGTTGCAATACGTTACTCACTTTCTAGAATCCGTAGCCAACCAGCGCCAATAGCTTGCGGTGGCCGAGTTTGTCGGCGACGTAGCCGGAGGCCATCTTGGTGTAGCTGGCCAATGCATCAGCAATATCTTCGATGGTGCCAAGTGCCGCCGCCGGAATGCCCAGTTGTGGGATAAAAATAAAGATTCATCCTAATAACCTCACGTAACGCCCATTTTACGAGGGGCAATGATTAGCAAAGGTGCTTAAAGTTTCATCCTAAGAAATGGCATACAGCCAAAAGGGGTGTAAACCGTGAAAATAAAGTTTCATCCTGATCTTGCATGCATTACGAAGTACCGCCGGCCTCAGTTGATGCCTGATCGGTGGATATCCTCCATGGAGATCTCCTTGGCGACCCCGGAGATGTCGACCATGAGGACAATCATGCAGAACAAAGGAGGAGCAACGCATAGGTACTGGGCAAGCTCGATTGACCTCTGCCTTGTGAATGTCCGTTCAAGTCCCAGGGCTGAGTTACGTCGTAGCGCCGACCTTCGGTGTGTCCCACCACGCGGGCCAACGCGGTTTCAGTGCCGGAACGCATGTCCAAGGGCTCGGTGGCGAGCCAGATGCTATCGACGCGAGTCGCTGAGCGACCCTACGTGTTGGCGCTGATGGAAAATTGACCCACCCTGCCGATTGAAATTTGACCCAGGGCGGATTGCTGATTTTGTTACCAGCAACTGTGGATAAGTCTACCAGCGCAGCTGCTGTTGCCCCCACTCCTTCGCTAGCCCAGTTCAGTTGTTTAAGACCTGCCACACGCAGCCATGTAGCAGGCCGTCGTCGCCATGAAATCAGAACGGCTCATCGTCCTCCGGTTCTTGGCCGCCCTTACGCTTTCGCTCCCGTGATTTGATCTTGGCCTGGGCCGCCAAGCTACTGTGTTGCAGGCGATAGGACTCGTTACCGGTTTCGACGATGTGGCAGTGGTGGGTCAGCCGATCCAGCAGGGCGGTGGTCATCTTGGCGTCGCCGAACACGCTCGACCATTCGGCGAAGCTCAGGTTGGTGGTGATCACCACGCTGGTGTGTTCGTACAGCTTGGACAGCAGGTGAAACAGCAACGCACCGCCAGCCTGGCTGAACGGCAGATAACCCAGTTCGTCGAGGATGACCAGATCCATGCGCAGCAGTGCCTGGGCGATCCGCCCGGCTTTGCCGTCGTGTTTTTCGCGCTCCAGCAGATTGACCAGATCGACCGTGGAGTAGAAGCGCACGCGCTTACCGTGCCGGGTGATGCCGGACACGGCCAGCGCGGTGGCTAGGTGGGTTTTACCGGTGCCTGGCCCACCGATCAGCACCACGTTCTGCGCGGTGTCGGTAAAGGCCAGGCTGGCCAGCTCGCTGATCAGGCGTGCGTCGGCGCTAGAGGCGTTGAAATCGAAGCTGGCCAGATCGCGGTGCATCGGCAGCTTGGCCATGTTCATCTGGTGGCTCACCGAGCGCATGGCGCGATCTGTGTGCTCTTGTTCCAGCAGGTGTTCGAGCAGCCACTTGGACGAGGCTGTGTTCGACTCACCCTGTGCAGTTAACTCCGCCCAGGCCGTGGCCATGCCGTGCAGGCGCAGCTCCTTGAGTTCCGCCATCAAATCACGCATGACCGACCTCCTCGGCCTGGCCACGCAGGCGGTCGTAGCGCGCCGTGTTAGCGACGGGGGCTTCCTTGAGCGACAAGTGGGTTTCGACGCTGGGTGGTGGTTCGGATGCTGTCAGCCGTGCCACGACATTGAGGATGTGTTCGGCGCTCAGGCTGCCGCTCTCCAGTACCAGCTCAACGGCTACCAGCACGGCATCGAGTCCGGCGACCGGTACGGCAGCCAGGACTTGCGCCATGATCCGGTCACCGCCGGCATGACGCCCCAGACCGTGCTTAAGCTGACGCAGCGGCGCTGGCAGATCAGTAAAGGGCGCTCCGTTGCGCAGCGCGCCGGGCTTGCGCTCAATCAGCGGGATGTAGTGCTGCCAGTCGTAGCTGACCTGTTCGCGATCCAGCAAGCGCGCATGGCTGGCAATCAGCGCATCATCGGCCACCACCTCGATGCGGGTCGGATACAAACGGCTGCTGACCCACTTACCCGCGTACTCACACGGCACCGAGTAACGGTTGCGCCCGACGCTGACCAGGCAGGTGCTGGAGACCCGCGCAGGCCGCTCGACGTAACCGTCGAAGGCCGCGGGCATAGGCATCAGTTCGGCGCGCTCCAACTCCAGTACCTCGGCCACACTGAGCCCGCTGTATTGAGGGTGCGTCAGCTCGTTCCAAAGCGCGCGGCAGCGCTGGCCCAGCCAGGCATTGAGTTCCTCGAAGGAGTGAAACTGGCAGTCCTGGGCGTCTAGCCAGATACGCCTGCGGCTGTCTTGCACGTTCTTTTCAACGATGCCCTTTTCCCAACCAGCGGCGACGTTGCAGAAGTCCGGATCGAACAGGTAATGCGCGCACATCACCGCAAAGCGCGCATTCACCGCCCGGCCTTTGCCCTTATTGACCTTGTCGACGGCGGTCTTCATGTTGTCGTAGATGCCCCGGCGCGGCACGCCGCCCAAGGAGCCGAACGAGCGTGTATGGGCGTCAAATAACATCTCATGGCCCTGGCTCGGATACGCCACAAGCCAGAACGCACGGCTGGCACACAGCTTCAGATGTGCCACCTGCATACGCCGGTAAATGCCGCCGACCAGCAAGCCTTCCTCGCTCCAGTCAAACTGAAACGCCTCGCCAAGAGCAAAGGTCAGCGGCACAAAGGCCTGCGACGCCTTGCCCTGTCCCCCTCGCCAGGCACGGATAAACGCGGTGAGCTGGCTGTAGCCACCGTCATAACCTTCGGCTTTGATTTGCGCCAACAGCGCCTTGGCACTGCGCCGCTGTTGCTTGGGCCGCAGCGAATCGGCTTTTAGCGCCTGCTCCAGCGTGGCGTGAAAAGGGCTGAGTTTGTTGAAGATCGCGCGGCGTTGGTAGACCGGCGGCTTGGCCTCAGGTGCTCTGACCCACTTGCGAATCGTGTTGCGCGCCAACCCGGTGCACTTGGCTATCTCATGCAGCGACAGCTTGTCGCGGAAATACATCCGGCGAATTTTGCCCATCATTTCCATACTGATCACCCTGTGTTCTCCTGCTCAAAAATTGAGCAGAAGCAGTTGAACACCTGGGTCAGTTTTCAGTCGGCAGAACAGCCTCTACTGGGTCAGTTTTCGGTCAGCGGCAACAGGCCAGTTCAAGATCGGATAGAAGATGGTGTAAACGCCGGGTCTTGCTGCCAGGCAGGCGGTGGGAGCGCCCCAGCGAGGACACGTCCCTAGTGTAGATGAACGGCTTGTAGTCTGATCCCTGGCCTTGGCCACGCCCGTCCTTGAGCCTTCTATCGATCTGGGCCTGGGTCAGCCCCTTGAATGTTCCAGACATGAGAAAGCCTGCACCCCCTGTGTCGATGACCTCAACATAGCAGATACAGGCTCAGGATGAAACTTTATTTGCAAGGATGATGCTTTATTAAAACGGATGAAACTTTATTTGCATCCCACACCAGTACAGCGATGAAGCTGGGCAAGATCACTGTGGTAGTTTCATAGCAGAAATCACCAAGGGTGCTGGTTAGCCCCGCACCAACGACCGTGCGGTTCATCCAACCATTTGTCTGAGATGGTTCTGCCTGGCCGACGCCCCTGTAGGCAGCGTGAATCGGGCGCTCAGCAAGGGATTTTATAATCGCTCTATAATTAAACTATAAAGATCTATAAAGCTCATTCTAGAGCGGCTCAACTGCCTGTATGTGTTGAGAGAGCCCGATTACACTTCATGTTGCGCCATCGTCCCTGGGGTGTGCCGATATTAATGAGAAGCTGAAAGTTGACCCAAAGGGCCAGCATGAAGCTCAAGGACAGGTTTAGCTGCAAGGCCGCCAAAGGATATGGCGGGGTCGATGTAGCGCATGGCAGACTTGATGTCTTTCCAGCCTACATAGGTCATCAAGGCCTTGAGATCCCAGCCATTTGCCGTGGCCCAAGAGGCGAAGCCACGGCGCAGCGAATGGCTGGTGTACAGCTCGGCCGATATACCGGCGCGCTGTAGGATCTGGCGCAACAAGCTGATCAGGCTGCCGGGATGCAAGGCCTCGTCGCTCAGGTGCCCCCAGCGATCCAGGCGACAGAACACTGCACCACGGGCAATGCCGGCGGCACTGATCCAGTCGAGATAAGCCTGCACCGGGCAGAGGCACTTCAAGGCTGGTACGTAATGAGTCGTGCCGAGGTTGTCCCTGTCACCCTTACTTTGTGGCAGGAACAGGCTCATGCCCGCACCGGCTTCGGCCTGGATATGTTCGACCTGCAGCCGACAGAGTTCGTCACTACGAAAACCCCGCCAGAAGCCGATCAGCAGCAACGCCGCATCGCGCCGGCTGCGAAGCAGGCTTGCCAAATTGCCGGACTGCTGAGCCTGTTCGGCTTCCCGACTCAGCCATTGAATTGCTTGCTCCAAGTGCTGCAACTGCAACGGCGCAGCCTGCTTCGTTTGCGCCGGATGCAATGTGCGGATGCCTTTGAGCACCTGACGCACTGTGGGTGTCTTGGTCGGATCAGGAAAACCTTGGGTGATATGCCATTGAGCCAGGGCGGCCAGGCGCTGTTTGAGCGTGCTGAGGCTCAGCGTGTCGGCGTATTCCACCAGGTAGCGCACGATGTTGTCGCTGGTGGCGGGCAGGAAGCCGCCCCACGTCACTTCGAAGTGCTCGATGGCCGATTGGTAGCTGCGGCGGGTGTTTTCCCGCGTACCAGCTTGTAGATAGCGCCCGACGTCTTTCATCGCCCGAGGTTGCCCTTTGTGTACTGGAAAACGGCTGCCAAACGACCGTTTTTGCCTTTCGTATTGAATAACACTCCATTATTTTATCTGATTTATTTGCTTTTAACTGGCTTTACATCAATCAAATTTAGTATGTAAATACATACTATGTAATCTACTACGAAATCGTAGGAGCAGACCATGGCCCGCGGCGGCATCAACAAGGCACTGGTTCAGAAGGCGCGACAGGCGATCCTGGCGCGGGGCGAGAACCCAAGCATCGACGCGGTACGGGTCGAACTTGGCAATACCGGCTCGAAAACCACCATTCACCGCTACCTGAAAGAACTCGAAGACGCCGAGCGCGGCCGAAATACCGCCGCGATACCGCTCAGCGAACAGTTGGCCAACCTGGTCGGCCAACTGGCAGATCAGCTAGAGGAGGATGCGCAGGCCACCGTGGCCCAGGAGCGCGAACAACTACAACGCGAACGGCTCGATTACCAGAACCAAGCTCGGCTGGCCGAAAGCCGAATCCAGCAGTTGGAAAGTCAGAGCAGCGGGCTCACGGAACAGCTTCAGGCTGTTCAGCAAGCGCTACAGCAGGAACAGCAGCAACGCCAACAGACCGAGGTTGAGAATGCCCGCTTGGCGCAGGCTAACGGCGATCAGGAGGTGCGCCTGCAGGATCGCGACAGCCAAATTCGCTCGCTGGAGGAAAAGCATCAACATGCCCGTGATGCTTTGGAGCACTATCGTCAGGCCAGCAAGGAGCAGCGCGAGCAGGAACAGCGTCGACACGAGTCGCAGGTGCAACAACTGCAACTGGAACTGCGGCAACTGCAGCAGACCTTGATAATCAAGCAGGACGAACTGACGCAGCTGAACCGCGACAATGCACGCTTGCTCACCGAGGCGCGGCAGTTACAAAAAGAGCAACATGCGCAGCAACAGCTACTGGCGCAGAAAAATCAGGCCATGGAGGCCTTGCAGAGCGTACTGGCCGGTTCCGAACGCTCGAATGAAGCCCTTGAACAGCGTTGTCGCACGCTGCAGGAGGAGGTGTCCCGGCTGGGCGAAGCCTCCGCGACTCTGGCGCAACAAGCGCAGGGCCTGCAGGAGCGCTTGGTCGAAGCCAATACACAGTTGAAGCTACTCAGGGCACCACTTGCGAACAGCGATGGCGCACCGAGCACATGAACCGGCACACATGAGTCCATGTGCTGAGTGGAGGTGAAGATGACACTAATTGAGACTGCCAATGAGGGGGCCGCGGAACCTGTCCGTTTGACTACACCGCTAGGCCAGGCCATTGGTAATCTGTTCGCCCGGGCCTTGCCGCTACTGGATGGCAACCCTCCAGGCTCGCTCAAGGTCTTCGTCTTCGGCGGCTGCGCGGTGCACCTGCTCACCCATGCGCGTGGTAGTGCGGACATCGATGCGGAGATCGAGGCGGCCCGCGTGCTGCGTAAGGACGAGATCATGGCCGTCTACACACCGCCAGAGGGTTATGAGGACAGCGACGGCCGCGACTTGCAGGTTTACCTGGATCAGAACTACACCAATGCCCTCGGGCCACTGCACGAGGACTACCGCGAGCGCGCCATCCCCATGGAGGGTTTCGAGGGTGAGCAGCCGCTGCACATCTTCGTTGCCGCCGGCGTGGATCTAGCAATATCCAAACTCGGCCGCTTTACGGAAAACGATCAATCTGATATCGAACAGCTCATCGAGTGCGGCCGTGTCGATGTCGGCCAGTTTGTTACACTGGCAACAGAGGCAATCGATTATGCCGTGGGCAACCGAAGTGCAATGCAAGGCTGCCTAAAATTGGTCACAGCGAAGTACCTGGAGGATAGGCGAGATGCCACGCCTGGATCGTAAACAAAGCTTTGGCGCGCTCCTGGAGACTGTCACCCAGCAGCGCCTTAGCCAAGTTGCGTCCGATGCTCTTGTGGAGCTCGCCAAGCAGTTGTGGTACGAAGAGCGCGACCTCGTGCCGGTCCTGCAGCGTGAAGTGGCGGGCAAGCTGCGCAAGCCTGAACAGAAGCTGCGAGCCCTCTATCTGGTCGACCTGCTGCGTCGCTTTCCCTGTGTATCAACGGAAAAAGCCGCGCGCCTAAAAGGCTTTGTCAGCAGTTGGTCGAACCTGAAACCGGCTGAACGCTCGCCGCGGGCGACCCAGTTGGTCTCTCGCTACAAGCTCGACAAGCTGGCCTATGAGTGGGGGCTGGAGGAAGACGTCAGCAAGCAGATGCAGGATGTTCTGGCTTTCCAAACTCGCCATTACGCTGCCTCTCAGGGCGTGAAGACGGGCTATTCAGAGACAGCGCCCGTCGGTTAGCAGCAGGGCACGGCAAAATGGACTCGGAATGACCAACTCAACAAATGACGACCGACGATTCGCTGATCTAACGCGCGAGGCATTAGCTGACGTGAGCGCGGGTTTGGTGATTGATCACGAATTGGTCGAGATTTGGGCCCAGAGCCTTGATACCGATACCTCAGTGTCTTTACCTACTCCAGATCGGCCTACTTAATTCGCACCAGGCTGAACTCATCCTCATTTTTGCCTTATCTAGGCTTGCCCTGTGCGCGTGGAGCAACCGCATAAATATTTAAATAAGATAGAAACGAAGTGAGTGAATATTCATCTTATCTCGGCATGCCCCCTATACCTGTACGAGGCCGCTCTTCGTTTGTTCAGTGTCAGAATCGTTGCTAGGTTTCTGACATATTTCAATAAAATTAGCCATGACCATGAAATCCCTTCCCGAGACCATCGTCGAACACTGCAGGCTTCTCCCTGAAGGAGGCATTCTTGCACCAAACGAATTCCTTCATTTGGCTAGCCGCGCAGCGGTGGACCAAGCATTCTCTCGATTAGCCAAAGGAGGGGAGTTGATGCGAATCTCACGTGGCCTCTATGTGGCGCCGGTCACTGGGCGCTTCGGCAAACGTGCGCCGGCGACGGAGAAGGTCATTAGTGCGATAGCTTCGAAAAGCCATCAGGTAATCGCTTTAAGCGGTGCCCGCGCAGCGAACCTTCTAGGGCTAACGCAATAGGTGTCGATTAGGGAAGTATTTGTTACCGGCGGACGGCCGAGAACCCTGCAGTTAGGCAAGGCTCAGGTAATAATCGAGCATGCGCCGCAGTGGCAAATCGCTCTCGGAGCGACCATTGCTGGCGACGCTGTACGTGCGCTTGCCTGGCTGGGGAAACCTCACGCCCAAGAGGCAGTCGCCAAGCTGCGCACGTGCCTGTCGAGTAACGATTGGCAGATTTTGATATCGCATAGATCAAACCTTCCTCAATGGATGGCTGAAGCGATTGGGCGCGAAGCAGTCTTTGCTGAGCAGGGCTTCTAATCTACTCGTTTAAATACAATAGCTTAGAGAACGAATGTCCTAATTTTTGCCTTATCTCGGCATGACCCCGACCACAGCGTCGAAGGGGGCAAGTCCTTCAAACTGGTTGTGGTCAATCTGCCCGATCAGGATGAGGGTGTTGCGCATCAGAATCCCGGAGAGCGCGATCAAGCCGACTAACGCGTTGATGCCGAACGGTTGGCCGAACAGCAGCAATACGGGTACTACGCCGATCAACCCCAGCGGTGAAGTCAGAAACACCATGACCATCGCCGAGATAGAGCGCACCTGCAGTATGATGATCAACAACGTCAGGGCAATCATGATCGGCAGGAGAGGGACGATAGCCTGGCTGGCCTTGGCCGACTCCTCGATAGAGCCTGCCATTTCGATTTTGTAGCCCGCAGGCAGCTGCCTGACGATGGGCTGGAGGTCTTTCCAGATCGCCGTGGATACATCAGGCGGCTGCAGCCCTTCGGCGATGTCACCCCGCACTGTCATGGTGGGCGTTCGGTCGCGGCGGCGGAGGATGGGATCCTCCATACGAATACTCACATCACCGATCTGCGAAACAGGAACGCGCTGACCGTTCGAGCCTACCAGGGTGAAACTCTCGATCTGGGCAGGATCGAGTCTGATCTGGCCAGCGGCACGCCCTACAACCTGCACAGAGCGGATATCTTCCCTGATCGACGTGATCGGCACACCGGTCAGCAGGAATTGAAGCTGCTGCGACACCGAGGCGGACGTCAGGCCAACCGCCTGCAGGCGATCTTGATTCAGGGAGAAGTGAAGCGTGGGAACAAGCGGGCCCCAGTCGGTATTGACGGTCTTCATCATGGAGCTCGCCTGCAGCACGCTTTGGACGCGTGCTGCAATCTGGCGCAGTTGCGAGGCATCCGGACCCATCACCCGATAGGCGACCGGGTAGGGGGAGTAGGGCCCGAATACCAGTTGTGTTACCCGCACTTGAGCGCCGGGTGCCAGACCTTCGGAGGCCGCCTCCCGAAGACGATGCTTGAGGGCCTCACGAGCGCCCTGGTTTCCGGTCAGGACCACAATCTTGGCAAAGGACGGGTCGGGCAACTCAGGGGCCATTGCCAGGAAAAAGCGGGGTGGGCCTTGGCCGATGTAAGTGGTGACTATCTTCGCCTCCTCTTGCTGACGTAACCAGGACTCAACCCTGATCGCAGTGGCGTTTGTCTGTTCGATGGAGGTGCCGTAAGGCATCTGCAGCTCCACAAGCACTTCGGGGCGGTCGGAGGTCGGGAAGAACTGTTTCTTTACCAGTCCCATGCCAAGCACGGCGGCCACAAATGTCGAAACGACGGTGCTTGCCACTAGCCATTTATGTGCGATCACCCAGCCCAACAAAGTGCGGAATCGGTTGTAATGACGGGTGTTGTAAATAGCGGCATGACCACCTTCAATCGTCTTGATCCTAGGCAACAACTTCACGCCCAGGTAGGGGGTGAATGCTACCGCTACCACCCAGGATGCGATCAGGGCGATGCCGACAATCCAGAACATGTTGCTCGTGTATTCGCCGGCAGTGGACTGGGCGAAACCGTTAGGCATGAATCCGATGGCGGTAACCAGTGTGCCGGACAGCATGGGGGCTGCCGTGTGACTCCAGGCATATGCCGAAGCTTTGATGCGGTCGTAACCTTCTTCCATCTTAACGACCATCATTTCGATGGCGATGATCGCGTCGTCGACCAGCAACCCTAAGGCCAGGATGAGCGAACCCAGCGTAATCCGGTCGAAATTCTTGCCTGTTGCGGCCATCACCACAAATACGATCGCCAGTGTCAGTGGCACCGCGGCTGCGACGACAACGCCGACACGCCAGCCCATGCTGAGGAAGCAGACGAGCATCACGACCAGCAGGGCAACAAAAAACTTGATCATGAACTCGTCGACGGAGGACGTAATGTTTACTGCCTGATCGGTGACCTTGCTGAGCGTCATGCCCAAAGGCATGCTTTCGTTGATTTTGGCTGTTTCGGCCTCCAGGGCCTTGCCTAGGTCGAGGCCGTTCCAGCCTTCGCGCATGACAATGCCAAGCAGCAAGGCTGGTTCGCCATCGTTGCGTACCAGGAACGTCGCGGGATCTTCATAGCCGCGTTCAACGTCGGCCACATCCGACAGTTTCAGGGCGCGGCCCTGGGCGACCACAGGGGTTTCGCGAATCTTTGTCAGTTGATCGAAGGCGCCGTCAACCCTGACCACCACGTGTGGCCCTTGCGTTTCCACCGAACCCGCCGGTGACAGGGCATTCTGGTTGTCCAGGGCCGAGAAAATGTCCTGTGGCGTGATGCCGAGTGTGGCCAGGCGGTCATGAGAAAAGGACACGAATATCCGTTCAGCCTGTTCCCCGATGATGTTGACCTTCTTGACGCCCGGCACGTGCAGCAGCTGCTGGCGCAGTGTTTCGGCGTCGCGTACCAGCTGGCGCTGCGGTTCGCCTTTGGCTTTGAGCGCGTAGACCGCAAATGTCACGTCCGAGAATTCATCATTGAGCATTGGGCCAATCACGCCCGCTGGCATGAGCTTGGCCTGATCACCCGCTTTCTTGCGGGCCTGGTAGAACTCCTCCTGAACCGCCGAAGGCGGGGTCTTGTCTTGCAGCGAAACCATCGTGAATGCCAACCCGGGCCGGGAGTAGGTTTCGGTACGGTCATACCAACGCAGCTCCTGCATGCGTTTTTCCAACGGTTCGGCCACCAGATCTTGCATCTCTTGTGCAGTGGCGCCGGGCCAGGCAGTGATAATCGTCATCTGCTTGACGGTGAAGGGCGGATCTTCTGCACGGCCCAATTTGAAGAAGGCCAGCGTTCCGGCGAAGGCGATCAGCACAATCAGGAAGAGGGTGATTGATCGCTCGCGTACTGCGAGCGCGGACAGGTTGAAACGAAGCTGGCTCATGGCTGGTGCTCCGTGACCTGAGCTGTTTGAGCCTGTTCCATGACCTCAACACCATCGCGCAGCAGATGCGCACCCAGTGCCACGATCCGATCGCCAGCGTTCAGATCACTCTTCACGACAGCTTTTTCGTCACTGACACTCAGCACTTCTACCGCGCGCCACGACACCTTGGCCGGCTGGCCAGCTATCACCCAGACCCCGGCTCCGTTACCCGGGTCAAAGAGTGCGCCGATGGGTATCTGCTTTGCGTCAAAATGCGTATCAGTATTTGGAATATCAAGCGTAATGGTTGCACCTAATGGCGCGCTCGCCAAAGGCCCAGTGAGCACGTACCTGGCCTCGAATGTGCGCGTAATCGGGTCTGCAGCATCTGAAAGTAAGCGCAGATGAGCAGGTACGGCCTGTGCAGGCTTGCCAAATAGCGTGGCGAGTGCAGTCGAGCCAGGCGCCGGTCGAAGCGTTTCTGGCAAGTAGACGACAGCTTCACGTTGCCCAGCCCTGGCCAGTTTTACAACTGCTTGGCCAGCACTGACGACCTGGCCCGGTTCGGCCAGCGTGTCCATCACTACACCGTCGGCGTCGGCTAGCAAGACCGCATATTCAGTGGCGTTCCTGGCAACGTCAGCCTGAGCTTGCGCGGCACTGAGTTGCGCCTTGGCGGCATCAGCCGCAGCTTTGATCTGGTCGTAAGACGATGCCGAGACCGCGCCCTCGGCCACCAGCCCTCGATAGCGAGCTTCGTCGTCACTGGTCTGCTTGGCCCGTGCCCGAGCAGCAGTTACTGCCTCTTGCTGCGCGCGCGCCTGCAGATTCAGATCCACCGGATCCAGGCGCATCAAGGGCTGAGCGCGTTTGACTGTTTGTCCGGTATCGACCAGGCGCTGCAAGATTTTTCCGGATACTCGGAAGCCGAGGTCACTCTGCGTGCGAGCTACCACAACCCCGGAAAACGAACGTGCAAGTTCTGACGCGTCCTGCACTGAGACCGCTTTCACGACTGGCGGTTTATCTCTCGGGTCCTTTCCAGGTGAAGAGTCCCCGCAAGCTACGAGGGCGAGTGGCAGTAAGCAACCGACTAAGGCGGCAGGACGCAGGCGCATGGGATCCCTTTCTCAAAAGGCGATGTAGGAATCCCATTTTTCTACTGGTGACCAATATTGTCAATGGTCACAATCTGCTAGGGGGCGAGGCTTCTGAGTATCAAGGCCGGCAGTTGGATGACCGCATCCTCAAGCGTGTCCAGGTTATGCTGAAGGAGCGCGGCATTTACGTAGGGCCTCATGATCAGAAAGATGGCCAGCGTCGCCTCATCCACTGGTGTCTTGCGTTCGAATTCTCCCGCGCTGCGGCCCTGTATCAGGATCTCTTGAATTAACCTGCTGATATTGGCTTCATGGGATTTGACCGACGACCACTGGTCACGCGATGCCACTGCGGCTATGTCGTAGAGTTTTCGCTCCTGGAAGAAAAGATCAGCCCCAGCCTCTGCGATATTACGGAATAGACGCCTTAGCTTCTCCGAGGCACTGGGGGCATTGCCAGTGGCCGCCTCGACGCGTTGCATGATGAGCGCCAGCCGACTGGAGCAGATCACCTCGCCGATCGCTTGCTTGGATTCAAAAAATTTGTAGATGTAGGCCTTTGAGAAGCCGATTGATTTTGCCAGATCCGAGACAGTGGTTTTGTCATACCCATAGTGGGCGAAGTGCTCCATCGCAGCCTGGATGATCTGATCCCTCACATCGTGGTCAGCAGGCCCTCGCGCCGGCGAGGGTGGAGAAGGTTTAGTCATTGGAAGCGTCCTGGAACGGGTTGACAGGCTGTGACCAAATCATGATATGGTCACTGCCGCTCTTGGTCTACGAGAATCATCATGCTTCCCTACCGAACTATTGCTCTGCTGCTGAGTTCCAGCCTCTCTGCAGGGTGCATGGTTGGCCCGGATTATAAACAGCCAAACGCACCGCTGGCCCATCATTACATCAGTAGTGCCGGGCTGGCTGCCACGCCAGGCGCGAGGGCCGACAAACTCGATAATTGGTGGGATGGGTTTGGAGATCCGCTGCTGAGCACACTCGTGACTGAAGCGATAGGGCAAAATCTTGAGCTTGCCCAAGCCCAGGCCCGCGTTGTGCAAGCTCGGGCCACCCTCGGTTCCGCTACTGCAGCACTCGTGCCTTCGGCGAGCGTGAATGGCCAAGCAGCTCGTTCACGTCAATCGATCGAGACACCGTTAGGTCAGGTCTTGAATTCAACACCGGGCTACGACCGCTACGGGAGCAGTTACGAGCTGAATCTCGATGCAAGCTGGGAAATCGATCTGTTTGGAGGGCTGCGACGCAATCGTGAGGCAGCTATGGCGCAGTACCAAGCGTACGAGGCCGGTGCGGTCGCGACGCGTCTTGCCATTGCGGCCCAGACTGCCGACATCTATATCACCGTTCGAGGTCTTCAGGCTCGTCTCGCCATTGCTCAAGCTCAGGCAAGAACACAGAGGGAGCTTTTGGGCAAAGTCAAACTGCTCAATCAAAAGGGGCTGGCGGCAGACTATGAGGTTCGCCAAACCGAAGGCGAGCTCTCGCAAGTTGACGCAACAATCCCGGGCTTGCGAGCAAACCTTGATGCTGCACTCAATGCCTTGGACGTTGTGCTTGGCAGCAGTCCAGGCACCCATCGAACTCAAATGGCAGCACCCTCGCACATTCCAAAGGCCCCTCAGTTATCTGACATCGGCGAGCCGGCCCAATTGCTGCGCCGCAGGCCTGATCTGATCGCTGCCGAGCGAAGAGTCATGTCTGCAAACGCGCTTATTGGCAGTGCAATCAGTGAGTATTATCCAACGTTTTCGCTGGGAGCACTCGTTGGCGCTGCTTCGACCTCAGGCGGTCAGTTTTTCACCGGTGGGGCAAGCCAGGCGGCTGCGTTTCTTGGCTTGCGATGGAGACTTTTTGATTTTGGCCGGATCAATGCAGAAATCCAGCAGGCGAAAGGGCGTGAGGCTGAAGCTTTGGCCTATTATCGACAGGCCGTGCTGGGAGCTTCGCAAGACGTCGAGACCGCATTATCTGCACTGGTCAACCGCCAGCAGCAGGCACAGTCCCTGGGCGAGGGGGAGGCATCCCTTGCGCAAGCGCGACAATCGTCATTTGCGGCCTACCAGAAAGGCGCTGCAAGTCTATTGAACGTCCTGAACGCTGATCAACAACTGCTTAGGGCTTCAGATTCACGAGCGGTCGCGCAAACAGAGGCGGCCCGTGCTGCAATCGCTACGTATCGCGCATTGGGAGGAGGGTGGTCCCCCTCTTCAATGGCAGCGATACGAGAAAGAAAAACTTGATGTCGCTCCGTTGGTTAGCGCCGTAGACGTATCCCTCAGGTGCGCCCCCCACGCAGATAATGGACCGGTCGGGTCAGTCTGTAGAGGTCGCCCTCGTGCATGACTTGTGCTCGCGCTCATCAGCGGCGCCTGCGTTGCGTGCGAGTAATGACTAGCCCGGCAATAATGCCCAGGACAGCTGCACCCACCCACAACGGTGTGTTGTTTTTGCGGCTTCGCCAGCCACCGTCCACGCGGCGTCGGCCACTCGGCGGTTCGAACAGATTGCCCGAGGAAATGGTTGCACGGGGACTGCGGTGTATGCCCCAGCGTGTCAGCCATCCCGAAACCTGCGGTAGACCTGGAACGAGGAAGCTGGCCAGGTGGGCAAGGCGGGCGGCGGTGCCGACCGTGGTGTGTGCACGAGGGGAAATGGCGCATGCGACCATGGCCTTTGCCACCCGTTCTGGATCGTAGATCGGCCCAGGCGGGGTGAGGGCATGGCCGGTGTAGTTACCGCCATCCCTGAACCCTGGCGTGTCCATGACCGCTGGATAGATATCGCAGACATGGATATCGGCAAATTCCGTCAACTCTCCCCGCAGCGCATCGGTCAGGCCACGCAGGCCGAATTTGCTTGCCGAGTAGGCCGCTGCATAGGGCTGGGCAACCCAGCTGCCCAGTGACAGCGTGTTGATCAGGATGCCGCTGCGCTGCGCCTTGAAGTAGGGCAGGGCCACATGAGCGCCGCGCAGGTAACCGACCAGGTCGGTTTGAATGACCTGTTCATGGGCTTCCAGCGGCGTTTTCTCGAAGCTGCCGACCACACCAACGCCGGCGTTGTTGACCCAGATATCGATCCGGCCATGGCCAAATTCGGCAGCCCGTGCGGCCAGCGCTTGCATTTGATCGCTGCTGGTAACGTCGGTGGTGATTGCCACGGCGTCCGTCCCACAATCGGTGCACTCGTCCAGCACCTCGAACAACGCTTCTTCATCCCGTGCGGCCAGGACCAGGCGAGCACCTTTGCAGGCAAACGCATGCGCGGTGGCCCTCCCTATGCCACTTGAAGCGCCGGTGATGACCACGACCTTGCCGCGCAACGGGCCTTTTACCTGTGCTGAGCATGAAGGCTCGGCCGGCGGTGAATCTTGCTCGAACGCGTCAGTCGCAGATTCGAGGAAAGCACGGGCTTCTATCCTCGAGAGCTCCAGGGCGGTGCCGTCGACCAGCACCAATTTCAGCCCCTCGATGGTGCCGGCCACCCGATCGGGGAATACCGGCTCACCCTCCGCATCCAGGCTGTCATAAATGAACTTCGTGCCTTCAAGCCAGCCGACAGCCGTCAGCAGTTCGGGGCCAAGGTAATATCTACCGTCCAGAAAAAAGCCGGGGAATTGATGGGCGCGCTCGACGTTCTCCACGCGGTAACGTTCGCCTGGTTTCATGCCTGTCGCTTGATCGATCATGGTAATGACCCCTTTCGATGTGCGTTGCAAAACGTTCAACCTTTGCTGTGTTCGTCGGATGTCGGCCCGGTTCCGCGCTTGATACCGCGCGGCCCGGCAACGCCCCAGATGGCCAGGCCCACGATCGGAAGCACGACGATCACCAAGGTCCATAGCACTTTGCAGGCGTCGGACTGGTCGCTTCTGAACACACTCACGATGGCCCATAAGTCGATGAGCAACAGAATGGCCGCCACTGCAATCCAGAAATACATGGCAAGGTCGTTCATAGGCTTCTCTCCTGTGGCTTACACGTATTCGGGGCCCAAGGTGCCGGATGCCGCGCCGGGAACCAGAATGACCTTGCGGCAGTTGTCCTGTTTCTGGTCGAACATCCTGTAGCCCATGGTCGCTTCCTCCAGGGCGAGGCGGTGGGTGACGATGCGCTCGGGTTGCAGACGACCGGCCTCGATGTGCTCAAGCAGCTCTGGCAGGTATTTCTGCACATGTGTCTGGCCCATCTTGAACGTGAGGCCTTTGTCGAATGCGTCGCCGAACATGAAGGCGTGGATGAAGCCGGCATACACGCCGGGGACACTGACAATGCCTCCGCGGCGCACAGCTGAAATGCTCTGGCGCAAGGCCTTGCCACTGCTGCCTTCGATCTTCAATGCCGTCATGACTGTTTCGGCGGTGCTGCCCTTGGCCTCGAAGCCAACGGCATCGATGACCGCGTCGACACCGCGCATGCCTGGTGTCTGGCGGATGATGCTGTAGGCAGGGTCGTCATCCTGCTCGAAGTTGATCGCGGTGACACCGTAAGCGTCCTGGGCATAGGTCAGACGGTAGTCGTTGTCATCGACCATGAAGATGGTCTGGGCACCGAGCATTCGCGCGCAGGCGGCAGTCAGCAGACCCACCGGCCCCGCGCCATAAATGGCTAATGAAGAGCCCTGGCCGATCTCGGCGTTGAGGACTGCCTGCCAGGCGGTTGGCAGGATATCGGAGAGAAACAGCACCTTGTCATCAGCCAGCGCGGTTGGCACCTTGAACGGGCCAACATTGGCTTTCGGCACTCGAACGTAGTCAGCTTGTCCTCCGGGGATGCCTCCATACAGATGGCTATATCCGAAGAGTGCGGCTCCGGGCGGGATGCCTTTTTTGTTGATGAGTGACCCGCGACCGGTGTTGGTAGTTTCGCAGGCGGCGAACAGGTCGTGTTGGCAGAAAAAGCAACTGCCGCAAGCAATGACGAAAGGAACCACCACGCGGTCGCCGATCTGCAGGTTGGTAACGGCCCTGCCGGTATCCTCGACGACCCCCATGAACTCATGGCCAAAAATATCACCCGCCTCGGTCTGCGGGATCTTGCCCCGATAAAGGTGTAGATCCGAGCCGCAAATGGCGGTTGCGGTTACCCGAAGGATGATATCGTCCGGATCTTGAATGATGGGGTCCGGGACGGTATCGACCCTGACATCGTTTGCGCCGTGGTAGGTCAATGCTCTCATGGAATTTGCTCCTGCAGCCGTGTATTTCCGTGATGGGTATGCAGGGGAAGCCAAGAGGGAGGGAAAAGTTCAAGCGATCAGCCCGGTTGCATCGCGGCGTTTTTCTTCCAGCCCCGCAGGTTCATGGCGCACAGGAAAACCTGCAGGATGATCAGTGCCCAGGCCTGCGCCTGCCATCCCCAGATTGCCCACAGCACATTGCTGGCAATGAAGCAGCAGAAGCCCAGTTTGCGCCGGCCTGGGCGCCCTGAGCCGATGCACCAGGCAGCGAGCACGGTCAGGACCATGGCAGGCCATTCGAGAAAGTCGATCCAGTCATTCATCACGCGTACCCAACTGATTGCGTTTGGAAGTAGGACTGGCGAGCACATAACCTGGTTCAGAACGCTTGGCCGAGACTCGCGGCCGCCGGAATTATGGAGCGTCCAGGCTGCGCGCTGTCTTTAGTCGACTATCCTGGCTTATCGATTGGGCGTCGCTCAACGGGTCATTACCGACAGCCCGGCCAGAGCCAGCAGGACAATGATCACCCGCACATACCAACCTACACGCTCGAAGCGCCAAACTCGCTTTTGCATGGGCATGTCTTCCCGGATGGGATAACGTCTGGAAATCAGCTCGTCGTCCGCTTTTCACTTGCCCTCAGGCGCGTTCGCCGCGAAGCCAGCGTTGGTGGTAATGGGCCAGGCGCGTCAGCCCGAATAGCGCGCCCTGCCGCATCACATCCGACCTCTCCCCAAAGAAACGTTGGGTACGTGTAAATACGGCTACAGGCTCGCCGGCGAAGGCCCAGGCAAAGCACATCGTCCCCGGGGGCACCCCGGATTCAGGGTTGGGCCCTGCAACACCTGTCGTTGCAATCACCACGTTCGCACTGCTGTCTCTCAACGCGCCCAAAGCCATCTCCCAGGCCACGGCTTCGCTGGTGAGACCGTATCGCTCGATTGTCTCGGCGCTGACCCCCAGCAAGCGTTTTTTCGCACAGGGCGAATAGACGACATAGCCACTTTCCAGTACTTCTCCGGTGCCGGGCACCGCCGCCAACAAGGCGACCATGCAACCTGCGGTACATGATTCGGCGGTGGAAAGGATCAACCGGTTCTCTTTGAGGTAGCCGAGCGCAGCTAATACAGGTTCGGTCGCCATAAGGGTATCCACTCGCGTGATCTTTAGCGGTGGACGCAATCCTGGGACTTTTCGTTCAGCGCATGTCTTGTCCGCCTGTCCCTTCCCTGAAACCTGTCTGAACTTTGTTCAGTTCCCAGCCCTCCTTCATGTAGAGGGGCAGCAGCGCTAACGTGTTGGCGCACTGGGCCGAGCTCTCCTGATCACAGCGAAGAGTAGGAGAACATCATGACCAAAGAAGTCCTTTCAAAAAAGTCAGGTTCACAGAAATCCCACGGCGAGGAAGAACGGGACAACGATGCGCATCGCCCGGATGGATCCACGGGAACATCGCATGATTCCACCGCGCAAAAAGCGGCACGTGATCAGGATCGTCGCCAGCGGTGAATCTCTGAAGGCTGCCTGGTGCGGATTACCGTTACGTTTAAAGCCGTTGCACCGGTTTAAACGTTGAACGTTTATCGCGCTGTTTCCTTTGGTAGTCCGAGTGAATGTCATAGGTCATAAGGGCTGAACCTCCGCCTTCACCCCTGCGTCTCCCGAATGAATGCCCAACCAATAAGGCATTCGCTGACCCATCAGGCTCGAGGGCATAACGATGGACAACACCAATCAAAGCTCGACCGCTCAACCTGGCAGCACCCAGGATCATATACAGGCCACCAGGAGCGCCTGAGCCCTTGTTAGATGGTCGACCGCGTGGGCCTGGTCTGGCTGGGCCTGAACCAGAACCGCCCGTTCAACCCTGGGCCTGCCCGCCAAGGACCTGGAGTTGGCGAAAAGCAGTCGGTATGCGATCAGCCTAAAGAGCCCGTCTCGACGCAGGCAGCGAGCGGGGCCTTGGCCCCGCCGGATCACAGCACCTTGTCGAGCGTGATCGGAAACTCCCTCACACGCTTGCCCGTGGCATGGTAGACCGCATTGGCCACGGCGGCTGCCACTCCAACGACGCCGATTTCGCCCACACCCTTGGACCCCAGCTCGTTGACGATATCGTCGTGCTCTTCAACGAAGATCACCTCGATATCCCCGCTGTCTGCATTGACCGGGATGTGGTACTCCGCCAGGTTGTGGTTGACGATGCGGCCCAACCGATGATCGGTCAACGCGGCTTCGTGCAGGGCCATACCCACCCCCCATACCACGCCTCCCAAGATCTGGCTGCGTGCGGTTTTCGGGTTGATAACCCGTCCCGCTGCCACGGCGCTGACTACCCGTACTACCTTGATTGTGCCAAGGCCCTCGTCGACGTGGACTTCCACGAATACCGCCGAATGCGTGGCGGTGGAGAACGGCTGGCGCCTAGCGCCGGGCTCGGCGTCGATTTGCACCTCGAACTCACCTTCGGGGGCGCTGGCGATGATGTCCGCCAAGGCCAGGCGATGGCTGCCCGCGTGCAGGTAGCCATCGGCGAAAATGATCTGCTCCCGGGCCGTGCTGGCCACTTGGGGGTACATCCTGCGCGCATGTTCCAGCACTTTGGTGCGCAGTACCTGGCAGGCCTGGCGCACGGCCGAACCGACCGACGACACCGTAAACGATCCGCCCTGAAGGGGTGCGGTGGGCAGTGAAGAGTCTCCCAGCACGAAGGTGACATCCTGCACCCTGGCGCCAGCCGCGTCGGCTGCGATCTGCGTCATGACGGTATAGGTGCCGGTCCCGATATCGGTGGTGGCACTGCAGACGGTGAGGTGGCCTTGGGCATCGAAGCGTGCTTTGGCGCTGGCCTTCATCTGCATGGCTTCCCAGACGCCGCCGGCCATCCCCCAGCCGATCAGTTGATTGCCATGGCGCATGCTGCGCGGTTGCGGATTACGGTTTTGCCAGCCAAAACGTTCGGCACCTTGCCGGTAGCACGCCAGCAGTTCCTTGCTGGAGTAGGGTTTGCCCTCGTTGGCATTGTTGGCGGTGAAATTGCGCCGGCGCAGTTCAAGCGGGTCTATCTGCGCTGCACAGGCGAGTTCATCCATGGCGCACTCCAGGGCAATCATCCCCGACGCGGCACCAGGCGCACGCATGTCCAGCGGGGTGTACACGTCGAGCGAGGCCAGGCGATAGCTGAGGGCAACGTTGTCGCACTGGTAGAGCATGCCACTCCATTCCACCACGTGCTCGGTGAAGTCCTCGAAGCGGGAGGTTTGGCCAAGTGCATCGTGGGCGATCGCTAGCAACTGCCCGTTTACGTCCGCGCCCAAGCGCAGGCGTTGCTCGGTGCGCGGCCGGTAGCCAAAGGTGAACATTTGCTGGCGAGTCAGCGTGACGCGCACCGAGCGCTGCAGGTGCAATGCCGCCATCACTGCCAGCGGCAACTGGTACTGCGGACGCAAGCCCGAGCCGAAGGCACCGCCGACGAACGCCGCGCGCACGCGGATGCTTGCCTTGGGCAGGCCGAACACCTTGTGCAGGTAGTCCTGGCAGTTCTGCGTGCCTTGGGTCTTGTCGTGGATTTCCAGTGTGCCGTCGGCCTTGTAGAGCACGGTCGATGCATGCGGCTCCATGGGGTTGTGGTACTCGTTGGCAGTCAGGTAGGTGGCATCCACCTGCACCGGGGCCCTGGAAAACTGCGCGGTAAAGTCGCCACGCGGCGCCGGTGTTTCGGCGGGTGCCGCATGCGACTGCTGGCATGCGCCCAGGTCTGTCTGGTGGGGCTCCTCGGCGTACTCGATCCTGATCAGCGAACCTGCATACCGCGCCAGCTCGAGGGTCTGGGCGACCACCAGCGCCAGCGGTTGCCCGTTGTAGAGCACTCGATCATTGAACAAGGGCCGAAACGGCGCCCCATTCGCGGAATCGGCGTCGCTGTAGTCGTCGTCATAACTGGAAATATGCGGACGTTGGTCATGGTCGAGCACGGCGACCACCCCGGGCACGCGCATCGCCTGCGCACTGTCGATGTTGAGTACCCGACCTCGGGCGATGGTACTGGACACGACGCTGCCATGGAGCAGGTCCACTTCGGGGTATTCGCCCGCGTAACGCGCCTGCCCGGTGACCTTCGCCACGCCGTCTACGCGGTCCAGGGACGTGCCGGATACCGGTGTGGGTTTGATCATGGTCGTGTCCCCCCGTTACCGGCGCCGCGCGCCGCGTCATCCAATGCCCGCACAATGGCGCGCTGGGCGAGCGTGACCTTGAAACCGTTGTGGCTCAGAGGTTTTGCACCTTGCAGCAACGTTTTTGCGGCCCGGGTGAAAAGCGCTTCGCAAGGCGCCTGGCCGGCCAGCATGCGCTCCACAACCGGGTCTCGCCACGGTTTGTGGGCAACGCCGCCCAGCGCCAGGCGAGCTTGCCGGATCACCTGGCCATCGAAGCTCAAGGCTGCGGCGACCGACACCAGCGCGAACGCGTAGGAGGCGCGGTCGCGAATTTTCAGATAACGGTAATGTTGTTCGAACACCGGAGGCGGCAGCTCGATGGCGACCACCAGTTCATCGACTGCCAGCTGATTGTCTCGCTCCGGGGTGTCCTCGGGGAGGCGATGAAACGCCGCAAAAGGTATTTGGCGCTCTGCGCGCGGCCCCTGCACATGCACCACGGCTTCGAGCGCTGCCAATGCCACGCACATATCCGAGGGGTGGGTCGCGACACAGGCATCACTGGCACCGAGAATCGCGTGGATACGGTTCAAGCCAGTACGCGCCGGGCATCCGCTGCCGGGCTCACGTTTGTTGCAGGGGGTGCCGGTGTCGTAGAAGTAGTAGCAACGAGTACGTTGCAGCAAGTTGCCACCGGTGCTGGCCATGTTCCTCAATTGCGGTGATGCCCCTGCCAGGATCGCGTCCGACAGCAATGGATAGTGCTGCTCGATCATCGGGTGCCAGGCCAGGTCGGCGTTGCTCACCAATGCGCCGATCAGCAAGCCTCCGTTTGGCGTGGGTTGGATGCGGTTCAGCCCAAGCCCGGAAATGTCGATCAGGCGCTGGGGGCGAACCACGTTTTCTTTCATCAGGTCGACGAGGTTGGTGCCTCCGGCAATGAAGTGCGAGCTAGCGTCAGCAAGGCTCACGGCTTCGCTGATGGATGCGGGCTTGTGGTAGCTGAAAGGCGTCATGGATTCGGCCCTCGTGGTGGCTGGGCCAGATCCGTCATCATCGGGAGGGCTTCTTCCACCGCCGCGACGATGTTGCCGTATGCACCGCACCTGCAAAGATTGCCGCTCATCTGTTCGCGAATGGCCTCGCGGGTGTAGGCGCGCCCTTCGCGGGCAAGCCCGACTGCGGAGCAGATCTGCCCCGGGGTGCAGTAACCGCACTGGAAAGCATCGTGGGTGATGAATGCACGCTGCATGGGGTGCAGAACGTCGCCGCTGACCAGCCCTTCGATGGTCACCAGTTCGGCCCCGTCGCACATGATGGCCAAGGTCAGGCAGGCATTGATGCGCTTGCCATCGCGCAGCACCGTGCAGGCCCCGCACTGGCCATGGTCGCAACCCTTCTTGGTGCCGACCAGGTCCAACTGCTCGCGCAGAAGGTCGAGGAGTGTGGTCCAGGGATTCACCTGCAGTGTCAGTCGCTGACCATTCAGGGTCAGGCCGATGGGGTGTTCTTCAACCCCATTGGGAGAGATCGCGCTCATGGTAGGTCCTCACGGTCAGGGTTTGCGCAGTCGGCTGCGTCTCTGTTGTGCGACCGGGCCGGCTGAGTAAACGTTCAGCCGGCTCGCCGATGTGCCGATCATTTCTTGCCCGGCAGCACCGAGCCGAGCACCTGCTTGGCTGTCTGCACGATAATGCCCGCCTGGTCGGGATCACCCTTGAGCAAGGTACTGGCAAACTTCTTCGCTTGGCCCAGGTTGATGTGGGGTGGCAGGGGCGGCACGTTCGGGTCGGTCTTGAACTCGATCAGTACCGGCCGATCAGCAGCTAGCGCGCGCTCCCACCCGGCGGCAACGTCCTCTTCGCGATCGACATAGATACCTTGCAGGCCAATGGAAATGGCGAACAAATGATAGGGCACGTCAGGAATCGACTGCGAAGCGTCGAACTTGGGGTCGCCCTCCATGACCCGTTGCTCCCAGGTCACCTGGTTGAGGTCTTCATTATTGAACACTGCACAGATCCATTGCGGGTTCTCCCACTGTTGCCAGTACTTGGCCACGGTGATCAGTTCGGCCAGGTTGTTCATCTGCATCGCCCCATCGCCCACCAGGGCAAGCACGGCGCTCTGCGGGTGGGCGAACTTGGCCGCAATCGCATAGGGCACGGCTGCGCCCATGCAGGCCAGGCCACCGGACAGCGAGCACTGCATACCCTGGCGAATCTGCAGGTCGCGGGCAAACCAGTTGGCACAGGAGCCGGAATCGCTGGTGATGATGGCGCGGTCGGGCAGGCGAGGGGACAGCTCATGGACCACGCGTTGCGGATTGATCGGGTCAGCCTTGACCAGTGCGCGTTTGGTCACGGTCTTGTCCCACTGCGCGCGCCAGGTCTCGACCTTTTCGCGCCAGCGCCGTTCGGTCTTGTGCTCGAGCAAGGGCAACAGGGCACGCAGTGTCTCGCTGGCGTCGCCGACCAGGTTGACCTCCATCGGGTAGCGCAAGCTGAGCATGTCTGGTTGCAGGTCGATCTGCACACCACGCGCCTGGCCTTCCTTGGGCAAAAACTCGGAATAGGGGAAGCCGGAGCCGATCATCAGCAATGTGTCGCATTGGGTCATCAGCTGATAACTGGGTTCGGTACCGAGCAGGCCGATAGACCCGGTGACCCAAGGGAGATCGTCCGGCAGCACAGCCTTGCCCAGCAATGCTTTGGCCACCCCTGCGCCGAGCTTTTCGGCGATCGCAATTACCTGCTCTGTCGCCTGCAGCGCACCGGCACCCACCAGTATCGCCACCTTGTGCCCGGTGTTGAGTATATCGGCGGCGCGCTGCAGGTCTTCGTCGAACGGCAACACCCTGGGCTTGCTGTAGCCGATGCCCGAATGCACGGTACCGTGAGCCCTCGGTGGCTCGTTGTAGGGGAGGTCCTGCAGGTCGTTCGGCAGGATGACGGCAGTGACGCGGCGTTCGCCGATGGCCGTACGAACAGCGCGATCTAGCAGGTGGCGCACCTGCTCCGGTGTAGAGGCCTGCTGGACGAACGCGCCGGCTACATCTTTGAACATCGACAGCAGGTCCAGCTCCTGCTGGTAGTGCCCACCCAGTGCGGCACGGGCCTGTTGGCCGACGATGGCCAGCACCGGCTGATGGTCCATGCGTGCATCGTACAGGCCGGTAAGCAGGTGCGAGGCGCCTGGGCCAGAGGTGGCGATGCAAACGCCAAGCTCGCCGGTGAACTTGGCATGGGCGCTGGCCATGAAAGCGGCCATTTCCTCATGGCGGGCCTGGATGAACTCAATCTTGCCATTGGCCCGACCCAGCGCGCCAAACATCCCATTGATGCCATCGCCGGGGTAACCGAAGATGCGCCGCACTCCCCATTGATACAGACGCTCCACCAAAAAGTCGCCTACCGTGCCGGTCATTACCTGCTCCCGTTCAGTTGTTGATAGGCGTCTGGACTTGGCACGTGCGGCGAAAGTTTCAACGGTATGTGCACCGATCTGCCAGTTGGAACCCGACGACAGGCGACGGGTTCGAAAGTGAACCGATGACATGATCAGGGTGCGCACTATGACGCTCATGGATACAGCGGATGTCAGCCTGCAGGCCTTGTATTTCGAAGACGACGGCGCGACGCCCAATAGCCGTTTTCCCGTACTGTTCTACCGGCTGCCGCTTGTTCCCTCGGGGGCCAGTGCCTTCGAGGTCCTGTTTGCAGCGCACGAATGGACCCCGCTCTGGCGCGAGGGGATCTTCGATTATCACCATTTTCACCCTAACGCCCATGAGGCACTGGGCATTGCTTGCGGGTGGGCCCGGTTGACGCTGGGCGGAGAGTGCGGGCAGAGCGTGAGCGTGAAACGTGGGGACGTGCTGGTACTGCCGGCAGGCACTGGTCATCGCCGCATCGAATGCAGCGATGACTTCCTGGTGGTTGGCGCCTATCCTCATGGGCAGGAGGACTATGACATTCAGCGGCCCGACAGTGCCGCGCACAATCGCGCGTTGGCGCGCATCGCCAAGGTTCCGCTCCCCGAGCAAGACCCGGTCAGCGGCATCAGGGGCGCGTTAATGACGCATTGGCGATGAGTGCGCGGCTCGCGGGCCTTGCGCTATGACGATTCTCTGCAGTCACCCGTGTTTCTGCAGGGCTTCAATCAGCTGTGCCTTGGTCATGGTCGAGCGCCCCTTGATGTCTTTGCTGCGTGCCTCTTTCATAAGGCTTTCCTTGCTTTGCGATTCCAGCGACGCGTGCGACGTCCGCGAATGCCCCTGGCGAGATTCAGCGGCGCGCTTGGCCGAATCCGAGCGTGCGGTCTTCTTCGCGTGCGACGGTGTCCTGCTTCCCGAGCCTGCGTGTTTTTCACCGCCTCCGGATTGCTTGTTGACGGTGGCCCAGGCGCGTGCTTCGGCTACATCCTTGCCCACGCCCTTGTCCTCGTAAGATTGCTCGATGTGCTCGGCCTTGCGTTTTTGCTTGTCCGTGTACTTGTCTTTGTCCCCGCGTGGCATGGTATTTACTCCTGCATGGGTTGCATGAACGGTTGAAAACCAGGGTAGAACTGACGCTCCGGGTGATGGACAGGTGATCCCTGGCGATCGGCCCTATCAGCTAAGTGCCGGAACCTGCGCGTGATCCACTTCCGTTTGAGCCACTGCCACCAACCCCCGCGTCTGTGCCGTTACTACCAGCGCCATGACTGCCGGTTCCCGAATCGCTGTCGGTACCGTCACCTCCGGTATTGTTCGTCCCATTGTCGTCAGTGCCGCCATCACCCGTACCCATTCCATCGGCGGGTGCTCCCGAGCCAGTCGCTCCGCCTTGGTCGTTCATTTGTCCACTGTCGTTCGATTGCATGCCAGGGGCGCGCTGATGGTTCAGGTCTGTGGCGGCCGAAGCAAGTGGTGAAGCGCAGCCCAGGCAGAGTGCAAGCAGTAACGTAAAAGGTTTTGCTGGTGTCATGGTGAAATGCCTTTTTGGATTGTTCACCCAATGTTCGGCACTGGCGTGCGTAGCGGGTGCCCGCTGAGCGACGGAAGGCGCTGCATCGGGTTGACCGTGAAGTGGCGCTTGATCGCGAGCAAATGCCGCTTTGCTCCAATGAAGCGCTGATAACGTGCGGGGCATCATTGAGCCGGGTGCTATCAGGTGTCCGAAATGAGTTTTCCACTACATGCGTTTTAGCTTGTCATGGACATGATTTGTAAATGTTTTCTACTTGCAGCCTACTCGCGCCCGATAAATTCTTTCTTCGTGACGCCGGGCCCCTCTGACGGTTATACCGCCATGTCGGAGTCATAGTTGTTGAACTACGACTATACAGGAGGGGCTCATGTCTGCCCTTAATGCGTATCTCAATCAAGACGTTCTTGGTACTGACCTCTGGCTTTGGCTTTCCTTTTTCGCTGTTGTGCTAACACTGTTGGCGCTTGACTTAGGTGTGCTCCATCGCGGCAATCGGGAAATTGGAGTCAAAGAGAGCTTGTTGCTGTCTGCGGGCTACATCAGTATGGGCCTTCTGTTCGCGGTCTGGGTGTATTTCCAGAAAGGCAGCGACGCCAGCATGGACTATGTGACAGGTTTCTTGATTGAAAAATCCCTGTCAATGGATAACGTTTTCGTTATTGCGCTGATCTTCAGTTTTCTGGCCATTCCTCGGGAGTTCCAGCACCGAGTATTGTTTTGGGGGATCATGGGGGTCATCGTCTTGAGGGCTATCATGATCGGCCTCGGGGCTGCGCTCATCGCCCAGTTTAGTTGGATACTTTACTGCTTCGGCGCGTTCCTGGTCTTCACCGGGGTAAAGATGCTATTCGCTCGCGTCGATCATGCGCCTGACTTGGAAAACAACCGTTTCGTCAGATACCTGCGCACACACCTACGCATTACCAAAGAATTGCACGGTCAACGCTTTGTGGTTCGCTTGCCTGACATATCAGGAAAAAGAACGCTATGGGTGACGCCACTATTCCTTGCACTTGTCCTGATTGAATGTGCAGATTTAGTGTTTGCTGTTGACAGCGTGCCTGCAATATTTGCAATCACACAGGACCCGTTCATCGTTTATACGTCGAACATCTTTGCTATTCTCGGCTTGCGAGCGCTCTATTTTGCATTGGCTGCGATGATCAGTCGCTTTGTTTACCTTAAGTACGCGCTGGCTCTGGTGCTTGTCTTTATCGGCGCTAAAATCTTCCTTCATGACGTGGTGGGTAAAGTACCCGCCGAAATATCGTTGAGCGTTACCATCGGCCTTCTGATTGGCGGCGTGTTGCTTTCGCTTTGGAAAACCCGAGCGTCCGCTAACGCTCATTGAATAATTACGTTCGCTGAACGGCTGGGCAAGGACACGCTCCGCAAGCATGGCATCGTGGCCTGCGCGTCCGATTACGAACGCCATGGGGACTCGTCCGAGAGGGTGATGTCAGTGGTCGAGGCAATCCAGTAACGACCGCCTCTTGGGCCTTCACACTCGGTCAGTTGTCCCCGCAGGTTCAGTTTGTACGCGCTGGCCTAGCGCTCAGGTGCAGCTTTCTGCGTTGTGGCGCTCACGATGACCCTGAACGAACAGAGCATTATGTGTTGTCCTATGGGACAGCGGCGCAGTCTGTGATAATGGGGAATGAAAAGGGCCCTATCATGTTGACCATCTCCAACAACGTGCATCTGTCGGATGCCGAAATCGAACTCACCTACATCCGCGCGCAAGGCGCGGGCGGGCAGAACGTCAACAAGGTGTCCAGCGCCGTGCACCTGCGCTTCGACATCCCGTCTTCATCGTTGCCCGAGTTTTACAAGGCGCGGCTGCTGGCGCTGCATGACAGTCGAATCACCGGCGCCGGCGTATTGATCATCAAGGGCCAGCAGTACCGCACACAGGAGCAGAACCGTGCGGACGCTTTGGCGCGTCTTGCCGAGTTGATCATCACCGCTGGCAAGACCGATAAGAAACGTCGCCCCACCAAGCCGACCCTGGGCTCCAAGACCCGCCGCCTCGAAGGAAAAGCCAGGCGCAGCGCTGTCAAGGCGGGTCGGGGGAGGGTGGAGTTCTAGGCTCTGTCAGTTGCGGTAGTCGTAATGTCGGCTGAGTGGACCATGCAGCGCTGGCGCGTGTCAGCGTAGATAACTTTCTACTCGCCAAGGTCAGGCTGGAGGGTTTCAAATTCAGGCATCTCTAAATGAGAAATTGGCGGTGTGGCGCTTGCTCTGCAGCAGGCAAGTGGGGCAGGTGGCCCTGATTTTCATTTCGGTTTGAATTTAAACTGCGTTAGGATGCACTAAAGGTCACCTGTCCAACTTCGGAGTATCCCCATGTCGCGTCTGGCAGAATTTAGACAACTTGAGCAAAAATTGGCCGCCCAGTTGGCCGAACTGGAGGCCATGAAAGGCAGCCGTGAGCTTCAGAAAGAAATCGAGTTTGAGACCAAACTCCGCGATCTGCTGGGCAAATATGGCTATAGCCTTCGTGACATCATCAACCTTCTGGATCCACAGGCCAGTCGCCGTGCCGCACCTGCTGCCGCAGAGAAAGCACCTCGTCGCGCTCGTCAGGTTAAGCAGTACAAGAACCCGCACAACGGCGAGATCATCGAGACCAAAGGTGGCAACCACAAACTGCTGAAGGAGTGGAAGGCTCAATATGGATCTGATGTGGTCGAGTCTTGGGTTTCCTAAGTTCGATCAAAGACGCAAAAAAAGAAACGACCTCAAAGGCCGTTTCTTTTGCCTGTGGATGAGCAGGCTGAATCCCCCATGGTTTCCTCGACACTTGCCGCGCTCAGGAAATGGCGTATCTGCTACTGACCTGCGGCCAAGGTTAGCGTCTGTATGAAAAGCCTTGAGACGGCTTTTCATGCAGTGCCTGGAAGGCTGCTCGCAGACGGCCTGTAGCGATGGATGTCACTCGGGCAACGCATACACCCTGAACAATTTTTTCACGATATCGTTGGTCCCTCCCAAGTATTTGTCGTAGTCCTTTTCAATGGAGCCCGAACGATAGGCTTCGCTCAAGGCCGTATCGACCAGCAGGCGGAAGTCTTCGTCATTGCGCTCCACCATCATCGCCACCGGCGAGTACTCGAATATGCGGTCCATGAGCATCAGGTTTTTGGGAGCCCCTTCCTTGGCTATTTGGTTTTTCAGCAACATACGCTCGGCAAAGAACGCGTCCGCCTTGCCGTCGGCGACCAGCTTGATGCCCTCATCGTTGTTGGCCACTGTAACCAGTGAAGCGATTACACCAAGCAGGCGCATCCTTTCGCGAATCCAGTCTTCGGTTATACCGCCCTCAATGGTGGCGTATGTGTGGTTGGCCAGACCACTGTTGATGCTTGCTCGCCAGGTCGGTCCGCTATTGGCGACTTTGCCATTGAGTACATTAAGCAGCGATTCGGGGGCATCCTTGCGCACCACGACAGAGAGACCGGCGGTGTAGATCGGTATGGCGTAACTGATCGTCTTGCGCCGTTCCAGAGTGGGCGGAGTCGGCGTGCAGAGAATATCGACTTTCCCCTGGCTCACCGCACTGACCTGGTCGTAAACCGTAACCGGCTGGTAGCGCACTTGCAGGTCCGGCAGGCCAAGTTCGCGCTTGAGCTTGTCTGCAACTTTAAGGCATTGCTCGATGGCATAGCCGCTGGCTTTGTCGCCTTCCTGCGTGCTGAAGGGAGCCAGGTCTGGCAGGTAGCCCATGGTGAAGCTGTGGCTGCTGCGCACGCGTTCAAGTGTGGAGGCACTGGCCATCAAAGGCAGCGCCAAAAACGCCAGAGCGAGCAAAAAACGGGTGGTTTTGATGAATGGTACGTTCATGTCCGGTTTCCCCGTATGCAGATGTCTGTGCAGTCCTGGCTGCCGCGCCTAAGGATTGCCGGCCCCGGCCTGTTCGGCTGGCAGCGTGTCGGTGAAACGCTTGGCGAGGAAACCGTAGAGCAGATAACCGAAGGCCAGTACCAGGGTGCCGCCCATGACCGCATCCTTGCCGCAGGCATACAGGGCATACAAGGAGTACGTCACCGCAACCAGCAGCACTACCAGGTTGCGCGCGTAGATCGTCGTTGAGACACCGGCCTTGTACATGATGACCAGCAGACCAGTCAGCGCGGTTAAATATGGGATGAGGTTAGTCACCGCCGCCAGGTTGACCAGCTTGCTGAACTGGGCGGCGGCATCCGGTGAAATGGTCGACAGGGCCATCAAGGTTTGCAGCACGCCACAGACGATCATGCCGACGACAGGGGCGTTCATGGCATTGACCTTGCTGAAGAACTTGAGGAACAGGTTCTGGTCGGCGGTCATCTTGGCAGTTTGTGCCAAGGTAAATTGCCACCCCAGCAGCGAGCCGACACACGCCATGACCGCCAGGGCCATGACGATATGGCCTACCAACGGATTGAACATCGTGGCGTAGACCAGCGCGAAGGGCGCCGTGGACTTGGCCAGATCGGCATTGGGAATGATGCCCTGGATGACGGTGGTCGACAGTATGTAGACACCGGCAGCCCCCAAGGTGCCGAACAGGCAGGCCAGTGGCACGTTGCGCTTGGGGTTTTCCACGGCATCGGTGGCTTGGGCCGCCGACTCCATGCCCAGGAACGCCCACAGGGTCAGAGGAATGGCTTTGGCGATGGACTCGGAAATCGGCAGATCGTTAGGGTTCCAGGCGGCGACCAGTACATCGGGCTTGAACCAGAACCAGCCGATGATGCAAAGGCCCGCTACCGGAATGATCACGCCCCAGACCGTGAAAGCACCGATCTTGCCGGTGATGCCGGGGCCGCCGAAGTTGGCGAAGGTGGTCAGCCAGATTAGCCCGATGGTGCCTATGCACAACGGGATGGCACCACTACCCAGCCAGGGCAAGAAAGCGGTCATGTAGCCCACCGCAGAGATGGCCACGGCTACGTTGGCGATGGCCAGAGACAGGAAGTACAGGTACGAGCAGAGGAAAAAACCCGACTTCGCGTGAGCCTCTTCGGTGTAGGCGGACAACCCGCCAGAGCGTGAGCAGAAGACGCCGCACTGGGCAAAACAATAAGCGATGGCCATCGAGCCGATTGCCGTGAAAAGCCACGACAACAGCGAGACGGCACCCAGTTGAGCCATGTTGGTAGGCAACATGATGATCCCCGAACCCATCATGTTGACTGTCACCAGCGTCGTGAGCCCGACCAGGCTCATTTTTTTGCTTGAATCAGCCATCGCAAACTCCTTGCCGCGTTCAATGTTTTGAACCTTGGTCCGGCAACGTGCAACGCGTGGCCGAATAGGGGGCTAATGTTCAATGCTTGACTACGTAAACTCTGCAGGGTGGGCGCACCTGGCAGTCTCGCTTGATCTTGACAGCAGGTTGGCAGGTTCAAAGCCCGGGAAAGGGCCATCGAACAGTGCTATCGCCAACTGGTAATCGACGATGGATTGCTTACGGCGGGTACGCCGTGGCGGTGCGGCGTTGCGTCGTTATCAGCGTGAACTCGATTAACCGTTAACAATTGATAAAGATCAATGATCCTTGCCTATTTCACTTCGTCCAACCGGCAGCGCCTTTGATATGACCTTGGCGGGTTATGGATAATGACTGTCACATCAGTTAGCGGGTACGGTGATCACAGGGGCTTGCGGCGCCACGCCTGTTTCGGCAAGAGAGAACAGTACCAGTATGAACAAAAACTCCGATGTGTAGGTTAGCGGAAACAGACACGGGCCGCGCATCGATCTGACATAACATTCGATTTAACATAATATGCATTATGCATAACTGCGTATTAGTCACCGGTACCGCTGGGTGGGCAGATTTAAAGCCAGGTACATGACAGCTCAGGCGCCTTTCCAGCTGTGACGGTACACGGAAGCCTCTTACCCTAATCTCGAAAGTAAATCGACCTAGGCCGATTTTTTGCCTCCTTCCAATCCATCTTGCTGCTCGGATCGCTCTCACAGCCGCAGACCCATTCAACGCTTCTGTCCCCCGATGCCATGGATACAAGGCGCTTCCTGGCGCGACGAGCCTCGTCATTAAGGTGTCGATTTACGTCTATGTGTTACTGCAGCCACGTAAACTGCGTTAAGCAACCGTGCCAGCGCCTTTGCTATTTCTGAAGACTTGCGAAGGCCGCGTATGCTTACTCATCGATGAAAACACAAGCATCGGCGCGAACTCCTTTTTCTGACCAGAGGTCGAACCTGTGAAATCAGAAGAAACTTTAAGCGCGATGGCCTCGAGTGACTGCGGTTGCGCTGTCAATCCTGTACGGTTCCGAACACGCAATAAAGCATGAGATATTTGTAGAACCGGGTTTGTCCAATCGCATTTGGCTCTGATTTGCACAGACGCCACGACCTTTCAGTAGCCTAATGCCCAGATCAATCCCAATAGATGCTGTCGCCTAACCTTGGCAACCTCTCAACCTAGAGCGGTTTACTCACTCAATAAACGATAAAATCGGTCGAAATAATCGCCCTGTACAGCTCTGTCTCAGTCAGTACACCCGTTTAATTTGCCTGGCGCGCGGGTGCACGCCAGCCATTCTGTATCCTCAAAGCCCAACTCCAGGCTACCTGAGCGCTTCAGTTTGCCACGAAGCTGTCCGATATCAGCGTGCGCCCGCAGCCCGACAACCCAGAGAACCTGAGATAAAGCCAGTCGGTTGCATTGTCGAGCAATAAATACCAAACTACCCTTCTTTTATGTAAGCGCGCGACCCAACTCGACTAAATGAATATTTAGTTGAGTTATACGCATAGCCTGTCTGGAAAGTGCCCTTCACGCTTCCCTCAATATCCGATAACTCTCAGGCCGGGATATTGTGTATTCCTCAGCGCCGTTCTTTATTCAGGTTGTCCCATTTCATCGTGACCACCCTGTCTTCGAAAGTTCCGGTGCTTCCTGATGCTGAATTTCCAGCAGCTGACCGAAAAACAGCCGAGGGTGCGAGCCTACCTGGCCTCCTTCCCCGCCCCCTGAGCGCGGCCGAGGGTTACAGACGACTATGCAACTGGCCCCGCCCTCACCCGCCTTCAATGGGCGACTTTCGTCGAGATGGCAATGGTAACTGGTGGTTCCATGTCGCCGGTAAGGGCAACGGGGTTGTCTCCTCTGCCCTCACCCAATGAAACCCACCCGCTGTTGTCTACGCGGCACGGCCGCAGGTTGCTTTACGCCTGGCGGCGTTTACTAAGCACTTCCAGCCCATTGAACAGCGCCATGCCGGCCAGCATCGCTGCCACAAACAGCCAGCCTTGCCAAAACCCCCCGGCCAGCAGCACCAGGGCCGGCCCTGGGCACACCCCGGCTAGCCCCCAGCCAATGCCGAAGATCAGGCTGCCACCCACTAGCCGTCGGTCAATGTCGCGTCGGGCAGGCAACTGCATCGCGCCGCCGAGCAAGGACACAGCGTGCCGACGCGCCCACGCCATCGGCAGCAGTGCAACACCGATGGCGCCCGCCATGACGAGTGCCAGTGACGGGTCCCACTGCCCCGCGAGGTCGAGAAACCCCAGTACCTTGGTGGGGTTTGCCATGCCCGATAGCAACAACCCCATGCCGAACAGCAACCCCGCGATGAATGCGCTGATCCGGGTCATTTCATGCTCCTGGGTAAAGGTGGCGAACCACGAAGACGGTGGCAAAGCCGGCTGCCATGAAGCACAACGTGGCCACCGCCGAGCGAGGGGACAGGCGAGAAAGGCCACACACACCATGGCCACTGGTACAGCCACTGCCATAGCGGGTACCCACGCCCACCAGAAGCCCTGCGACCATGAGCAACCAGGGGGCCGTACTGAAATGTACCGTGGGCATCGCCGAGAACGCTCGCCACAAAAGTGGCGCCGCGATGATGCCCAGCAGAAACGACAGTTTCTCGCCACGCCCTTCTCCCGTGCGCTGCAATAGCGAGCCGAGCAAACCGCTGATACCGGCAATGCGCCCGTTCGCCACCACGAACAGCCCGGCGGCCAGGCCTATTAGTGCTCCGCCTGCCAGAGCCGACCACGGTGTGAAGGCAGCCATATCAACCACCATTTCAGTGCTCCCTATCCAACTGCAGAAATGAACCGGTTCCATCTTAACGCTGAGCCTGCACCGCTGGAATCCACCCCATCGCGACGGCCCTTCGGGCCCATGGCCAGCCACCGATAGCGTCAGAGGGATGCTGCTGGTAACAGCCTGTGCGACGGGTATATGCATTGGGTTCCAGGCCTCTTGAAAGCGCGTGGGGCTGACCCAGTACCAACCGATCAGGCTCAGACCGGCAACGGGTTCAATCACGCCCCATACACTGATGGCTCCCAGCCAGCCGATAATGTAGGAGCCGCCAAGATTGGCCAATGTGGTAAACAAGATCAGTATGACCGCCCCTGCCAGCCACCAAGCCCATTTTCTTTGCTGGATGACTTCTGCGCTTCTGCGCGTACATGCCTTGATGAAACCGGTCGGTCCCCTGTCACACCCTCATTCTCGTGCGCTGCGCCCCAGCCGCCGCGCCCCCGGCAGTGCACTCATGCCGTGCAATACCACGCTGAGCAGAACGCAAGCGATGGTGCACGCGATGATCGTGCCAGCCTCTTGCAACGGCGCATCCAGTATCAGTATCGCGAACACGATGGACGCGAGCCCACGAGGGCCGAACCAGCCAATGAACAAGCGGCTCTCGGCGCTGAGTGTGCTCCCCGCCAGGCTGAGCCAGACAGGCAGCATTCGCACCAGCGACAGGCTCGAAAGTGCGTAGAACCAGACGGAGGGCGCCATGATCTGCGAAGCCTTGGGCGCCACATAGGCGCCAAACACCACCCAGGTCAGCAGCGACAGCGCTTCACCGCACGACTCGCCGGTGACGATCAACGGCTGGGTTTCCCGTTTGAACAGGTAACCTGTCAGCAGCCCTGCGCAGAACGCGGCGATAAAACCGCTGCCCCCCAGTGCCTGAGCGCTGGCGAAGCTCAGTAATGCCAGCGCGGGCATCACCAGTTGCTGCCAGGCCTCGATCTGCAGGCAATGGCGTTGCGACAGACGTAACAACCCGCCTACCAACAGCGCAAGCGCCGCCCCCGTGAGAACTCCGATACCCAACTCCTCCAGGAAGAAGTAGCCCGCCAAGGCAAAAGGCATCGTCGAGTGAGCCTCCGTCAACAATGCCAACAGCAAGAGTAGTACCGGCACGCAAATGCCGTCATTCAAGCCGCTTTCGACATTTAGGCTCTCGCGCACATCGGCCGGAACGTCGGGGTTGCTCACGACGGCCTTGCCGAGGGCGGCGTCGGTCGGGGCCAGTATGGTCGACAACAGCGCCATCTCCAGCCAGGGCATCCGTGGGAACATCAGCCAGGCGGCAAGCCAGCCCGCAATCAGTGTCAGCGGCAGGCCCAGGGTCAGCAAGCGCAAGGGCAGGCTACGGGATTGCCGCAATTGGGCCAGGTTGGCTTTGGCGGCATCATTGAACAGGACGATTGAGAGGGTAAGCTCGGCCAGCAAGCGAAGATCGTTGCGGTCCAGCGAAAGGTTCAACAACCCGAGCCCAGAGGGGCCTGCCACCAGGCCTGCCAGCAGAAACAACAGCGGCCCATTGACAGGTTTGGACTCAAGCGCACCGGCCAGGCTGGCGTACAGCACCAGCAAGGCGGCCAGAACAGCCAGGTTCTGATACATGGCCACGCCTCGGGATCAAAAGCGTATGTAGCAACGCTATCACTGCCCGCGCAACGCGACGATCTGAAAGGCGGCAGAAGTTATCTTAGGTCAACTATGCGGGTAATAAAGATCTCGCGTGCCGGCCATGGCCCATCAGTGTCATCAGCAGGATATGGGTGCCTGCGCCCGTCTGGTAGATGCAGTAATCCGCGATGCACTGAAACTCAGGTTCCTGGCCCGGACTCGGCTGGCTATCACTTGGCTTTTATCAAGCCCACCTCAAGGTGCCCGGGTAGGCTCCCGCCCAGTGATATCCAATAAAGGAGAAACACCATGAATCGCCCCGCTCCATCGAGGGTCCGCCTGTATGACGAAGACGATCTGGACAGCGTGCTGCGTTCGATGGCCCGCCAGGCCATGGCCTGTCTGCCTGCGTCCGAAGTGGCACTGGTAGGCATTCAGCGGCGTGGTGAGCCGCTGGCGCAGCGCTTGCAACTGCACCTGCAGGCACTCACCGGTGCTGCGCCCTTGCCGCTCTACCCGATCAAGGTCAAGCGTTATGCAGACGACCTGAGCCTCCTGCATGCCCATACTCAACTCACCGAAAACCCTGAACTCGCCAAGCTCGACCTTGCCGCAACCACCTTGCTGGTGGTCGATGACGTGCTCTACGAAGGGCACTCTCTGCTACGCACCTGCGCCTACCTCGCCGAACTGGGTGCGCGCCACATCATCAGCGCGGTGCTCGTCGACCGCCACGTCTGCCACCAACCGGTGCATGCCGATATCGTCGGCATTCATCTGCAGGTCGCGGCGCAGGATATCGTCGAATGCCATGTGCCCCCCTACGAAGGTCAATTCTGCGTGGAGGTGGTGCGCCATGGCCGAACAGGCGATACCGCCTGATTCAACTGCCAGGTGCAGGCCTGATCGTCAGGATGCTGCACGGCGCATGGCTGACAAGCCGCTCGGTGGTATCGCCGATCAGCTTGGCCCAACGCCTGGCCTGCACGGCGCCGACCACCACCACATCGGCTCCCAGCGCTGCGATATGAGACTTGATGACACGCAACGGCGCACCTTCGCTGAAGAATCGATGGTTGTGGGCGATGCCGTGGGCATCGGCCAACGCATCGAACGGCAACTGCAGCGATTCCCGCACCTCATCCGCCCAAGGGCCGGCGAGGTCAGGATTTGCCAGCATGGCGATTGGCAGGTCGTAAGCCGAAAGCAGGTTCAGCGGGCCCTGGCATTGTGTTGCCAGTTGCTGACCGGCCATCACCAGTGCGTCATTGAGCGGCGAGGCGTGGGATACATCCACCGCGACCAGCACGCTAGCTGGCATGGCTGGGGCATTCGCCGGTACGAACATCAACGGCACCTCGCTCCCATGCAACAGTACCTGGTCAAGTGAAGTCCGGGCCCGCTGATCGATCAGGGAACAGCCCGAGCAGTCCTTGATCACCAGGTCAGGCGCATAGCGGGCAATGCAGGCCGGCACCAGGTCTCGGGGATCGGAGGTTTCCACGGCCTCGAAACCTGGGCGTGCCCCCCTTGCCGGCTGTTCATCGAGCAGCGCCTTGAGCGCTGTGCTGAAGTGCACGAATGAAACGCAAGGCAGCGGGGGTGTCGGCAACTCGTGGCGCAGGCGCAGTTCGCCGGGTTCATGAATACCCAGCACGTGCAGGGAAGCACCAGACGCCGCAGCCAGGGCCATGGCCCGGTCCAGCGCGGCATTGGCTTGAGCCTTGGTCATGATCAGCAAAATCCGGCGATACGGGCTCATCGGGCACCTCCCGGTGCGGCTGCAGGATAGCCTACGCCGCCGCAGCTTCAGCAGCGCGGGGCGCTGTTCCAAAACGGGATATTCGAACGCATCCTGGTCGCCGACAGCATCAAGCCCTTTCGCCTGCCCGCCCCTTGCCAGGCCCGGCTGGACATCGTCGCCACCAGCGCCCTGGTCGCCGAGCGCCTCACGCCCATGGCGTAGTCATCCGCACGTTCCTACACTACCAGGATGTTGCAAGGTACCTGGTACAACACATGTTCGGTGGTACTGCCGAACAGACGGTCCAGTCCCCGTGCGATGGGCCGCCCCAGGACCAGTACCTCCACCGGCTGTGATTCGACGTATGCGCTGAGCACCGCGACCGGGCGCCCCAGCACGAAATGGCAACGTTGCGGTGGTGCGCCGAAGCGTTCGGCCAGTTTCCTGAAATCATCCTCCAGCGCTTGGCGCATGGGCTCGGCAATGTCACCGATGGCCCAGGCGGCATACCCCATATCGCCCATGTAGGCCATCGACAGATCGCAGGCGTGCAGCAGGTCCAGTTGCGCCCCTGTCTGCAAGGCCAAAGCACCGGCCTGCTGGACGATGCTGTCATTTCGGGCTTGCCCCTCTGGCGAGGTGTCGGCCACGTCCACCGCCGCCACGATCTGGCGCGGCAACGCCGGCTGGCTGGCACCGAGCAAGTAGACCGGGACCGGGCAGTGGCGCAACAGTTGCCAGTCAAGCGGCGTGAAGAAGGCGCGCTTGAGCGCAGGCTCATGCTCGACCTGCTTGAGCAGCAGGTCCGGTTGCATCTCCAGCACGTGCTGCAGAATGTCATCCTGCAGGTCGTTACTCCAGGCCACCTCGGTCGTCACCTGCACGCCGGAGGCACGCAGTGCGTTTGCCTGGGCTTCCAGCTGTTCATGCTGAGCAAGCCGATAAGCCTCCCGCTCCGCTTGATGCTTACCGGACTCCAGCAGCCAGAGTTTGTCCAATGACTCGAGCAAGGCGACGATGTGCAGGCTGGCCGATGCCGATCTGGCCAGTGCAACAGCCTGCTCCAGGGCGACCGCCTGGTGCAGCATTGGACGCATGATCAGCAACAGCCGTTGATAGTGACTCATGATGGCCTCCAACGGTGGGCCGGCCTGATCACTCAGGTCGCTCGGGTTGCATCGAGACGGGGCTTTTCGGCCGGCAGTGATTGACCGCTGCTGCCAGCATCCGGTCAACGCCGCCCTTGGCGCTTGATTTTTATCAAGCGTGCAAATGCCTGCAGCGGTGTTCAATGTTGGTCAAGGTAACGGTACAAGGCCTCCTCCTGGTCGAAATGCAGTTTTGCCAAGGTATCCAGGCGTATGAGCTGGTGCTGGATTTCGTCGGCGCTCGGGTTGGCGGCGGCCTGGGCGAAATCCTCGTTCATGCGCGTCAGCAAATGGATCAGCCTGAACATTTCCCGGTGTGTATGGCTGAGCGGCGAGAGCGGATCCTCGCCTCCCATGTAGCGGCTCAACAGGGGGTACAGCTGCTGCTCGTCGTCCCGCTCATGGCGCTCCAGCGAGCCATGCAGGGCGGCGACCAGGCGCCCGAGGTCGGCCCGCGCCTGCTCCGCAGGGCGGCTGGCAAAGTCCCGCGCCATCTGGCTCAGGTCGGTCAACACCCCGTCCAGTTGTCGATGCTCGTCCTGCATGCGCTGCAGGCTCTCGGTCGGCAACCCGTTGTGGCCATCGCCCGCAACCGGGCCGAGGGCGCGAAGGGCGTTGAGGATGATCAACAGGTCGATGCCTTCCTGCAGTACCGCCCCCATCACCGCAGGCAGGTAGCCGGCCGCAGCGAACAGCATGGCCAGCAGCGAGAGGCTCATGCCCACCCACACGCCTTGCCGGGCGATGTGCACGGTGTGTCGGGCGATGTCGAGCGCTTCGATCAGACGATCCAGCCTGTCGACCAGCAAGACCACGCCGGCTGACTGTGCCGAAGCAGTCACGCCGGACGCGCCCATGGCAACCCCGACATCGGCGGCAGCCAGTGCTGGCGCATCATTGATGCCATCCCCGACCATCAGCGTGGGACCTTTTCGGCAACCTTCCTGCACCAGGCGGACCTTGTCCTGCGGTGAGAGGCCAGAGTGAAGCGCATCGATACCCGCTGTCAGCGCGATCATTTGCGCCGTCTGGGGGCGGTCGCCAGTCAGCATGACAATCTGGTCGATGCCGCGGGCTCGAAGCCGGCGCAGGGTCTGAGGGGTTTCCCGACGCACATCGTCGGCCAGCCGCAGCATCGCTTTCAATTCACCGTCCACGGCTACGAAACTGCCACTGCTGGCCAGATAGTCCAGCTGTTGCAAGCACACCTGTGCCCAAGGGCCCGCATCCCTGCCCTGCTGCACGTAAGCCAGCAGCCCCAAGCGCACGGCTTTGCCTTGTACCTGGCCGGCCAACCCTTGGCCTGGCGCCTCCTGCACCTGTTGCGGCGCCGCCAGGCTCAGGCCCCGCGCGAGGGCCGCATCGACAATAGCCCGAGCGATCGGGTGGGTGGATGCCTGGGCCAATGACGCGGCCCACTGCAAGATCTGCAGCGGCGCGCCCTCCCCGTTAAGCTCGATCGATTGCAGCCGAGCATGGCCGCTGGTCAAGGTACCGGTCTTGTCGAGAAAAACCTGGCGGATCCCGGCGAGCGCCTCCAGTACCGCGCCATCGCGCACCAGAATGCTACGCCGCGCCGCTCGCGAGATGCCCGACAGCACGGCAATCGGCACCGCCAATATCAGGGGGCAAGGTGTGGCGACCACCAGCACCGCCAGCACGCGTTGCGGGTCGCCACTGGCCCACCAGGCGAGCGCGGCGATCAGCAACGTCAGCGGGATGAACGCCAGCGCGTAGCGGTCAGCCAGGCGCACGAAGGGCGCCCGTGACTGGCGTGCCGCCTCGGCTAGGCGCACGATGCCGGCATAGGTGCTTTGTGCCGCAGTCTGCGTGGCCACCAGCACCATCGGCGCGCCGGCGTTGCACACCCCGCTGGCCACCGGCTCGCCGCAATGACGAGTGATGGGTAACGATTCCCCGGTCAGCGCCGCCTCGTCCAGGGTGGCCTGGGGACTCTGCAGGCGCCCGTCCACGGGCACGATTTCACCCAGGCGCACCAGCACGGCCTGCCCTGGCCTGACCTGATCCACCGCAACTTCGCGCAGCCCGTCTTGCTCCTGGATCCAGGCACGTTGCGGCGCTCGATCGATCAGCGCCCGCAATTCGCGCTCGGCATGACGCACGCTGAACGCTTCAAGTGCTCGGCCGGTGGCCAGCATCAGCGCGACCACCGCAGCCACCAGCATGTTCTCCAGGGCCAGGGCGGCGGTGATCGACAGCAAGGCAATCAGGTCGATACCCGCCTCACCCCGGGCTAGGCGCCTGAACATTTCCACCGCCAGGACCCCGGCCATGACCAGGCCACCAGTTGCCCAGACCAGCGCGGCCCAGGCAGGCCGCTGCGCCGCATAGGCCACGCCGCCAGTCAGCAGGGCCAGCGTGCAGACCACCAGCAGTGCGAGGTCGAGCCATCGACGTGGCATGGCGGGCTACTTGCGTCTGGCCTGCTGGCGCAGTTGCCGCACCTCGTCCTGAGCCTGGGTTGCCCGCCTTAGGGCCTCGTTGGCGGTCTGCTCGACCAGATCGATGCGGTAACACACTTGATCGGCGCGCAACCTTGCGGTGGCGGCGTTGTTCTCCGCTGATTCCAGGCGCGCATCGTATTCCTCGGCGCGCCACGCCGTGCAGCCGGACGCGGTAACCAGCAACAGGCTTGCCCACCCGCAAAGCACATAACGTCGCATGTCGGTACCCTCGTGCATGGCCAGGACACGCTAAGTATCGATGGCGGCGTGCGCCGAACGCCTGACATTTGTCAACCGCGAGCGGCCTGTTCACCCGGTTTGACCTTTATCAATCGCGCTGGGGGGCACAAGGGTAGAAACAAAGACTCAGGGCACCGCCCCTACCCTATCTGCTACCGGAGCCGATCATGAACGACCTTGACCTGCGAGACCTTGTGCTCGAAGAGCTGGAATTCAAACCCGATATCAATGCAGCCAGCATCGGTGTGACGGTGCAGAACGGCGTGGTGACCCTCTCCGGGCACGTCAACAGCTACGCCCAGAAAGTCAGTGCCGAGCGCACGGTCAAGGCCATGAAAGGCGTGCGCGGCCTGGCTGAGGAGATAGAGGTACGCCTGAACAAGCTCGAAGGTACCGCTGACGACACGATTGCCAGCCGTGCCCTGAACATCATCGCCTGGAGCTCTGACGCCAACGTGGAGGGCATCCAGGTCACCGTGCAAAAAGGGACGGTGACCCTGGAAGGCCAGCTCGATTGGCAATACCAGAAGGAAGTGATCGAACAGGCAATCTGGCGCTTGTCGGGTGTGGTTGGCGTACACAACCGCATCACCCTCAAAGCCCGGGCCGACGTGGTCGATATCAAGCGCCACATCGAGGACGCACTCAAGCGCAGCGCCGAAATCGAGGCCGAAGGCATCCGCGTCACGGTCGACGGTGGTGTGGTCAAGCTGGAAGGCAAGGTGCACTTGCTGCGCGAGCGAGAAGTGGTCGAGCGTGCGGCCTGGTCGGTGCCGGGCGTCAGTAAGGTCGAAGATTATCTGTTGATCGCCTAGCGCCGCCGCGCCGAGGACCGATGGCCATGAACAAGGATAAGCCCTGGACGCTCTACCTCCTGGCAGTTGGCCTGGCAGTGCTCGCTGCCGTGCAGTTCGGCCTGTTCAGACAGCCGGCCGTGCAAGCCATTCCTTACAGCCAGTTCCTGCAATTACTCGATCAGCAGAAGGTCAGCGACCTGCATATCGAGCACGAGCGGATCCTCGGCAGGCTGCAGGAGCCGATCGATGGCCACTCGGTATTCTCCACCGTTCGCGTCGACCCGGCTCTGAGCGAGCAGCTGGGACGCTCTGGAGTCGCGTTCTCTGGCGTCGTCGAGGACAACACGGTAGCGACCGTGATGGGCGCGTTGATGCCGCTGTTGATGATGCTGGTGCTGTGGTACTTCCTGTTTCATGGCCTGGGGCAGAAACAGGGGTTGGGCGGGTTGATGGGGGTGGGCAAGTCGCGTGCGCGGGTCTACGTCGAACACGACACCCAGGTGACTTTCGCCGACGTGGCCGGTATCGACGACGTCAAGGGCGAGCTGACCGAGATCGTGTCCTTCCTGAAAAACAAGGCGTGGTATGCGCGCCTTGGCGCCCATGTGCCCAAGGGCACGCTGCTGGTAGGCCCACCCGGCACCGGCAAGACCCTGGTCGCCAAGGCCATCGCCGGGGAAGCGGCGGTGCCATTTTTCTCGATCTCCGGCTCGGAGTTCGTGGAGATGTTCGTGGGCGTGGGTGCCGCCCGGGTGCGTGACCTGTTCGACCAGGCCCGCCAAGCGGCGCCTTGCATCATCTTCATCGATGAGCTGGATGCCCTGGGCAAGATGCGCGGCGTCGGCAGCTTTGGCGGCAATGACGAGAAAGAGCAAACCCTCAATCAGTTGCTCGCCGAGCTTGACGGCTTCGACCCACGGGAAGGCGTGGTGCTGTTGGCGGCGACCAATCGCCCTGAAGTGCTGGACCCGGCGCTGCTGCGTGCCGGGCGCTTCGACCGGCAGATTCTCATCGACCGGCCCGACCGCAAGGGCCGCCTGGCGATCCTGAAAGTCCACCTGCACAAGATTATCTACAAGGACGACCTGGACTGCGAGCGGATTGCCGAGATCACCCCGGGCCTGACGGGCGCCGACCTGGCCAACCTGGTCAACGAGGCTGCCATCGTTGCCACCCGGCGGTCCAGCCAGTGGGTCGAGTTGCAGGACTTCACCGCTGCGGTCGAGCGACTGGTGGCGGGCATCGAGCGCAAAGGCAGCGTATTGCGCAGCGACGAGCGCCAGGTAGTGGCGTACCACGAAATGGGCCATGCCCTGGCCGCCAGTAGCCTGCCGGCGATGGACCCGGTGCACAAGGTGTCGATCATTCCCCGCGCCGCGGGTTCACTGGGCTACACCCTGCAACGGCCGACCGATGACCGCTACCTGATCAGCACGCAGATGCTGCGTGACCGCCTTGTCGTGCTGATGGCCGGGCGCGCCGCCGAGCACCTTGTGTTCGGCCAGGTCTCCACGGGGGCCGCCGACGACCTCGGGCGCGCCACCGATATCGCCCGCCAGCTGGTCACCCGCTTCGGCATGAGCCCGGTACTGGGCCAGGCGGTCCTTGAGCGCCAGCAAGCCGGCTATCTGGGTGACTCGCTGTTGCGTCAGGAGCGCAAGGACTACTCGGAGCAAACTGCGCGCGAGATCGACCTCGCTGTCCGCGGCTTGCTCGAAGAAGCCTATGGCCGCGCCCGGGCTTTGCTGGAGCAGCGCCGCGACGACCTGGATGCAGGCGCGCGTCTGTTGCTGGCCAAGGAGACCATCACCCCCGAAGAATTCCCGGCGTTGCAACCGCAAGCCAATGAGCCCGCCACCTATGTGCTGGTCGATGCCACGAAATGAACCGCCGATCCTGGCCAGGGTACCTGCGATGCTCTTTGTCACGCTGATCAATATGCTGGTGGTGATCCTGGTGGTGATCATTCATTACGAATGCCTGCTGCGCCTGAATGACTGGCTACCTCGGCTCAAGCTCTGGAGCCGCTTTCGCATCGTCGCAGGCGTGTTCGGCGCGCTGCTGGCCCATGCCCTGGAGGTGTGGTGTTTTGCCTTGGCCTATTACCTGATGGCCCATGCCCCAGGCTGGGGTACGCTCAGCGGCAATTTCGACGGCAGTTTCCTGGACTGCGTGTATTTTTCCTTCACCACCTACACCACCATAGGCTTCGGCGATATCGCCCCCACTGGCCACCTCAAGTACCTCACCGGCCTGCAGGCGCTGACGGGCCTGGTGCTGATCACCTGGACCGCCTCGTTCCTGTTCCTGGAAATGCAGAAGTACTGGAAGGCCAAGTAAGGCGGGCTCAGGCTCGCGACGCTGATGTCCAGCGCCATTGCGCAACTTCAGGCATGTCTTCGCCATGTTCGATGAGGTAGAGCTTGTGCTTCTCCATCGTGGCCCAATAGCGGGCGCGGGCCTGTTCGAGCTGGGGCTGCAAACGTGGCACGCGCTCGAACACATCGAGCAGCAGCTGGTAGCGGTCCAGATTGTTGATGACTGCCATGTCGAACGGCGTGGTCGTTGCGCCCTCTTCGCGAAATCCCCGGACATGAAACCGTTGCGGATTGGCGCGTTTGTAGATGAGGCGGTGGATGAGCGCCGGATAGCCGTGGAAGGCAAAGATGACCGGTCGATCTTCGGTAAACAGCCCGTTGAAATCGCTGTCGGACAGCCCGTGAGGGTGCTGTTGCGACAGTTGCAGCGCCATGAGGTCAACGACATTCACCACCCTCACACGCACGTCTGGAGCCTGCTCTTGCAGCAGTGTAACCGCCGCCAGTACCTCCAGTGTCGGCACATCGCCCGCGCAGGCAAGCACCACCTCGGGCATCTCGTCATCATGGCAGGCCCAGCCCCAGCGCCCGATACCTGATTGGCAGTGCACGGCGGCCGCTTCGCAATCGAGCCATTGCCACTCCATCTGCTTACCGGCAACGATCACATTGATGTACCCACGGCTGCGCAGGCAATGCTCAGCCACCGACAACAGGCAGTTGGCGTCAGGTGGCAGATAGATCCGCGCAAGGTTGGCCTTCTTGTTTGCCAGCAGGTCGAGCAAGCCCGGGTCCTGGTGCGAGAAACCATTATGGTCCTGCCGCCAGACATGCGAAGTCAGGAGGATATTCAATGAGGCGATCGGCTTGCGCCAAGGCACCTCGGCAGCTGTCTTGAGCCATTTGGCATGTTGGTTGATCATCGAATCGACGATATGGATGAAAGCTTCGTAACAGGAAAACAGGCCATGGCGGCCCGTCAGCAGGTACCCCTCAAGCCAGCCCTCGCAGATGTGCTCACTGAGGATCTCCATGACCCGCCCCTGTGCCGAAAGGTGTCTATCATCGCTGGCCCGAGCATCCAGCCACACCTTGTCGGTCACCTCAAATACCGCATCCAGACGGTTGGACGCCGTTTCGTCAGGGCCGAACAGGCGGAAATTCTGCGACGCAATGCTGTTCTTCATGACATCGCGTACATAACCACCCAGCACTCTGGTCGCCTCGGCCCGCACCTGACCAGGGCCCGGCATCGGCACGCAGTAATCGGCGTAGTGCGGCAAATCCAGGGCCCGCAATAAGAGACCGCCGTTGGCATGGGGGTTCGCGCTCATGCGTCGCCGGCCAGTTGGGGTCAGCGCGGCCAGTTCAGGCAACAACGTACCCTGTGCGTCAAAAAGCTCATGGGGACGGTAACTTTCCAGCCATTGTTGCAGCTGCATCAGGTGCGGCGGTTTGCCAAGGTCCGCCAACGGCAACTGATGGGACCGCCAGGTGCCCTCTACGCGTTGCCCATCCACGTACCTGGGGCCCGTCCACCCTTTGGGGGTACGAAGAATCAGCACCGGCCACAAGGGCCTGTCGACCACCTGCGGGTCTTCGGCATGCCGCGCGAGGCGCTGGATCTGGCTGATCTTCTCGTAGATGACATCCAGCGTCCTGGCCAACGCGCGATGGACCTCCATCGGCTCGTCACCCTCGACAAAATACGGATCATAACCATAGCCATACATGAGGCTGGTCAGCTCCTCCTCGCTGATCATCGACAGCACGCTGGGGTTGGCGATCTTGTAACCGTTCAGATGCAAGATGGGCAGCACCGCGCCGTCGCGGGCGGGGTTGAGGAACTTGTTGCAGTGCCAGCTGGCAGCCAGTGGCCCGGTTTCGGCCTCACCATCACCAATGACGCACGCCACGATCAGTTGCGGATTGTCCAGGGCGGCACCATAGGCATGGGCCAGCGAATAGCCCAGTTCGCCCCCTTCGTGAATGGAGCCAGGCACATGGGGGCCGACATGGCTGCCAATGCCATAAGGCCAGGAAAACTGCCGAAAGAGCCGGGCCATTCCAAGTGCGTTGCGCTCGACCGATGGGTTGAGCTCGGTGTAGGTACCGTCGAGGTAGGCCTGAGCGACCAGGGCAGGACCGCCGTGGCCAGGCCCCGTGACGAACAGCACATTGAGGCTGTACTGGCGAATCAACCGGTTCAGATGGGTATAGATGAGGTTGAGCCCCGGGGACGTCCCCCAGTGGCCGAGCAGCCGCGGTTTGACATCGGCCAAGGTCAAGGGCCTGGTCAACAAGGCATTGCCTTGCAGATAGATCTGGCCAACGGTGAGGTAGTTCGCCGCCCGCCAATAGGCGTCCAGGCTTTCGAGCTCTTCAGTACCGGGGAAATCACTCATGCCAGCCTCCTTTCGTCATCGCGCACGGGGCGCTCAAAGGTCTTCGCCGCGAAGATCTTCCTCCCGCCGGCTCTGTTGACGGATCAGCAGTCACAGTTCGTACAGGTGGTCCGACAGCAGGCCCATCAGGTCGTCCGCCGTGGCGATTCCGACCAGCAGACCGAGATCATCGACGACCGGAATGCGTCGGACAGTGGCGCGCCGCGGCATAGATGGAGATACCGGGTAATGCGGTGACCACGTCCCGTTTGCAGTATTTGCCAATGGACATCATGGGCTACCTCCACACGCGGAGCCTCCTTGCTCCTCGATGCAGTGAGGGTGGGTGATCATTTACCGCTCTTGATCGGAATCACCTTTTCCGGATGGATGGCTTCGGCACGTTTGGGCAGGTGCACCAGCAGCACGCCCTTGTTGAACTGGGCGTCGATTTTCTCGGCGTCGACTCCACGGGGCAGCTGGAAAACCCGTTCGAAGCTGCCGTAATGGCGCTCGGACAGGTGATATTCCTTGCGTTTTTCGTCCACTTCTTCCTTTTTCTCGCCCCGGATCAACAGGTTGCCATTGACGAGCTTGATCTCGATATCCTTGGCATCCACGCCAGGCAACTCGGCGCTGATGCGGTACTCCTCGGCCAGCTCGCTGATGTCCATGGCCGGCATGCCGTGGGTGAACAGGTCACGCCGCCAGAAAGGTTCGACATCGAACGGTGTGTGGCTGAACGGCATGCGCATCGGCCGCCGTCCAAAATCCTCGAACAGGCTGTCGATCTGATGGCGCAATTGCTGGAAGGGCCGCCACAGCTCCGAAGGTTCGACGCTGGGCGGCGAAGCTTTGGTTGGCTGGGGGGCGGCGGGGGTAACAGGCACTTTCTTGGCAACTTCTGACATGGCGACCTCCTCGAATGAGTAATGCCTCCCAGGGAGACGCTTCGATCATGCGCCGTGGGGCAGCAGCCCATTTGACCTTTATCAACAACGTGAAGTCCCTGCCGCCCGCTGGTTTGATCCTGATCAAAGTGCCGGATTGCCCACGGTCTAGGCTGATTACAGCAAGTCATCCTTACAGTGCGAGGCAGTCATGGACCGCGAGGGTGCCAGCGTTCGCTTGCTCCAGACATTGCCCGGCCTGGGTATCCAGCAATTCGTGCGCCTGGCCCTTTGCAGCCAGCCATGCGGCGAGGCAATGGCTGGCCAGTACTGCGTGCTCAGTGGTCGTACCGAGTGCTGGCCGTGCAGTTACGTGACCCTACCTGGCGTGGCCGGGCAATTTATCGTCAGCACCCAGAGCGCGCAGCCCGTGGGCCGTGCGGGGGAGCTGCTCGACTATTCCGGGCCGCTTGGCAGCGCTTGGCCGTTGCCCCTGCAAAGCACAAGGTTGCTGGCCATCAGTCGCGCCGACGGCCTGCTGCCGTTGTTGGGTGCGCTGGATGAGATTCGCTGCTGGCTGCCCTGGTTACAATTGCAGCTGTCACATGACGGCATTGCGGCCGAACTGCTGCCAGACGATTGTCGAACCTGGCTGTCGGCACTGTCGCCATTGTCGCGTGACTACAGCAGTGGCTGGTGGCAGACCAGGCATTTGCTGACCACTTTCCGCCCGGACACGGTGTACTGTTGCGCGCCGCCACAGGTGGCGCGCCAAGTGGCACGGTTGTGCTGGCAAACTGGCGTAGCCGCGCAGCGTATCTGGATACGCACAGACCATGTGTCACGCCCGATCTGGGTGGGGCACTCCCCCGAAAGCTGGCCTGTGCAACGCTATGACCGGGTGCTTGCCGCGCTCAAGTGGGCTCCTCCAGGCGGGTCAGGTTGACCAGGCCTTGCATGTCGATGAGCCTGACCTCACGCCCGGCGCACAGCATGAAACCTGCATGGACGAAACGGCTGAACAGTCGGCTGACCGTTTCCTGCGTGAGGTCCAGGTAGTTGGCGATATCACCACGGGACATGGGCAGGTTGAACACATCAGCCTGCAAGCCTCGCGCCTGGTAACGCGCGGACATGCCCAGCAGGAAGATCGCCAACCGCTGTTCGGCACGCCCATGGCAGCAGCGCAGGTGCTCGTCCTTGCCCTGGATCCCCAGGCTGAGCATGTGCAGCAACTGATAGCGCAGCCCTGAAATCTGGCCGGACAGGTCCACCAGTTGGTCCAGCCTGATGGCGCAGACCAGCGAGACTTCCAGGGCAACGGCAAAGCTTCGGTAACAACTGGCACCAATAGCGTCCAGCCCGAGCATTTCCCCCGGCAGGAGAAAGCCAATCACCCGCTCGGTGCCCTCGGCATCGAGCAGAAAATTCTTGATCGCCCCGGAGCGCAAGGTATACACGTGCTCCATGGGTTCATTGGCCTTGAACAGGTACTCACCCCGCTTCAACGGCCGGTTACGGCGGACAATTCGCTCCAGCTTGGCCACTTCGTCGGCACTGAGGCTGGCTGCCAGGCAAAGCCGGCTCAACGAGCACGCAAGGCACTTGACCTGGAGCTTTGCTCCCATTTCCGCAGGGCCTGACATGAGGATGCCTCTGCTTTTTTGCAGGCGTGTATCTATTGAAGTTAGCGGTTCCACTAAACGTTAGCGGTCTGTCCGACCAAGGGTTGGACGCTACCCCCGGCTATACCCGCTTTTTTCTATCGGTTTGACAAGTCATGTGGGAAGCAATTGACAACTGTCAAGTCAGCGATGGGCCCGCTGCCGAAACTGAACTTCCTTGTTCATTCGACATAGAGGACATTGCCATGGCGCCCGCCGAGACTTCCCGTGAGCATAAAACGCCTTCGTTCCCAAAACCTTCGGGTGAATACTGGATCGAAGCCCTTGAAAACGGCGTTCACGTATTGATCAGGCCCTTGCAAGCCCAGGACCGAGAACGCGAAAAAGCCTTCATCGAACGGCTGTCGCCCGAATCGCGGCATTTCCGCTTCCTCTGCCAGCTCAGGGAGCCCGGTGAAGCCATGCTCGACCAGCTGATGAAGGTCGACCAGGATCGCCAGGCGGCTTACGTCGCCCTTGCCCACGTGGATGGCGAATTGCAGGAAGTGGGCATTTCCCGCTACGCCACTGCTAGCGGCAAGGACGAGTGCGAGTGTGCCGTTACCGTCATGGACAGCTGGCAGCACCATGGCTTGGGTCGCCTGCTGCTCAAGCACCTGGTCGACCATGCCCGGGCCAAGGGCTTGCGGCAGATGTATTCGGTTGATGCAGCAGCCAACCAAGCGATGCGCGAGCTGGCCAAAGCGGCGGGGTTCACCACCGTCGCTGACCCGGATGATCCCAGCCAGGTCATCCACCGGCTCTCCCTGATCTGAACCCTGGGCCGTCGCACTGACGGGTCAATGCGCGGCGGCCCGATTACGGGAGGCTTTCCATGAGCGGCCCTTCGAAGACATTGATGGAAAAACTCTACGGCAAGCAGTATCAGGTCGACACTGCCGATATTGCCCCGGTGCTTCATCAGTACGCCGAACCTTTGCCGGACCTGGATACGCCGGCATTCGCAGCGCTGTTCGACCGCTATGCTGACGCGCGCGTCATCCTGCTGGGCGAGGCAAGCCACGGCAGCAGTGAGTTCTCTCGCGCCCGCGCGGCGATCACCCGGCGCCTGATCGAACAGCATGGTTTCAACATCGTCGCCGTCGAGGCCGACTGGCCGGATGCCGGGCATGTCGATCAGTACGTCCGAGGCTTGGCGCACTCGGCGTGGAAACGCCATATTTTCAGCCGTTTTCCTACATGGATGTGGCGTAATAGCGAAGTCAAAGCCTTCGCCCAATGGCTTCACGGGCACAACCGCCTGCTGCCCACCGACCACCGCGTGGAATTCCGCGGCCTGGATGTCTACAGCCTGCGCAATTCCATCCATGAAGTCCTGGCCTATCTGGACCGGGTCGATCCGCATCTGGCCCATGAAGCCCGCCGCCGTTACGGTTGCCTGACGCCGTGGCAGGACGACCCCGCGCTGTACGGGCACTTTGTCGAGCGCGGTGGCGTCATGCCTTGTGAGCAACCGGTGATCCAGCAGTTGAATGTCATGCTCGCCGAGCAACTGTCAGGGCTTGTCCGCAATGATGAAGCCTTCTTCAACGCAACGCAGAACGCCCGTGTAATCATCGCTGCGGAACAGTACTACCGCGCCATTTACCGAGGTTCGACGGCTTCCTGGAATCTGCGCGACCGGCACATGTTCGATACCTTGCGCGCACTGCTGGAACACCGTGGTCCCCACGCCAAGGCCGTGGTCTGGGCACACAATTCACACATCGGCAATGCCGGAGCCACGGAAATGGGCTGGAAAGGCCAGTTCACCATCGGCCAGCTTTGCCGCAGCGCTTTCGGGCACGACGCGGTGCTGATCGGCATGGCCACCGACCGCGGCCAGGTGGCCGCCGCCGATGACTGGGACGGCGACATGCAGATCAAGGAAATCCGTCCTTCGCGCAGCGACAGCTGGGAGCACCAGTTCCGCCTCGCAGGCGTGCCAGCCAGCCTGAGCGACTGGCGCGACCCACGGCGCAAGGCGTTGCGCCATGTGTTGTCCACGGCGCTACTCGAACGCGCCATCGGCGTCATCTATCGCCCCGAGAGCGAACGGCTGAGCCACTACTTCGAGGCGGTGCTGGCCGAGCAGTTCGATGCGCTGCTCTGGTTCGAACAGACCCAGCCAGTGACTGCCCTGCCCTTGCCGAAACAACAGCACCTTGAGCCTGAGGACGAAACCTATCCATTTGGTGTATGAGCCTCGGCGAAGCGCTATCAGGCGGATACGCGCTGCAGGGACTTCACAAACCCGTCGCCGGCAAGCGCAGTGGCCCCCGTGCCTGCACCGAACAAGCCGATGCGCAACTTGCCAGCTTCATCGTCTGCGTGCGAACTTCACCCCTGCGCTCAGTCATGGGGGGCACTCCGGCAAAGTGCTTGCTGATCAGCTTGCGCCATGAGCGTCATGACTTCCTCGTCCGACGTCTGCGGGAAATCCTGGTACCAATAGCCAACCGAGACCATCCGCTCAGGCACGCGCGGGCACACCAGCTCATCCACTTCACCGTACAGCGCTTCGAGCGTTTCTGGCGGTGCGACCGGGACGGCGACGACGATTCGCGCCGGTGACTGGGCTCGTGCAGCCTGTATCGCCGCCCTCATCGTGGCACCGGTCGCCAGGCCGTCATCAACGAGAATCACCACCTGATCCTTGAGTTGCTGGGCTGGCCGCCCTCCCCGGTAAGCCCGCTCGCGCCGCGCCAGTTCCTCGGTTTCCCTGGCAACCACGGCGTCGAACACCGCGCGATCTACCGGATAGGCCCGCAACATGTCGTCATTGAGGAAGGTTACTCCGCCGCTGGCTATCGCCCCCATGGCGAACTCGGGTTGAAACGGCATACCGAGCTTGCGCACCATCAGCAGGTCCAGGCGAACGTTGAGGGCAGTCGCGACTTCATAGGCCACCGGAACACCACCACGCGGCAGTGCAAGCACGATCACGTCGGGCCTGCCGGCATACCGGGCCAGTGGCTCTACCAGGCAACGTCCAGCCTGGGTACGGTCGACAAACACAGTTGGCAAGGCAAGATCATGGGACATGAACACCTCCCGCGCCGCGATGGGCGCCGGTCATTTCAGCTGCCGATGGAGCCGTTGATGGCTTCAAGGCGTGGCTGCACGCCCCGCCTCGGGCAGCAGGTCGAACTGCGCGAGGCAACGCTGCTCATCAGCAGGAGTCAGCGCCTTCAGACCGCTCACTTCCTGCATGGGCGTTTCGAACAGGGCCAGGCGCAGCACCCCATTGCGCTCCAGAAAGGTCTGTGCCAGGCACGTGCACACGGGTTTGCCGACCAGCGCAGCAAGCTTGTCATCCTCAGGCACCTCCACCTGGGCCTGCAGGTTGGCCGTGCAATTTTCTACAATCTGCGCCACGGAGCGCCCCGCCAGCCACACGGTGCCAGCACCGAGTAGGACCAGGAGCAGCAACACGCTTATCAACGTGTTCGATTCCCGGGTGATTGAACGCAGCAACGCCAGCCTGGCCTGCCAACCCGTCTGCTGGCCATTGAAAATGGCCTTGCCGACCGTGCGCTTGACGCCCCGCTGCACCGCCCATCCCAGCGCGACACTCAACGCCAGCAGGCCAAGGAGTACCGCCGGATCACGCATGGGCATGCGCCAGCTAGCGCTTAAGGCGCGATAGACGGACGCGGCGACGAGTAAAGCGACGATAGTCACGATCCAACCCAGGCTGCCCCTGGGCCTATGCAACCAGGCCCGCAGTTTCGCCCTTGCTTGTGTACTCATGATTCACCTCCCACGCCCGGCTAGCGCACAGGGTCGATGGCAACCGTTTCCTGATACTCAGGTACGCACACCTGCCAGCCGAGTTCAAGGCTGATTCGCCGCCGCAAGGTGTCGGCAGCGTGTGGCTCGCCGTGGATGACATAGGTCTGACGGGGTGGCCGGGTGAACCCGCGCAACCATTCCATGATTTCATCGGCATCGGCGTGCGCAGAAAGATTCTCCATCGCATGCACCTGTGCACGGATGGGCACATCCTCGCCGTGCAACCGCACACTGTGGGCGCCCGCGACGATATCGGCACCCCGCGTACCCCCGGCTTGAAAGCCCGAGAACAGAATGCTGTTGCGTGGGTTGGGGGCCAGCGCCTTCAGGTGGTGAAGCACCCGTCCGCCGGTCGCCATGCCACTGGCGGCGATGATCACTGCGGGCTCGCGCAGCTGGTCCAGGTGCCTGGACTCATCGACTGTCCGGACGATGTGCGTGCCTCTGCACATCGCGGCGCACTCGGCTGCGGTCAGCCGATGTTCACTGCGGTACTGCTGGTACAAGGCGGTGGCGTCGGTGGCCATCGGGCTGTTCAGGTAGACCGGGACATCAGGGATCAACCGGTCGCGCTTGAGCGTGTACAGGTAATACATGAGCAGTTGGGCACGGCCGACGGCGAACGAGGGTACCAGGGTAATGCCGTGGCGCAGGAGCGTTTCGTTGATGACCTTGGCCAGGTACTGCTCGGTCGATTCGGCGGGATGCTGGCGGTCCCCATAGGTAGACTCGATCAACAGCACGTCCGCCGTTCTGACCAGCTCAGGCGCACGCATGATCGGATCCTGAGGGCGGCCGAGGTCACCCGAAAACAGCACGGTCTGCCCTTCGGCGCTGATCTGGACCGTGGCTGCCCCCAGAATATGTCCGGCGGTACGCAACAGTAACTCCATGCCCTCGGCGATCATGGTCACCTGATGTAACGCCACGGGCCGAAACAGTGCCAGGGCACGTTTGGCATCCTGCTCGGTATAGAGCGGTTGCGCCGGCGCATGCTTGGAGTAACCGTGGCGATTGGCATGTTCGGCCTGCTCTTCCTGCAGCCGTGCACTGTCGAGCAGGAGGATTTCCGCCAAGGCGCACGTCGCCGGCGTGGCGTAGATCGGCCCGCGGTAGCCTTCCCGAACCAGCACCGGTAGATAACCACTGTGGTCAAGGTGGGCGTGGGTCAGCACCACCGCATCAAGCGCCCGCAGCGCCGGGGGCAGTGGCTGCCAGTTGCGCAGGCGCAGTTGCTTGAAACCCTGGAAGAGTCCGCAGTCGACCAATACCCGCGTGCTGTCACGGGTCAACAGGAATTTGCTGCCGGTCACGGTGCCGGTGCCGCCAAGAAATGTCAGTTGCATGGCCAAGGCTCCCAACTTTCGGCTATTTGGGGATGAACGGCGAGCACGCTGCACGGTGGGCGGCTGACGATACGCTCGGTGGTGTCTCCCAACAGTTTGTCCAGGCCTTTGGGTTGCACCACGCCCATCACCACCGCGTCGATGTCCAGGGCCGCGACCTGTTCACGGATCACCTGTACCGGGCCTCCTTCCATGAAATGTCGGCGGTCAGGTGCGACGCCTTCGGCATCGGCCAGCGCTTCGAAAGGTTCCTGCAGTGCCTCGCGCATCTCGTCGATCCACGCCTGGGTGACATTCATGTCCGAGGCAAATACCCCTGCCAGGTTGTAGGCCGATAGCAGATGCAGGTGCGCGTCACACTGCAACGCCAGCGCCTGGGCAGCACGAACCAGACCACGATTGAAGCACGCCTGAACGGCAGGCGTCTCACTGAACGCCGTATCCACTGCGACCAGCACACGCCGCGGCAATGAGATGGCCCCCGCCGGCACGAAATGGCTGACGCCTTTGAAACCTCGCATCAGCGCACAATCCAGTGGGGTGCCGAACACGCGCACCAGGGCCGACGCGGCTTCGCTGTCCTTGATGACCATATCGGGCTGCAGTTCACTGATGTAATCGATCGCCTGGCTGCGGATATCCTCCGCATTCAGGCTGTCGACCGTCAGCGTTACACCGCTGCCGCGATGCCGCTCGACCAATCCCGTCAACTGAACGCGATAGTGCTCGTACTGGCGCTTGATATCGGCCTCGTTCAGCCGCTCTTCGCGCAGAAGGTGCTCCTCGCTTGGCTCGAACAAGCCCAGTACATGCACGCTGGCGCCGCTGACATGCGCCAAGGCAAGGGCTCTGCGCAAAGCGGCGGAATGCGGTTCTACCTCGGTCAGCAGCACCAGCAATTGTCGATATTGCCCCATGGTGAACCTCCGCGCTTTCGTGAGTGGGTGTGATGCTGACGATGTTCCGCGCACAGGACCGCTGCTGCTTGATGCAGATCAGAAAACCGCTACCCAGGCTGAACTTGATGATTGTCAGAACCGAAACGGCCCGCCACGTTAAAACGGCTGCACCAGGTACTGATCAAGCAACGGGAGGCGTCATGAACGGACAGCAAACAGCACAGCCACAGACCTGCGAACACTGGGTCGAAAACCTCGAGGACGGTTCGGCGGTGCTGATCCGCCCACTGCGCGAGGAAGACCGCGAACGGGACAAGCGTTTTCTGAGCACAATCGCTTATGAATCACGGCGTTTTCGTTTCATTGCCGGGCTCAGCGGCGGCTTGCCTAGCTTGGACACGCAAGACATGCCCGTGGACTATCACCAACGCATGGCCTATGTCGCCTTGGTTCATGTAGACGGTCAATTGCAACAAATCGGCGTCAGCCGCTATGCAGGCATACCTGGCAGTCAGCGGTGCGAATGTGCTGTGGCGGTCAGCGAAGACTGGCAGCGCAAGGGGTTGGGCAAGCGCCTGATGCAACACCTGATTGAAGCCGCACGACGCAATGGCTTTCAGTGCATGGTCTCCAGGGATCTGGCCAGCAACTATGGCATGCACCGGCTGGTCAAGGCACTGGGCTTCACCTCAAGATACCCTGGCGGGGATGTGAGCGAGATCCTGCACGAACTTGACCTGCGGCCTTGAAAAAACAAGGCCCTTGCGGGCCTTGTGCTTCAGCCTTTGGAGCGTTCTGGAGAAATCACCAGCACACTGCTGGACAACCGATGCAAAACGCGCTCGGCAGTACTGCCGATGAACCAGCCGATGCCATGGTGGTGATAACTGCCCATGACCAATACGTCGATATCATTGTTATCCATGAACATGGCCAGGGCCTTTGCCGGGTCGCCGATGCGCATATGGCGGTGTTCGACGGCGATCCCGTTGCGTTCGGCAAGCTCTTGGAAGGCAGCGCTCTGAACGTCATGCAAGGTCTGGGCACGGTTCGAATCGAACAGGAACGAATGTTCCCGGCTGCCGCCGGCGTCCAGGTACATGGAACCCAAGTCGTAGGTGTACAGCAATTCGATCTGGGCATTGCACTGCAATGTCAGCTTCAGCGCTTCGCTGATGATCTGGTCGTTGAAACCTTCAAACTGATCCTCAGGCCTGGACAGGTCCACCGCCGCCAGAATCCTGCGTGGCAACGCATGGCTCGCCTTGTGTACCAAGTGTAAGGGTATTCGCGTTTCGCGCAGCAACTGGATATCCAGCGAGGTGAACATTGCGCGCATCCACCAAGGTTCATGCTCAAGCTCTTTGATCAGCATGGCAAACGGTTGCTCACGCAAGTGTATCAGGATCTCATTCAAGGGCTGCTGCACCCACACCACTTCGGTTGTGACGGTGACGCCATTGCGCCGCATCGGCAACGCCTGGGTTTCCAGCCATGCGCGGTGCTGCTGCACGTAACCCTCGCGCATGACTGCGAGCGCTTGATCATTCACCAAGCCCGCCGTGGCAAGCCCTTCCACGTAGTCGAAAGCGACGATGTGCAGCGCCATCCCCTTGGCCTTGGCCAGCGCAGCGGCCCGGTCATAGGCCGGGGTTCGGCGCATCAGGGGGGAGGCGATCAGCAGCAATCTTTGCGGAGTTTCCATGGCACACCTCTGAGGTTGCGATACGTACGTAAAGCATCTGTCACCTACGTGTTGCGAACTTGATGTTTATCAACTGGAGGCACCTACCGACCAGTGGCATTGCCCATGGCGCAAGAACTTGACGCGGATCAATACCTCGGGACTTCGCCGGCGCACCCTGTACCCAGATCACAGCCACTTCAGGCCCCGCAGGCGTGCCATGGCGACACCGCCCTGAGTTTCACCTGCACTGCCGGCAGGGACGCCTTCATTCTGCATTGTCTACCGATACATGCTTTGGAGGCCCTGATGAACGTTTACGTGGAGAAGAACACAGAGCAGGGACGCTGTTGGGTACACATGGATGACTGGCGGGTGGGTTTCAGGACGGCTGCCGAAGCCGAGCGGTTTGTTGAACGGCTTACAAGCCGCCTCAATGCCCCCCACTCGCGTGACATGCTTGCAGATTGGTCGCCCCATACCGGGGTGACCGTCGGGCTCGGTGCGCGTCATGGCGCAGGGGCCCAAAGCGGCCTCCAAAATGCGAAGGAGGCCTGAAAATGCCTGGCCAGCTGAAGGTCACCCTGCTCGACTCACCCAACGCATTGTCCAAGGCAAACCCTATTCACCTGAAACCGCTGGTGAACCACTGCATGGATTGCCGGGTCAGCGGCCTGTGCCTCCCCACGGGTCTGCCGGTTGACGACAACAGCTGCCTGGGCGCGTTGATAGGCCCACGCATGCGCATTCGCAAGGGTGCCGCGCTGTTCAATGCCAACGATCCGCTGACCATGCTCTATGCCGTACGTTGCGGCAGTTTCAAGACCAGCCTGAACACCGCCGAGGGGCAAGGCGTGGTGATCAACTTCTGGATGCCGGGGGATGTACTCGGCCTCGATGCCATTGCCACAGAGCACCATGTCTGTGACGCCATTGCCCTGGAAGACAGCGAAGTCTGCCCCGTCCCCTATCGTCGCTTGCAAACCCTGGCGCGTGAGTTTCCGGAGCTGCAGCAGAGCCTTAATCGCTTGATGAGCCGCGAGATCGTGCGTGAGCACGGGCGCGTGCTGATGCTGTGCAACCTGACAGCAGAGCAGCGGCTGGCCAGCTTCCTGGTGGGGCTCTCCAGACGCTTCGTCAGCCGCGGTTACTCTGCCCATGGCTTCATGTTGCGCATGTCTCGTGAAGACATGGCTTCGTACCTGGGGTTACGCCTGGAAACCGTGTGCCGATCCGTCGCCCGTCTGCGCGCGCTGGGTATCGTCGACCTGCATGGCAGGTTGGTAGAAATTCTCGATATGCCTGCACTCATGGCACTGGAACAAGGTGGCGGGGAATGTGAGGTCAAGGTCCCGCTAAAGGCACCATGCTCGACGCCTTGAATGTTGGCCACGGCGCTGTGGCGCTGGGTATCGGCATGCTGGTGGGGCTGGAGCGCGAGCGTAAGAAGGGGCGTAACGAAGACCACGCGGCCGCCGGACTCAGGACCTTCGCCATCACTGCATTGCTGGGCTACGTCAGCATGTTGCTGGCCGGTGCGGTGCTGGTCGCGGTTTCGAGTCTGGGCCTGGTGCTGATGCTCTGCATGCACTACCGCAGACATGCCGATAAAGACCCTGAAGTGACCAGTGAAATTGCCCTGCTGCTGGTGCTGACACTCGGAGCGCTCAGCCACCATGAGCCTGAGCTCGCCGCAGCGGTGGGCGTGGTGCTCACCGTGCTGTTGGCGCTGCGACGCGAACTGCATCATTTCGTGCTGCAACAATTGAGCGAGGAAGAGTTGCGCGATGGCCTGATGTTGTCCACGGTGGCCTTGGTGGTACTGCCGCTGAACCGGACCAGTTTCTAGGCCCCTACAACATACTCAACCCGCGCACGATTTGTAACCTGGTGGTGTTGCTGATGGCCGTGGGTGCTTTAGGACACATCGTCATGCGCCTGATGGGACCTCGCTATGGCCTGCCCTTGAGCGCGATCGCATCGGGCTTTGCTTCAAGTTCTGCCACCATTGCCCTGCTTGCGCACCGCGTCAGACAGCAAGGCGCTGCTGCCAGGCCATTTGCCGGCGCTGCCGTATTGTCCAATCTCGCCAGCATCACCCAATTTGCACTGGTGCTGAGCATCGTCGACCGTCGCTTGCTCGACCCTTTCTGGTCATCGATTGCGCTGGGGGCACTGGTCACACTCGTGTATGGCGTGCTTCTGCTAGCCCCTTGGCGTGCTGCTCATGGAGGATCCGCCACACATCCGAGTGATGGCGCGTTCAGTCTCTGGACAGCACTGGCGATCACCGCTGCGATAACCGGCATCGCCTTGTTCTCGGCATTTCTGCTTCAGCTTCTGGGCCCCAATGGCGTCAATCTCGCGGCTTTCGTCGGCGGCCTGGCCGATGCTCATGCGGCCACGGCCTCGATCGCCTCGTTGGTCGCTGCCGGACGAATCAGTGCGAATGAAATCGTCATACCGGGGTTGCTCGCATTGACGGGGAACACATTAAGCAAATGTGTTCTGGCCTTGAGCAACGGAGGTTTCAGCTTTTCGCGATACCTCATTCCAGGGCAACTGCTCATCCTGGGGGCAATGTGGTTGGGGTTGCTCCTATAGCGACACAAGAACTGCCTGCTGGTAGTAGGTGACTTACCCTCAAGCCAACCCGCCAAAACGTTTGTAGAAACTCTCGCCCACATCCGGCAATGGGCCATCTGCTGTTTCCAGTGCTGCATTCAACCATTCTTCGGCTTTGGCAAACACCAGTCGGTAGAGGTTACGGCACAACTGCCGCGCAGCCCTTCCCTCCCAGTCCCCTGGCAGCAGTTCGTCGGGCAGTTGCGGGTCGCGCAGCAGCAGGCGGCGGTACTCGTGAATCAGCAGCGTGCGTGCCAGGAAGCAATCTTGAGCCTCCAGCAACGGCTGCTCTTTCAAACCTTGCCACAGTGGCCTGAACAGCTGGATAAACTCGCTGTATTGCTGCCCCAGTTCGTCGATACGCCAGCTTTCCCGCACCTGGGCGCGCATCGCCTTGGACGCGAGCACCTCTTGGGTGTGGGTGTCGAAGACGATACTGTCGTCGCCGGCCTCAAGGTCACGCAACGTGGCCACCAGGTCGGCACGGTCTGCCCGTGGGCAACCCAGCAGGTTCGGCGCCATGACACCAAACCCCTGCCACTCCAGCTCTTCACGCACGGCCTTGCGCTTACCCGCCTCGAGTTGCGACAGCAACACCAGCGTCCAGGCCCCGTCCCAGGCTGGCTGGCTTGGGCTATAGACGCGCTTGAAGGCCTTTTCGAAACGCCGACGGCCAGTGCCTGTCAGGCTGTAATAACTGCGTCGACCCACCTTTTCTGCAGTGAGCCAACCTTCTTTGGTCAGGCGAAAGATCGACGTGCGAATCAGCCGTTCATTGATGCCGATCGGTTCCAGCAGGTTGATCAGGCTACCGAGCCAGACTGTACCGCCGTGCGGTTCGATGGCATCGCCGTACAACGTGATGATCAGGGAACTGGCACGGATCGGCGTCTGTTCCTGAAAACGGGTGATCAAGTGGTTCAGTGGGGCAAGAGTGCTCATGGGCGAACTGTGCGCGGATAAAGCACCGACTATACCTGTGCGGCGGGCCGCCTGGCCATTGCGTGTCGCTGCCAGGCTCATGCGCTCGCCTGGCCCTTGGGCCTGACCCCGGTGTCTTCCATGCGCGGGCGTCCCGGCTCTGCCTCGGCCAGCGGCGGGCATTCGACCATGCTGTTCATGCAGCGCTGCGCCAGGTGCTGGTACTCCGCCGTCCCGCGCTGTTTCCAGGCCAGCTCCTGATCGGTCAGTGGGCGTTTGACCTGGGCTGGCGACCCCATCACCAGGCTCTGCGCCGCGCATTCGAAGCCTGCCTTGACGAAGGCAGTGGCCGCGACAATGCAACGTGGTGCTACATGGGCGCCATCCATCACCACGGCGTTCATACCGACCAACGCGTCTTCGCCCACTCGGCAGCCGTGCAGCACGGCGCCATGGCCGATGTGCCCGTTACGCTCTACTACGGTGTCGCCACCCGGGAAACCGTGCATCACGCAGGTGTCCTGCAAGTTGGCGCCCTCCTCCAGCACGATGCGGCCGAAATCGCCCCTGAGCGATGCCAGTGGGCCGATGTAGCAGCGGGGGCCAACGATGACGTCGCCGATCAGGACTGCACTGGGGTGCACGTAGGCTGTCGGGTGAACCACGGGCGTCAGGCCGTCCAGTCGATAGCAAGGCATGGCATCACTCCTGAAATGATTTGAAATTTCTTTCGATCTTGTATCAGAAGCTGTTTGGTCGTCAATCGTGTATCACTTGTGTTGATTTGATTCTGCCAGGCAAAAACCAGCCTTAAATACCAGAAAATAACGAGATGAACCGATTCTTCTGCAGGCATTGCTCTGCGGCTTTGGCCGCTGGAAAATAAAAAAGAGATACGCGAATGCGTTTTGAACCTTGCATTGATGTATCACATAGAGCATATACTGATCTCACCTGGTCGTGATCCCGCATTACGCCCCTGCAAACAATTCCAAAAAATGCCGGCCACGCGATGTGCCGTGCGTGCAGCCAGAGGAACCCGACATGCCGCGATATATCGATGTGCAGGCGCCCGAACACGGCGTTCAGCTCATTACCCTGCAACGGCCCGAGGCCTTGAATGCCCTGTGCACCGAGCTACTGGCAGAACTGGCTGCTGCGCTGCAGGCTGCCGGGGACGACGAGCATGTCCGGGCCGCAGTGATTACCGGCAGTGCCAAAGCATTCGCCGCAGGCGCCGACATCCGCGAGATGGCTGATCGCGACCTGGTCGGCATCCTCAATGACCCGCGCGTAGCGCATTGGCAAAGCATCGCCGCATTCGCCAAACCGCTGATTGCCGCAGTCAACGGCTATGCCCTGGGTGGCGGCTGTGAACTGGCAATGTGCGCCGACATCGTCATCGCCGGTACCGACGCCCGTTTCGGCCAGCCGGAAATCAACCTTGGCATCATCCCCGGTGCTGGCGGCACCCAGCGCCTGTTGCGTGCCGTCGGTAAGCCGTTGGCCATGCAGATGGTGCTGACGGGGGAAGCCATCACTGCCCACCGCGCCCAGCAGGCCGGCCTGGTCAGCGAAATCACCCAGCCCGAACTCACCGTAGAACGCGCCATGCAGGTTGCCCGCAGCATCGCCGCCAAAGCGCCGCTGGCCGTGCGCCTGGCCAAGGAGGCGTTACTGAAGGCCGGTGATACCGACCTGGCCAGCGGCCTGCGCTTCGAGCGCCATGCCTTCACCCTGCTGGCTGGCACCGCCGACCGCGATGAAGGCATCCGCGCCTTCCAGGAAAAGCGCCAAGCCCGTTTCCAGGGGCGCTGATCATCATTCTCTCGACTGACGGAGCGAGTCTGTCATGACTTTCCAGCACATCCTGTTTTCCATCGAGGACGGCGTTGCCTTCCTTTCATTGAACCGCCCCGAGCAGCTGAACAGCTTCAATACGGCCATGCATCTGGAGGTGCGCGAAGCGCTCAAGCAAGTGCGCCAAAGCAGTGACGCGCGGGTGCTGCTGCTGACGGCTGAAGGCCGCGGCTTCTGCGCCGGGCAGGACCTGTCCGACCGCAACGTTGCCCCAGGCGCCGAAATGCCGGACCTGGGCCAATCGATCGACACGTTTTACAACCCGCTGGTACGCACCCTGCGCGACCTGCCTTTGCCGGTGATCTGTGCGGTCAACGGCGTGGCGGCCGGTGCCGGTGCCAACATTCCCTTGGCCTGCGACCTGGTGCTGGCCGCCCGCTCGGCCAGTTTCATCCAGGCCTTCTGCAAGATCGGCCTGGTGCCGGACTCCGGCGGTACCTGGCTGCTGCCGCGCTTGGTCGGTATGGCCCGGGCCAAGGCGCTGGCCATGCTGGGCGAGCGCCTTGGCGCCGAACAGGCCGAGCAATGGGGGTTGATCCACCGCGTGGTGGATGATGCCGCGCTGCGTGACGAAGCCCTCACCCTCGCCCGCCAGCTCGCCGCCCAGCCCACCTACGGCCTGGCACTGATCAAGCGCAGCCTCAATGCCAGTTTCGACAACGGTTTTGAGGCGCAGCTGGAGCTGGAGCGCGACCTGCAGCGCCTGGCCGGGCGCAGCGAGGACTACCGCGAAGGCGTAAGCGCCTTCATGAACAAACGCACGCCAGCCTTCAAGGGGCGCTGAAATGGCCGCACTCGCAAGCAATGTGCAGGTGGCGGTGATCGGTGCCGGCGCCATGGGCGCCGGTATCGCCCAGGTTGCGGCCCAGGCCGGCCACCCCGTCAAGCTCTACGACAACCGCCCGGGTGCTGCCGCCCAGGCGGTGACGGGTATCGATCGCCAACTGGCCCGGCTGGTGGACAAAGGAACGTTGCTGGCCGCTGAACGCGAAGCGATCAATGCCCGCCTGTGCCCGGTCGATACACTCGACGCCTTGGCAGATGTCGGCCTGGTCATTGAAGCCATCGTCGAAAACCTGCAGGTGAAGCAGGCGTTGTTCAGCCAGCTCGAAACCCTGTGCGCAGCCGACTGTATCCTTGCCAGCAACACTTCGTCACTGTCCATCACCAGCCTCGCCGCTGGCCTTGAACGCCCGCAGCACGTGGTGGGTATGCACTTCTTCAACCCGGCACCGCTGATGGCGCTTGTCGAGGTGGTGTCGGGCCTGGCAACCGACCCGGCAGTGGCCGCATGCATCTACGCCACTGCCCAGGCCTGGGGCAAGCAGCCGGTCCATGCGCGCTCTACACCGGGTTTCATCGTCAACCGTGTAGCGCGGCCGTTCTATGCCGAAAGCCTGCGCCTGATGCAGGAAGGTGCCGCCGATTGCGCCAGCCTGGATGCGCTGATGCGTGACGCTGGCGGCTTTCGCATGGGGGCGTTCGAACTGACCGACCTGATTGGCCATGACGTCAATTACGCTGTCACGTGTTCAGTATTCGATGCTTTCTATGGCGATTTCCGCTTCCAGCCTTCGCTGGTGCAGAAGGAACTGGTGGACGCCGGTCGCCTGGGGCGCAAGTCCGGCCAAGGCTTCTATCGCTATGCCGAAGGCGTCGAGCGCCCGCAGCCGGCCGAACTGCACAGCTCCGCCGGCGCAGAGGCCTGCGTTGTCGAGGGCAACCTGGGGGTGATGCAGCCGCTGGTCGAGCGCCTGCGCCAAAGCGGCATTGCCGTGACCCAGCGCGCCGGTAGTGGCTTGATTCAGGTGGGCGATGCCACCCTGGCCCTGTCCGATGGCCGCCTGGCCAGCCAGCGTGCCCGCGAAGACGGCCTGCGCAACCTTGTGCTGCTCGACCTGGCGCTGGACTACAGCAGCGCCACCCGCCTTGCCATCAGTTGGTCCGCCGATACCACTGACAGCGCCCGCGACCAAGCCGTAGCCTTGCTGCAGCGTGCCGGCCTGAAAGTGACCGGTGTCGCCGACCTGCCCGGCCTGGTGGTACTGCGCACCGTGGCAATGCTCGCCAACGAGGCCGCCGATGCGGTGCTTCAGGGCGTCGGCAGCGCCGCCGACATCGACCTGGCCATGCGCGCCGGCGTCAATTACCCCTGCGGCCCGCTGGCCTGGGCGGCGAACATCGGTATTGCCCATACCCTGCGCGTGCTCGACAACCTGCAGCGCAGCTACGGCGAGAGCCGCTACCGCCCTTCCCTGTTGTTGCGCCGCTGTGAAGCCAAAGGAGGCACCCTGCATGACTGAAGTGGAACTGGCACAAGCCTGTGCCGACGCCATGTACGCCCGCGACCCGGCCACTCAGGGCCTGGGCATCAGCCTGCTGGATGCCGGCCCAGGCCGGGCCAGCCTGCGCATGCCAGTGCGTGCCGACATGATCCAGGGGCATGGCACCTGCCATGGCGGTTTCCTGTTCGCGTTGGCCGATTCGGCGTTCGCCTTCGCCTGCAATAGCTACGACCAGGCCACGGTGGCGCTGGGCTGCACCATCGACTACCTGGCCCCGGCGCTGCGCGATGACGTGCTCACCGCCCACGCCAGCGAAGTCAGCCGCAAAGGCCGCACCGGCCTGTACGACGTGCGCATCGACAACCAGCGCGGTGAGCTGGTGGCGATGTTCCATGGCAAATCCTACAAAGTGCGCGGCACCGTGCTGGCGCAGGAGACGCAAGATGAATGAACCGACCCACGCCGATGCCTTGATCATCGACGCCGTGCGTACCCCCATTGGCCGCTATGCCGGGGCCCTGAGCAGTGTGCGCGCCGACGACCTGGCGGCCATCCCGCTCAAAGCCTTGATCCAGCGCCACCCCGAACTGGACTGGAAAGCCATTGATGACGTCATCTTCGGCTGCGCCAACCAGGCCGGCGAGGACAACCGCAACGTGGCCCACATGGCGAGCCTGCTGGCCGGGCTGCCACTCGAAGTACCAGGGACCACGATCAACCGCCTGTGCGGTTCCGGCCTGGATGCCATCGGCAATGCGGCACGTGCCCTGCGCTGTGGTGAAGCGGGGCTCATGCTGGCCGGTGGTGTGGAATCCATGTCGCGTGCGCCGTTTGTGATGGGTAAGTCGGAACAGGCATTCGGGCGTGCGGCCGAGCTGTTCGACACCACCATCGGCTGGCGTTTCGTCAACCCGCTGATGAAGGCCGCCTACGGCATCGATTCGATGCCGGAAACGGCTGAAAACGTGGCCGAACAGTTCGGCATCTCGCGCGCCGACCAGGATGCCTTTGCCCTGCGCAGCCAGCACAAAGCCGCAGCAGCTCAGGCCCGCGGCCGCCTGGCGCGGGAAATCGTGCCGGTCGAAATCCCGCAACGCAAAGGCCCAGCCAAAGTGGTCGAGCATGACGAGCACCCGCGCGGCGACACGACCCTGGAGCAGCTGGCTCGGCTCGGGACGCCGTTTCGTGAAGGCGGCAGCGTAACGGCGGGTAATGCCTCCGGCGTGAATGACGGCGCTTGCGCCCTGCTGCTGGCCAGCAGCGCCGCGGCCCGCCGCCATGGGCTGAAGGCCCGCGGTCGCATCGTCGGCATGGCGGTGGCCGGGGTTGAGCCCAGGCTGATGGGCATTGGTCCGGTGCCTGCGACCCGCAAGGTGCTGGCGCTCACCGGCCTGGCACTGGCTGACCTGGATGTCATCGAACTCAATGAGGCCTTTGCCGCCCAAGGGCTGGCCGTGTTGCGCGAGCTGGGCCTGGCCGACGACGACCCGCGAGTCAACCGCAACGGCGGCGCCATCGCCCTGGGCCATCCACTGGGCATGAGCGGTGCTCGATTGGTGACCACTGCCTTGCACGAGCTTGAAGAAACGGCCGGCCGCTACGCCCTGTGCACCATGTGCATCGGTGTAGGTCAAGGCATCGCCATGATCATCGAGCGCCTCTGAGCGGTTCGGGCCCTGCGCTTGTTACCGAACTGAACGCAGCCGTATATGCTGCCTCCATGACACTCACCGCGTGGCCTGCAACCGCTGGCGCGCGGCGTACAAGAACAATTCGAGTGAAGCCATGAACATGTACCATGATGCCGATCGTGCCCTGCTGGACCCGATGGAAACCGCCAGCGTCGACGCCCTGCGCCAGCACCAGCTGGAGCGTCTGCGTTGGAGCCTGAAGCACGCCTACGACAATGTGCCGCTGTACCGCCAACGCTTTGCCGAGTGCGGCGCCCACCCCGATGACCTCAAGTGCCTGGAAGACCTGGCGAAGTTCCCCTTCACCGGCAAGAACGACCTGCGCGACAACTACCCCTACGGCATGTTCGCCGTGCCCCAGGAAGAAGTGGTGCGCCTGCATGCCTCCAGTGGCACCACCGGCAAGCCGACGGTGGTCGGCTACACCCAGAACGATATCGACACCTGGGCCAATGTGGTTGCCCGTTCGATTCGTGCGGCCGGCGGGCGCAAAGGTGACAAGGTGCATGTGTCCTACGGCTACGGGCTGTTCACCGGCGGGCTCGGCGCGCACTACGGCGCCGAGCGCCTGGGCTGCACCGTGATCCCCATGTCCGGTGGCCAGACCGAAAAGCAGGTGCAGCTGATTCGCGACTTCCAGCCCGACATCATCATGGTCACCCCGTCCTACATGCTCAACCTGGCTGATGAAATCGAGCGCCAGGGCATCGACCCCCACCACCTCAAGCTGCGCCTGGGCATTTTTGGTGCCGAGCCGTGGACCGACGAGCTGCGCCGTTCAATTGAGCAGCGTCTGGGCATCAATGCCCTCGATATCTATGGCCTGTCGGAGATCATGGGCCCCGGCGTGGCGATGGAGTGCATCGAGACCAAAGACGGCCCGACCATCTGGGAAGACCACTTCTATCCCGAGATCATCGACCCTGCCACCGGCGAGGTACTGCCGGATGGCCAGCTGGGCGAGCTGGTATTCACCTCGCTGAGCAAAGAGGCATTGCCGATGGTGCGCTACCGCACCCGCGACCTCACCCGGCTGCTGCCCGGCACCGCTCGGCCAATGCGGCGGATCGGCAAGATCACCGGCCGCAGTGACGACATGCTGATCATTCGCGGGGTCAACGTGTTCCCGACCCAGATCGAGGAACAGGTCCTAAAAATAAAACAGCTTTCAGAGCTGTATGAGATCCATCTGTATCGCAATGGAAACCTGGACAGTGTCCAAGTGCATGTGGAACTGCGCGCAGAGTGCCAGCACCTTGACGAAGGCCAGCGCAGGTTGGTTGTCGGGGAGTTGACCAAACAGATCAAGACTTACATCGGCATCAGCACCCAGGTGCACCTGCAACCCTGCGGCACGCTCAAGCGCTCCGAGGGCAAGGCGTGCCATGTGTTCGACAAACGGTTGGCCAGCTGACCCAATCGGCTGCCATTTCGGCCCCGGCATTGCCCGGGGCCTTTTTTTTGCCTGCGTTCCCTCTGGCACGCGCTGATGCAGGCGCAGCCTTGTGCCGAGAGTGGGCTGCAACAGCCCCTTGGCCGGCAATGCGATACACAAATCTTACTTGATACACATAAATGTGTTTGACGTTGTGTTTTGTATCGCTTACAAATGACTCATGCCTTAGCAGGAGTCGCAGCACATGTACGCACAGCTAGTGGAAACCGGAGTCAAGCGCGTCAAGACGCTGGAAGAAATGTCCCCCGAGGAACGCAACTTCCAGGAAAAGATCGACGCCGAAATCAAGATCGAAGCCAAGAACTGGATGCCCGAGGCCTACCGCCAGACCCTCATCCGGCAGATCTCCCAGCACGCCCACTCGGAAATCGTCGGCATGCTGCCCGAAGGCAACTGGGTCACCCGTGCCCCCAGCCTCAAGCGCAAACTGCAGCTGATGGCCAAGATTCAGGACGAAGCCGGTCACGGCCTGTACCTGTACAGTGCCATGGAAACCCTGGGGGCTGACCGCGACGAAGAGATCGACAAACTGCACAGCGGCAAGGCCAAGTACTCGAGCATCTTCAACTACCCCACCCTCAGCTGGGCCGACATGGGCGCTGTGGGCTGGCTGGTGGATGGCGCCGCCATCGTCAATCAGGTGGTGCTGCAGCGCACCTCTTACGGCCCCTACTCCCGCGCGATGATCCGTATCTGCAAGGAAGAGAGCTTCCACCAGCGCCAGGGCTACGAAATGCTCCTGACCATGATGCGCCAGGGCACCCAAGCCCAGCGCGACATGGTTCAGGACGCCATCAACCGCCTGTGGTGGCCGGCGCTGATGATGTTCGGCCCGAGCGATGAACACTCGCCCAACAGCGCCCAGTCGATGGCCTGGAAGATCAAGCGCCAGACCAACGACGAACTGCGCCAGCGCTTCATCGACCAGACCGTGCCGCAGCTGGAATTGCTTGGCTGCACTGCGCCTGACCCTGAGCTGAAGTGGAACGCCGAGCGCGGCCACTACGACTTTGGCGAAATCCAGTGGGACGAGTTCTACGAAGTGATCAAGGGCAATGGCCCGTGCAACCTGGAACGTGTCGCCACCCGGCGCAAGGCCATCGAGGATGGCGCCTGGGTACGCGAGGCGGCCGTGGCCTATGCGCGCAAGCAACAGAACAAGAACGCCGCCTGAGCGGCGATTGATGCGGAGATCGAAAATGTCTGTCTGGACCCTCTACGAAGTGTTCGTGCGCAGCAAGCACGGCCTTAACCACAAGCATGTCGGCAGCGTGCACGCCGCCGATGCCGCCATGGCCATCGAGAACGCCCGCGAGCTCTACACCCGCCGTAGCGAAGGTGTGAGCCTGTGGGTGGTGCCTTCGGCGCTGATCACCGCCTCCTCCCCCGACGAGAAAGACCCGCTGTTCGCCCCCTCGGACGACAAGGTCTATCGCCATGCCAGCTTCTACGAGCTGCCCGACGAAGTCGGACACATGTGAGGTGGGCCATGCATAAAGAAGCCCTTATCCCCTATCTGCTGTTGCTCGGCGACAGCGCCCTGGTCCAGGGCCAGCGCCTCTGTGAATGGTGTGGCCGCGCCCCGGCCATCGAGGAAGAGCTGGCCCTGATGAACGTCGGTCTCGATCTGGTCGGTCAGGCCCGCAACTGGCTGGAGTATGCCGCCGAGCTGCTCGACGATGGCCGAGATGCTGATGCCCTGGCGTTCCGCCGTGACGAGCGCGCCTACCGCAACCTGCTGCTGGTTGAGCAACCCAACGGTGATTTTGCCGTGACCATGACCAAGCAGTTCCTTTACGACGCGTGGCACTTCGCCGTGCTGCAGGAGCTGGTCGAGTCCAGCGACGCGCGAATCGCCGGTATTGCCGCCAAGGCCCTGAAGGAAGTCACCTACCACCTGCGCCGGTCCAGCGAATGGGTACAACGTCTGGGCGGTGGTACCGATGCCAGCCGCCAGCGCATGCTTGCCGCTATCCCGACACTGTGGCGCTTCACCGTTGAGCTCACCGCTGGCAGCGACAACGAAGTCCGTCTGGCCGAATGCGGTATCGGCGCCGATCCAGCTACCGTCGGCGCCACCTGGCTGAAGCAGGTCACCGCGACGTTTGCTTCGGTCGAACTGCCGCTGCCCAAGGCCGCCAGCCACTTCTACCTGGATGGCCGCAAAGGCCTGCACACCGAGCATCTGGGCCTGCTGCTGGCCGAAATGCAGTTCCTGCCAAGGGCCTACCCCGATGCAACCTGGTGAACTGATTGCCGGCGACCGCGGCGCGCGGGCACAGCAAGGCGACGACATGGCTCGCGCCTGGGCGGTATTGGGCCAAGTCATGGACCCTGAAGTGCCGGTGGTCAGCGTGGTCGACCTGGGGATCGTGCGCGATGTCGATTGGCGCGCCGGCCACCTGCACCTGGTGGTCACCCCGACCTACTCTGGCTGCCCGGCCACCGAAGTCATCGAAGGGGATATCCGCCAGGCGCTGGAACAGGCCGGTTTCACCGCGCCAGAGCTGGAGCGCCGGCTGACCCCGGCCTGGAGCACTGACTGGATCAGCGAACTGGGCCGCGAGCGCCTGCGCGCTTATGGCATTGCGCCGCCGCAAGGCAGTGCCAGCAAGCGCAGCCTGCTCGGCGAAGCCCCCCAGGTGTGCTGCCCGCAATGCGGCAGCGCCCATACCGAATTGCTCAGCCAGTTCGGCTCCACGGCCTGCAAGGCGCTGTACCGCTGCCGCGAGTGCCTGGAGCCATTCGACTATTTCAAATGCATTTGAGCCGTGGAGACCACCATGAGCCAGTTTCACAGCCTTACCATCAAGCAAGTGCGCAATGAGACCCGTGATGCGGTATCGATTGCCTTCGATGTGCCCGAGCACCTGCAGGACCAGTTCCGCTTCACTCAGGGCCAGTACCTGGTCATGCGCACCCAGCTGGATAACGAAGAAGTCCGCCGCTCCTACTCCATCTGCAGCGCCGTACAGGACGGCGAACTGCGCGTGGCCGTCAAGCGCGTACCGGGCGGGCGCTTCTCGGCGTTTGCCAATGAAGTGCTCAAGGAAGGCCAGCAGCTGGAAGTAATGCCGCCATCGGGCAGCTTCTTCGTGCCGCTGGACCCGGCTCGCCAGGGCAACTATCTGGGTGTGGCCGCCGGCAGCGGCATCACCCCGATACTGTCGATCATCGCCACTACGCTGGCCAGCGAGCCGCACAGCCGTTTCACCTTGCTGTACGGCAACCGCTCCAGTTCGGGGGCGCTGTTCCGCGACAAGCTCGAAGACCTGAAAAACCGTTACCTCGACCGCTTGAACCTGATTTTCGTGTTCAGCCGCGAACAGCAGGATGTTGACCTGTACAACGGCCGCATCGACGCCGACAAATGCGGCCAGCTGTTTTCGCGCTGGCTGGACGTTGCCGGGCTGGACGCGGCATTCATCTGCGGCCCGCAGGCGATGACCGAGACCGTGCGTGACAGCCTGCAGGCCAACGGCATGGCCAAGGAACGCATTCACTTCGAGCTGTTCGCTGCCGCCGGCAGCGAGGCCCGCCGCGAAGCCCGTGAGGCGGCACGTCAGGTGGATTCGGCGCTTAGCCATATCACCGTGATCAGCGACGGCCGGGCACTGAGCTTCGACCTGCCGCGCAACACCCAGAACGTGCTGGACGCCGGTAACGCCATTGGCGCCGAGCTGCCCTACTCGTGCAAGGCCGGCGTGTGCTCCACCTGCAAGTGCCGGGTGATCGAGGGCGAAGTGGAGATGGACAGCAACCATGCCCTCGAAGATTACGAAGTGGCGGCCGGGTATGTGCTGTCGTGCCAGACCTACCCGGTGAGCGACAGGGTGGTGCTTGACTTCGACCAGTTGTAGACCGAGTCGACTGCTTCGCGGGTAAACCCGCTCCTACAGGGCCTGCGCAGGGCCTTAGGGCAGCATCCTTACCTGCGAAGAGGGCCTAAGCAACAACGCAATACCCCGCGTGACCTCAACACAACAATTACAACACCAAGAGATCGCTTGCCATGACACCCGAACGCATAGAAAGCATCGCCAACCACCCCGACTTCCAGCACCTGGTGCGGCGCAAGCGCCGCCTCAACGGCAGCCTGACCCTGGCCATGCTGGTGGTCTACTACGGCTTTGTCCTGCTGGTTGCGTTTTCGCCCAGCACCCTCGGCCAGTCCCTCAGCGGCGGCGTGACCACTGTCGGCATGCTGGTGGGCGTGTTGATGGTGCTGCTGTCCTTTGCCCTGACCGGCATCTATGTGCACCGCGCCAACAACGTGCTCGACCCGCTCAACGACAAGGTCAAGCAGGAGTGCGCACAATGAACTGGACCGCCATTTCGATGTTCATGGTGTTTGTCTGCTTCACCCTGCTGGTCACCCGCTGGGCTGCCTTGCGCACCCGCTCGGCCAGCGACTTCTACACCGCCGGCGGCGGCTTGACCGGCATGCAGAACGGCCTGGCAATCGCTGGCGACATGATCAGTGCCGCTTCGTTCCTGGGCATTTCCGCGATGATGTTCATGAACGGCTACGACGGCCTGTTGTATGCCCTCGGTGTCCTGGCGGGCTGGCCGATCATCCTGTTCCTGATTGCCGAGCGCCTGCGTAACCTGGGCAAGTACACCTTTGCCGACGTGGTCAGCTACCGGCTGGCGCAAACCCCGGTGCGCTTGACCTCGGCTTTCGGCACCCTGGTGGTGGCGCTGATGTACCTGGTGGCGCAAATGGTCGGCGCCGGCAAGCTGATCGAGCTGCTGTTCGGCATCAGCTACCTGTACGCCGTGATGCTGGTCGGTGTGCTGATGGTTGCCTATGTCACCTTCGGTGGCATGCTCGCCACCACCTGGGTGCAGATCATCAAGGCAGTAATGCTGCTCTCAGGCACCAGTTTCATGGCCTTCATGGTGCTCAAGCACTTCGGCTTCAGCACCGAGGCCATGTTTGCCAGTGCGGTGGCCGTGCATGCCAAGGGCCAGGCGATCATGGCCCCAGGCGGCTTGTTGTCCAACCCGGTGGACGCCATTTCCCTCGGTTTGGGCATGATGTTCGGCACCGCTGGCCTGCCGCATATCCTGATGCGCTTCTTCACTGTCAGTGATGCCAAGGAAGCACGCAAGAGCGTGTTCTACGCCACCGGTTTCATTGGTTACTTCTACCTGCTGCTGATCGTTGTCGGCTTTGGCGCCATCGTCATGGTCGGCACCGAGCCGTCCTACCGCGACGCCACCGGCGCCATCATCGGTGGCGGCAACATGGTCGCCGTGCACCTGGCCCAGGCCGTGGGTGGCAACCTGTTCCTGGGCTTCATCTCTGCCGTCGCCTTCGCCACCATTCTGGCTGTGGTCGCCGGCCTGGCGCTGTCCGGGGCATCGGCCGTGTCCCACGACCTGTATGCCTGCGTAATGCGCAAAGGCAAGGCTACCGAGCAAGAGGAAATGCGCGTGTCACGCATTGCCACGTTGCTCATCGGCCTGCTGGCGGTGATCCTGGGCCTGATGTTCGAGTCGCAGAACATTGCCTTCCTTTCCGGCCTGGTGCTGGCGGTGGCCGCTTCGGTCAACTTCCCGGTGCTGCTCCTTTCCATGTTCTGGAAAGGCCTGACCACCCGCGGCGCGGTGTGCGGCAGCATGGCCGGGCTGGTCTCGGCGGTGCTGTTGGTAGTACTGGGCCCGGCGGTGTGGGTCAACGTGCTGCACAACGAAACGGCGCTGTTCCCCTACAGCAACCCTGCGCTGTTCTCCATGAGCCTGGCCTTCCTCAGTGCCTGGGTGTTCTCGGTTACCGACAGCTCCGAACGTGCCGTTGAAGAGCGTGGTCGCTACCTGGGCCAGTTCATCCGCTCCATGACCGGTATCGGTGCGGCTGGCGCCAGCAAACACTGACTTCAAGGACGAACAGACATGTCGGGTAAAACAACAACAATGAACCGCACACACTTCCTGTCAGCCGCCTGGCTGGCCACCTTCGCCCTGCCGATGCCCGCGCTGGCCGACTTCATCGGCGACAGCCATGCACGCCTGGAGCTGCGCAACCACTACATCAACCGTGATTTTCGCCAGAGCAACGCCCCGCAGGCCAAGGCCGAGGAATGGGGCCAAGGCTTTACCGCCAAGCTGGAGTCGGGCTTTACCGAGGGCCCGGTCGGCTTTGGCGTGGACGCGCTGGGCCAGTTGGGCATCAAGCTCGACTCCAGCCGCGACCGCCGCAACACCGGCCTGCTGCCTTTTGGCCCGAACAGCCACGAACCGGTCGATGACTACAGCGAGCTAGGCCTGACCGGCAAGGTACGCGTGTCCAAGAGCACCTTGCGGCTGGGCACCTTGCAGCCGATCCTGCCGGTGGTGGTGTACAACGACACCCGCCTGCTGGCGTCCACCTTCCAGGGTGGCCTGCTCACCAGTCAGGACCTCGATGGCCTCACCTTCAATGCCGGACGCCTGACCAAGGCCAACCTGCGGGATTCGTCTGGCCGCGACGACATCGGCTATGGCGCTGCCAGCAGTGACCACCTGGACTTTGGTGGTGGCAGCTACGCCATCACCCCGCAAACCACGGTCAGCTATTACTACGCCAAGCTCCAGGACATCTACCGTCAGCAGTTCGTCGGTCTGATCGACACCCGCCCACTGGCAGAAGGACTGAGCCTGCGCAGTGACCTGCGCTACTTCGACAGCCGCAACGACGGTGCCGAGCGTGCCGGCAACATCGACAACCGTAACTTCAACGCCATGTTCACCCTGGGCGTGCGGGCGCACAAGTTCACCGCCACCTGGCAGCAGATGTCCGGTGACAGCGCCTTCCCGTTCGTCAACGGCGGCGACCCGTTCACCGTCAACCTGGTCACCTACAACACCTTCACCCGCGCCGGGCTGGACGCTTGGCAAGTGCGCTACGACTACGACTTCGTTGCCATGGGCATCCCCGGCCTGAGTTTCATGACCCGCTATACCGACGGTCGCCACGCGGAAACTGCCACCGTGACCAATGGCCGCGAGCGCGAGCGCGACACCGACATCACGTATGTCATCCAGAGTGGCCCGTTCAAGGACGTCAGCCTGCGCTGGCGCAATGTCACCTTCCGCTCCGGCAACGGCCTGACCAACGCCGTGGACGAAAACCGCCTGATCATCGGCTACACCCTGGCGCTGTGGTAACAGCACCCCTCACATTTTGAACAGCATGGAGAACAGCATGTCTGCCGCCCCTACTCTGCAAAGTTTCATCGCCGGCCGTTGGCTCGGCCAGCACGGCGCCCAGGCCCTGCGCAGCGCCCTCGACGGCCACGTACTGGCCTACAGCCATGAAGAGCGCCCGGACTTCGCCGAAGCTGTGGACTACGCGCGTGCACGCGGTCTTGCCTCGCTGATGGGCATGGATTTCCAACAACGTGCCCAACGCCTCAAAGCCCTGGCCCTGTACCTGGCCGAGCACAAGGAGCAGCTCTACGCCCTGTCGCACCACAGCGGCGCCACCCGGGCCGACAGCTGGATCGACATCGAAGGCGGCAACGCCACGCTGTTCTCCTATGCCGGCATCGGCAGCCGCGAGCTGCCGTCGGGTAACCTGGTGCACGAAGGGCCTGCCATACCGCTGGGCAAACAAGGCCATTTCGCCGGTAGTCACATCCTGGTGCCACGGGCAGGCGTTGCGGTGCACATCAACGCGTTCAACTTCCCTATCTGGGGCATGCTGGAAAAGTTTGCCCCGACGTTCCTGGCCGGTATGCCCTGCATCGTCAAGCCAGCGACCTCGACCAGCTATTTGACCGAGGCCGTGGTACGCCTGATGAATGCCTCCGGCCTGCTGCCCGAAGGCAGCCTGCAGCTTGTTATCGGCAGCACCGGCGACCTGCTCGACCGCCTGCAGGGGCAGGACGTGGTGACCTTCACCGGGTCCGCCGATACCGCTGCCAAATTGCGCGTGACGCCCAACCTGATTCGCAACTCGGTGCCGTTCACTGCCGAGGCCGACTCGCTCAACTGCGCCATCCTCGGCCCGGACGTGACACCGGACAGCGAAGAGTTTGACCTGTACATCAAGGAAGTGGTGCGTGAAATGACCACTAAAGCCGGGCAGAAGTGTACCGCCATCCGCCGCGCGATCGTCCCGGCCAGGCACCTGGATGCCGTTGCCACGCGCCTGCGCGAGCGCCTGAGCAAGGTCGTGGTTGGCGACCCGTCGCTTGAAGGTGTGCGCATGGGGGCCCTGGCCTCCCATGACCAGCAGCGCGACGTTGGCGAGCGGGTGCGCAGCCTGCTGCAGAGTTGTGATCAGCTGTTCGGCGCCAGCGATGGCTTTGCCCCGCGTGGCGAAGGCGTGGCTGAAGGCGCGTTCTTTGCGCCAACCTTGTTGCAGGCCCGCGACCCACATGCCGAGGGCGGCGCCCACGATATCGAAGCGTTCGGCCCGGTCAGTACGCTGATGGCCTATGACGACCTCGACGAAGCCTTGGCACTGGCTGCCCGTGGCAAAGGCAGCCTGGTGGCGACCCTGGTCACCGCCGACCGCAGGGTGGCCGCCAAGGCTATCCCGGTGGCTGCTGCCTGGCATGGCCGTCTGCTGGTGCTCGATAGCCAGGCTGCCAAGGAGTCCACTGGGCACGGCTCGCCGCTGCCGCAGCTCAAGCACGGTGGCCCGGGCCGCGCCGGTGGTGGTGAAGAGCTGGGTGGCCTGCGTGCTGTCAAGCATTACCTGCAGCGCGCCGCCGTACAAGGCTCGCCGAGCATGCTCACGGCGGTCACCGGCGAGTACGTGCGCGGCGGCGAAGTTATCGAAACCGACGTGCACCCGTTCCGTCGCTACTTCGAGCAGCTGCGTATCGGCGAGTCGCTGCTCACCCATCGCCGCACCGTGACAGAAGCTGACCTGGTCAATTTCGGCTGCCTGTCAGGCGACCATTTCTACATGCACTTCGACGAAATCGCCGCCAAGGCGTCGCAATTCGGTAAGCGCATTGCCCACGGTTACTTCGTACTGTCGGCAGCGGCCGGGCTGTTTGTGTCGCCCGGTGCCGGACCGGTGCTGGCCAACTATGGGCTGGACACCCTGCGCTTCATCAACCCGGTGGGCATTGGCGATACCATCCAGGCGCGCCTGACCTGCAAGCGCAAGATCGACCAAGGCAAGACCAGCCCGCTGGGGCAGCCGCAGGGGGTGGTGGCGTGGGATGTGGAGGTGACCAATCAGCTGGGTGAGTTGGTGGCCAGCTATGACATCCTGACCTTGGTGCTGAAAAAACCAGAATGAGGGGTTGAAGCTACTGGCCTCTTATGGGCACGCCGCCTCTGATCGGCACAGCGCCCTTGTAGGAGCGGGTTCACCCGCGAAGAGGTCGGTAGCGGTTCAAGGCACCTGGGATCAGTACACGTACGTGGCTGCAGTGAAGCATGCAGGCATCTAAACCGTTGGTCAGCGACTGCCAATGCTCAGTGAACCTCTGGCGTACACCTGTAGCTCTCAATTCATGAGGACCATCAACGAGGACTGCGCAATGGATTCCCTACTGCGAATGGGTGGCGGCAATGTTGAAGATGACTGGCCGGAGCTGGAGCCGGATCGACGCAATGATCGGGTAGACGACCCAGATACCGACCCCAATGTGACTGATGATGAGGAAAACCGGCCCGGCGTCCCGGCCAGCGACCCTGAGTCTGGTGCCTGACACGGTGAGTATCAGCGTATCCTGCAGGAGCGGGCACGTCCGTTCCTGCAGTTTCTTTTACCGGTTACAGGCGAGCTATTAAACCATCGCCGCCGGATCGCCCACCGACTGGTTGGGTTTGCTTCCCGAAATCCGCCAGCTCACGGCGGTAATGCCGTAACGCTCGGCCATCGGCCGACTGACCTTCCTGATTTTCTCGCGACCGAACTTGGGAATGATGCCGATGCCCGCATCACAACTTGCCCAATGCCAAGCCTCGGCATTGTCCAGGCGTTCCAGGCGAATGATGAAACTGCGCGGCTGGTCATGCAGTTTGTAATCGATTATGTACAGCTGTGGACTAGGCATCGCAGGGGGCCTCCTCTTCTCCATGGATGACATTTTGATTGATCGGGCGGTGGCCAGAAGATTCAAAATTTTGTCCAACAAAATGTCATGGCGCGATTCCGGGGCGGTTACCCCGAAATCGCTGCTGGGCACCTATGGGGAGCTGGCGTTCAGCGAAAGCTCCCTCTCACTGGCTGCGGCCTGCGCCGTGGCTGTTGCGCCCCCCCTTGCGTCCGGCTTCCGATGCCCGTTGGCGGTCGTTGGCAAAGTTGCCGCCAGATGCCTGGCCACCCTTGTGGCCAGCGCGCGATGCCCTCTCGCGGTCATTGGCAAAGTTACCTGGGTTGGTTTCCTTGGTGCCGCCGCGCTGGCGGGTTCGCTCTTGGTCCTGCGCCATGTCGTTTCTCCTTGCGATGGATTGGCTGATCGCATCAATCGATGCCATGCCTAGCTTCCGAGCCCCCGATCGGTCGCTGTGCTCAATGGTTTTACAGTCAGCTGACCGGTGGCACTAAAAACATGCAGGCAGGCTGTTTGCGTAATGGAAGTGACCGTTCGTCAGCTTCAACGCAACGTTTATTGCCAGCCAGGGCCGAAACTTCATGCAATAAAGGAATCGCCCAGGAGCCGGAATGAAACCAGTCAAGCATCGCGCCACCATCATTTGCCGGCATGGCAAGCAGCGCCACAAGTGGTTGTGGGTGAGAAAGCCGAAGGCGCCCTGGACCCTTCCAGGCGGCAAGATCGAACCCGGCGAGACGCCGATGCAGGCCGCGCAGCGGGAGTTGCTGGAAGAGACTGGGCTACAGGCTGAATCGCTGGTGTTGTTGATGCGCCACGAAACGTCAGAGCGTGTGCATTACGTGTTCGCAGCGGAGTTTGCCGAAGCACCGCAGCCCAAGGCCCGGCACGAAATTGCCGACTGCCGCTTTGCCCACCTGGATCAGGTGGCTGTGGTGAAGGGCGAGATCAAGGCCCTGATCCGCTCCTTGCTGGCTTGTGACGCGGGCACGGCGGCGTCCGTTCGGTAAGCTAGGCGTGCACACTCCACTGAACGGCATCTGACGCGATCGGCATCTCGTCGATTGCATGGATCATTCCGTTTTCCAGCGCCTCCCGCGGCGCCAGTATCCTTGGATAAGCCATTAGATAGCGCGGTACATCCAGGACCTCGGCCGCGCCTTTCGTGCGCTCGGCCACGATCTGCGCATACAGGCGCAGGTCGTAATCCAGGCTCATCGCATACTCGGACATCCGCGAATGGTCCACCGAACCATGCAAGGTCCAATGAAACGGGTGGAAAAGAAACTTGCTGAAACTGCAAGCCGTGCGTCGCGCTCCGGCAAGGAAGAGGATATTGCCCATGGATTCCACCGTACCCAGGTTGTGGGTATGCACCTCCACGGGTAACCCCCGGAGAAAGTTGTACAGGGTAAAGCCATAGCTGCATTCGCCGCCCATGGTGGCGATGTTCAGTTGCAGAAGCTCGGCACCCTGTTGCAATGCCCGTGAGCAGGTCGTGATCAGGTTGCCGCAGGTAGACGAATTGATCGGCCCGGTGAAGTGGATGATATGTCTGGCCATGCTTGCCTCCGCGGGTGGCAGGTCATTGCTTGTGCTTTTGCACATCGTCGCCCAGCCCGGCCATCTGGCAACGGGAGAAACGCTCCAATGTCATCCTGGCACCCTTCCATGAAACGGGTATGCGGTGGAGACGCCAGCTGCCGCAAAGTTCAACTCGGCGTCAGCATTTCCGTTGGTCAAGCGTTGTGAACCCTCGCCGGCCTTTGCCGGTCGCACCTTCAGAGCGACCGAACAAGGAACCGGCAGTGAGGACGGCAGCGTGAGCGATATTCGCATCGGTATCTCCGGGTGGCGCTATGGCCCCTGGCGCAAGGACTTCTACCCCAAAGGCCTGAAGCAGGACGATGAACTGGCATTCGCTTCACGGGCGGTGAACAGCATCGAGATCAATGGCTCGTTCTACAGCCTGCAAACGCCCCAGCGGTATCTGGGCTGGCGTGAAGAAACGCCGGACGGCTTCGTGTTCGCGGTCAAGGGGCCGCGCTATATCACCCATGTCCGGCGACTGAAGGACATCGAAGAGCCAGTGGCCAATTTTTTCGCCTCCGGGCCGCTGCTGTTGGGCGAAAAGCTCGGGCCGTTCCTGTGGCAGTTCCCCCCCAACATGAAGTTCGATGAAGACCGTTTTTCCCGGTTTCTGGCGCTGCTGCCACACACCCGCAAAGCGGCCCTTGAACGCGCCCAAGGCTGCGCCGAGCGCCTGAAGGGTAATGGCAGCCTTGCCATCAAAGGCGATGCTCGCTTGCGTCACGCCGTGGAAATCCGCCACGAGAGTTTCCTCTGCGAAGCCTTCATCAAGCTCTTACGCAAGCATCGCGTAGCGCTGGTAGTCGCCGACAGCGCAGGCAAATGGCCCTGTGTCGAAGACGTGACCGCCGACTTCGTCTACATGCGCCTGCACGGGGATGTGGAGCTGTACAGCAGCGGATATACCGCACGCGCGCTGCGGCGTTGGAAGCAGCGTATCCAGCTATGGAGCGAAGGTAACCAGGCGGACGATGCCCGCCTGGTCGTGCCGGGGCCGCCGCCTCGGCGTGCCGCACGGGATGTGTACTGCTATTTCGACAACGACCAGAAGGTTCACGCGCCATACGACGCCAGGCGCTTGCTGCAAAAGCTGTCGTTGGACCATGAGTTGATGACCGAGCCAGGCGTGGTGCCGGAGGTGGCCTTGTGAACAAGCCCCTGCCCGCCCCACGCGGCATCATCGACAAGGTGACCGCTGTACGCCGGCTCAATGTGTTGACGCTGAACGTGCACAAAGGCTTCACCTTCTTCAACCGGCGCTTCATCTTGCCCGAGTTGCGCGAGGCCGTACGGGCCACCGGCGCCGACCTGGTGTTTTTGCAAGAGGTGCACGGCAGTCACCAGCAGCACGCCTTGCGCCACCCTGCCTGGCCCGAAACACCGCAGTACGAGTTTCTGGCCGACAGCATGTGGCCGCAGTTCGCCTATGGCCGCAATGCGGTGTATCCCCATGGCGACCACGGCAACGCGCTGTTGTCGAAATTCCCCATCAGCCGCTTCAACAACCTGGATGTGTCGGTGCAGGGCAATGAACAACGTGGCCTGCTGCATTGCCAGTTGGAGGTGCCGGGCCATGACGAGGTGCATGCGGTATGCGTACACCTGGGCCTGCGCGAAGCACACCGGCAACGCCAGGTGAAGCTGATGCTGGACCTGCTGGCCAGCCTGCCGCCCAACGCGCCGGTCATCATCGCCGGCGATTTCAACGACTGGCGGCTGAAGGCGGACGCGGTGCTCAGCGAACACCTGACAGAAGCCTTCGGCACCCCGGCGCGCAGTTTTCCCGCGCGCCTGCCGTTGTTGCGCCTGGACCGCATCTACTTGCGAAACGCGATGCCGGGCGCGGCCCAGGTGCTGTCCAAATACCCGTGGTCGCATCTGTCCGACCACGTACCACTGGCTGCGGAGATCAACCTGTGAACCGACCTTGGGTAGATGGCAACAGTGTGCAGTTGCTGATCAATGGCGAGCAGTACTACCCCCGCGTGTTCGAGGCCATGGCCCAGGCGCGGGAAGAAATATTGCTGGAAACCTTCATCATCTTCGACGACAAAGTGGGCAAGCAATTGCAGCAGGTGTTGATCGAGGCGGCCCGGCGCGGTGTGCGCGTGGAAGTGGCCGCAGATGGCTACGGCACAGCCGAGCTGCCGGCTGCATTCATTTCAGCGATGACCGACGCGGGTGTAAGCTTTCACGCGTTCGATCCACAGCCCCTGTTGTTGGGCATGCGCACCAACCTGTTTCGCCGTTTGCACCGCAAGATCGTGGTGGTTGATGGTGAACGGGCCTTCATCGGCGGTATCAACTACAGCGCCGACCATTTAGGCGACTTTGGTGCCATGGCCAAGCAGGACTATGCCGTGGAGGTCACTGGGCCGGTAGTGGCGCAGGTACATGCAGCCAGTAAGCGCCTGATGTCTCCTGTTCTGCAGCCACCCAGTGCGGTACGCCCGGTTACCGAGCCCGCCGGAAGCACCAGTGCTGTATTGATCGAGCGCGACAACGGCATGCGCAGCACTGATATCGAGGCGCACTACCTTCAGGCGTTTCGTAAAGCCAGGCAACGCATTGTCGTCGCCAACGCCTACTTCTTCCCAGGCTACCGATTGATGCGCGAGCTGCGCAATGCGGCCCGGCGTGGCGTAGAGGTTCAGTTGATCTTGCAGGGCCAACCCGACATGCGCTGGGTACGCGCATTGTCGCGCCTGCTGTACAACTACCTGCTGCGCGACGGGGTGAAGATCCATGAGTACTGCCAGCGGCCGTTGCACGGCAAGGTGGCACTGGTGGACGACCAATGGGCCACCGTCGGCTCCAGCAACCTCGACCCCCTGAGCCTGTCGTTCAACCTGGAGGCCAACCTGTTCATTCGTGATCGGGCCTTCAACCAGCAACTGCACCAGCATCTGCAGGCACTGGCCAGCGAGCAATGCAAACCGGTCACCTTGGAGCGCATGATTCGCGGCTACTGGTGGCGAGCACCGTTGATCTTCGTGTGCTTCCACGTGATCCGCCACTTCCCGCGCATTGCGGGCTGGTTCCCAGCGCACCGGCAGCGTTTGCGCTCGGTGCAGCCGGAAGCCGAACCTCATGGCAACTTGCACGAGGGCAACTCCTGATGGCGCGCAAAAGCTGGCAAACGTGGGGCAAACGTCTGCTCACACTGGCGTTTCTGATCCTGATCCCTGTGCTGTTGTACCTGCTGGCGCGCAACCTGGACTGGAACGAAGTGCGCCAGTCTTTGCTGGCCTACAAGCCTGGCACCCTTGCCATCGGCTTGGCGATCGCGTTGAGCAGCTACCTCGCGTTTGCCAGTTACGACCTGTTGGCCCGGGCTTACACCGGCCACACGCTACCTGCCCGGCAGGTATTGCCCGTCGCGTTCGTGTGCTACGCGTTCAACCTCAATTTCACGACCTGGGTAGGCGGGGTTGCCTTGCGCTACCGCCTTTATGGCCGGCTGGGCCTGGATACCGCGACCATTACACGAATCCTCACCTTGGGGCTGTTGACCAACTGGATGGGCTATATGCTGCTGGCCGGCACCGTATTCGCCCTGGGCCTGGTGGAGATGCCCGGTAACTGGGCGGTGGGCACTACAGGCCTGCGCCTGATCGGCCTGCTGTTGCTGGCGATTGCGGGCGGCTACCTGCTGGCCTGTGGTTTCGCCAAGAAGCGCACCTGGTGCTGGCGCGACCACGAGGTGACGCTGCCCTCGCTGCGTCTGGCGCTGTGCCAGGTGGCGCTGGGTGCCAGCAACTGGGCACTGATGGCGCTGCTGATCTTCTGGCTGCTGCCGGGCGAAGCGTTCTACCCATCGATTCTCGGCATCCTGCTGATCAGTTGCGTGGCCGGTGTGGTGGCGCATATCCCTGCGGGGCTGGGCGTGCTGGAAGCGGTGTTTCTGGCCCTGCTGCATGGGCAGATGGCCCAGGGCACGCTGGTGGCTGCCCTGCTCGGCTACCGCACGTTGTACTACCTGATTCCGCTGCTGTTGGCAGTGGTGACCTACCTGATCCTGGAAAAGCGCGCCAAAGCCATGCGCCGGCGCGACAAGCCTGCTCAGACCTGACGTGGGCCTTGTGCCCTGGAGGTGGAAAATGCGTGTTCCTGCCTTGATGATGATGGTTGCCAGCCTGGCCAGCGGCCAGGCCTGGGCCGAAGCTTGCAATGTGCTGACTCGCTCCTCCAGCGACGCCGTGACGCCGGTGGAGCGGCACACCTGTTACAGCTACAGCAACATGCCCGCCGAAGCGATCAACTGGTCATGCAGCAACGAAAGCAAGGACATGCTCAATAGCGAAAAGAGCAAAGTAGCGCGGTGTGCCGATGGGAGTGTCGGCAGCTGCATCGCTCCCCTGACCCCAGAGGCATTGGCCAATCCCAAGGCAATCGGTGGCGAGAAGCCGGCGTTACCCAAGGATGCGCGGGTGATCACTTACTATTACGACACCCCGAGCCTCGGCCAGGCCCGTAGCGACTGTGAGCGAAATAACGGGGTCTGGCAGACCCACTAGTACAAAAGGCTGGGAGCCAGCGCAAGCCCGCTCCCAGAATAAGATCAAAGGGCGGGGCGATCGCCTGCAAGGGCAGCCCGCCTATCTGCTTCAGGGCGAGATCGGATCACTCGCTGGAAAGGTTTCATCCAGCGCATTGTCTACCGCGCTCTCGCCCGGCTTATCACCACAATGGCAGTCCTGCATCCGGCATGGCTCACCCTTGCGGTGGCCGCTGGCGCAGGCCTCGCAGCAATAGGCCTTGCCGTCGCGCTGCAAGGCATTGGCATCCACCGTGCAGGAGCAGTGCGTACACGCGCAGCGTTGATCGTTCATGGCTTGCTCTCCTCGTCGTCAATCACTTCATCGGTCCAGGGCACCCCATCCAGCGGAGCGGATCGGGCCAATTCGGCCTCGTCCAGGCCAATGCCGCCACCGATCTCGTCGGCATCCACCTGGCGCAAACGCTGGTCTGCCGGGCCGCCACTGCCGCCCGGCTCGTGGGGGTCGCGTGCGCCGGTTTCGTCCAGCAGGGTGTCCGGGCTCAAATCGTCATAGGTGACATTGTCCTCATGCAGGCTGTCACTCAGCGTTTCGCCGCCGGTCATGCCACTTTGTGCCACGCGCTGGGGTGGGAACTCACGGGCGACCTCGGCGGCGGGTCGCTCGTCGCCCACACGCCCTTCGCGTTCGTCCAGGCGTTCATCGAAATCCAGTTCATGCACGCTGCCCATGCGGTCCTCAGTGTCATCGACTTCGGTGGGGGTGTATGGCTTAGGTGCATCGGGTCGGGTCATGTGCGTTCTCCATCAGGTGGCTTCATTCGGTCGACTACGCCAGCTCACGGAAGATTCAGAGTTTTTTGAACTACCGCCTCGGCCGGCACCTCCCACCTTAGAGACTGTGATCTGCCCGGAGCCCGCCATGGCCAAGCCCCTGCAGGAATATGCGCGCAAGCGCGACTTCAACGCCACGCCCGAGCCCAGCGGCAAACGCAAACGTGGCAAGCGGGCCCATGCGCTGCAGTTCTGCATCCAGAAGCACGACGCCAGTCACCTGCATTACGACTTCCGCCTCGAGCTCGACGGTACCCTGAAAAGCTGGGCGATCCCCAAAGGCCCATCGCTGGACCCCAAGGTGCGCCGCCTGGCAGTGCATGTGGAGGACCATCCGTTGGACTACGCCGATTTCGAGGGCCATATCCCTGAAGGCCACTATGGTGCAGGCGATGTGATCGTCTGGGACCGCGGTATCTGGGAGCCTGAAGGCGATGCCCATGAAGCCTATGTCAAAGGCAAGCTGCGTTTCCGCCTGCAAGGCGAGAAGCTAGCCGGCGTGTGGAACCTGTTTCGCACCCACCTGGCCGGCAAGAAAGAACAATGGATGCTGGTCAAGTCGCACGACGCCCAGGCGCGCAGCGAAACCGAGTACAGCATTGTCGAGGCCCTGCCCGACAGCGTGCTCAGCGAGCGCACGCTGGTGCCACGCAAATCCGCTGCAAAAAAAGCCACTGCCCCGCGCAGCAGCCGTAAACGCGCCGACAAAGTTCAGGCTGCACCCTTGCCAGCACAGCTACAGCCACAGCTGGCAACGTTGGTGGATTCTCCACCCAGCGGCGACTGGCGCTACGAAGTCAAGTTCGATGGCTACCGTATCCTGGCCCGAATCGAGGGCCAGGACATCCGCCTGTTCACCCGCAACGGCCATGACTGGAGCAGCAAGATGCCCCGGCAGGTGGCTGCCCTGCGCGCGCTCGGTATCGACTCGGCCTGGCTCGATGGCGAAATGGTGGTGGCTGATGAGAATGGCATGGCTGACTTCCAGGCGTTGCAGAACGCCTTCGATACCGAGCACGACGAACGCATCACCTATTACCTGTTCGACCTGCCATTTCTGGGCGGTCAGGACCTGCGACAGCTACCGCTGCAGCACCGCCGCGATACGTTGCGCCAACTGCTTGAGCACAACCATTCCGACTTCATCAAGTATTCCGCCGACTTCGACGAACCTGTCGAATCGCTACTCGACAGTGCCTGCCGGCTGAAGCTGGAAGGCCTGATCGGCAAGCGTGCTGACAGTGTTTACAGCGGCCGCCGTAGCCCAGACTGGATCAAGCTCAAGTGCAAGCAACGCCAGGAATTCGTGATCGTCGGCTACACCGACCCCAAAGGCAGTCGCAGCGGCTTCGGTGCCCTGCTGCTGGCCCTGCACGACAATGAGCGTGGCGAGCTGCGCTATGCCGGCAAGGTTGGTACCGGCTTCAACACCACGACACTGGCCAGCATCCACACGCGGCTCAAGCCCTTGGAAATCGCCAGCCCTGCCCTGCCCTCGCCACCTGCCGGAGCCGAAGCGCGTGGTGTGCACTGGCTGCGGCCGCAGTTGTTGGCTGAAGTCGCCTTTGCCCAGATGACCCGTGACGGCATCGTGCGGCATTCGGTGTTCCACGGCCTGCGCGATGACAAGGCGGCCACCGCCATTGACCTGGAGCGCGCCATGCCCGCAAAAACTGTATCCAACCGCAACAAGCAGGCCAAGGCGTCTGAGAACCTGGGTGAACTGCGGCTGACCCACCCCGACCGGGTCATCGACCCCACCACGGGTGTGACCAAGCGCGAAGTCGCCGAGTATTACGCTGGCATCAGCCAGTGGATCCTGCCACAGCTCAAGCACCGCCCGGTGGCATTGGTGCGCGCCCCGGACGGCCTGGGTGGCGAGCTGTTCTTCCAGAAAAACGCGGGCCAGCTGCACATACCCAACGTACTCAGTTATGAAAAGGCCGAGGCAGGCCAGGCGGCGATGGTCATTAATCGCCCGGACACGCTGCTGGGCGCGGTGCAGATGAATACGCTGGAACTGCACACCTGGAACGCCACGGACAAGGATTTCGACAAGCCGGACCGTTTTGTCCTCGACCTGGACCCTGATCCTGCGCTGCCCTGGAAGGCGATGGTGGAGGCGACCCAACTGGCCCTCACCCTGCTGGATGAACTGGGCCTGAAGGTGTTCCTGAAAACCAGTGGTGGCAAGGGTATTCACGTGGTTGTGCCCTTGACCCGGCGTGCCGGCTGGGACGAAGTCAAGGACTTCAGCCACGCCATCGTCAATTACCTGGCCAAGCTGTTTCCGGAGCGCCTGAGCGCGGTGTCGGGGCCGAAAAATCGCGTGGGACGCATCTTCATCGACTACCTGCGCAATGGCAAGGGCGCTACCACGGCGTGCGCCTATTCACTGCGAGCCCGTGACGGGCTGCCAGTATCGGTACCTATCTGGCGTGAGGAACTGGCGCAAATCAAGGCCGCCAACCAATGGAACATCACAAACCTGCACGAGCGTCTGGCGGAGGTCGACGACCCTTGGGCCGACATGGGCAAGGTACGCCAGTCGATCACCGCGCGCATGCGCAAGCAGCTAGGGCTCGAATGATGATGCCCCTGCGATTGGACACGACCCGGGAGCCACGCCCATGAGCATCGTTCAGGACTTCAACCTGACCACCCTTGACCGCCTTTTACGCGCCTTTGGCGAACGCCAGCTACCGCTCAACCTCGATACCCAATTGCCGCAACTGATCCAGGCGCTGCAAGCTGATCACCTCGACCTGCTACCGTTGCCGGGGCAAGGCAACACCTTGCGTCGCTGGCAGACCTTGGCACGGGTGGCCGGCTGTGACCTGGCACTGGCCAAGCTCTATGAGGGCCATACCGATGCCTTGGCGATCCTGGCGGAATGCGGCGCAGCGCACCACGCCAACGACGGCATCTGGGGCGTATGGGCGGCAGAGCCGCCCGATGCGCGGGTCCACATCACTGCGCGTGAAGGCGACCAGGTGCGCCTGAGTGGCACCAAGGCCTGGTGTTCCGGTGCCTTGCAGATCGATCGCGCGCTGATTACTGCCTGGGATGAGGCCGAGCAGCCGCAATTGGTGGCAATCGAGCTGTCGCAGCCGAGCCAGGGCCTGAACATCGAGCACTGGCAGGCCGTTGGCATGGCCACTACCGCCAGTGTCGAGGTGGCGTTCAACGATACCCCAGGCACGCTCATCGGCACGCCGGGCCAATACCTCTCGCGCCCTGGCTTCTGGCAAGGCGGTGCAGGTATCGCTGCCTGCTGGTACGGCGCGGCCGAGGCGCTGGCGGATTACCTGCGTGAACAGTGCCGCAAACCCCGCCCAGACCCGCATGCCGATGCGCATCTGGGCGCTGTGGATGCTGCGTTGCATGGCGCCCGTGCGTCATTGCGTGAATGTGCTGCCTGGATCGATCAGCAGCCCGGTGTGGATGCCAGTTTCGAAGTTCGCCGCACCCGCGCCCAGGTAGAACAGGCCGTAGAGCAGGTTATCAGTCACGTCGGGCGTGCCTTGGGGGCCACGCCGTTCTGTCGCAGCAGTCATTTTGCCCGGCTGAGCGCCGACCTGCCGGTGTTCCTGCGTCAGAGCCACGCCGAGCGCGATCTGGCGATGCTGGGCCAGCAGTTGGCCCAGTTGCCAGCCGGGGTGTGGCAACTATGAGCCAGAACCTGATCCAGGCCGCGGGTGGCACGCCTTGGGCAGCCTGGCAGCAAAGCGCGCACCTGGCGCGTGCGACCTGGCTCGACTCACGCCAACTGTGCCCGCCGGGGCGCCGGCTGGTATTGATTGCGCCGCACCCGGATGACGAGATTCTCATGGCCGGCGGCCTGTTGGCAGGCTTCAAGGGGCGTGAGGATGAGCTCGTGCTGATCTCCGCCACCGACGGCGAAGGCAGCCACCCCGGCTCCAGTCACTGGACCGAACATCGATTGCGCCGCCAGCGCCCCCAGGAAAGCCGACTGGCCCTGCAGCAGCTCGACCTGGACCTTGAACGCCTGGACTGGCGCAGGCTTCATCTGAAGGACGGCCAGTTGCCGCGCGAAGAAGCGTTTCTGACCCGTCACCTCACCCAGTTACTGCGCGCCGATGACCTGCTGATGGCCACCTGGCGCAGTGATGGCCATTGCGATCACGAGGCCGTCGGCCGCGCCGCTGCGCAGGCGGCGGCAACCCGTGGGGTGCACTTGGCTGAGGTACCGGTCTGGGCCTGGCACTGGGCCGAGCCTGACGACCCGCGCCTGCCATGGCCCCGTGCGCACCGCGTGCAGCTCGATGAAAGCCGTCTGGCACGCAAGCGCAAGGCCTTGGCCGCCCACGTCAGCCAGCTGCAGCCGGACGGCGAGCAGCCGCCGGTGCTACCGCCGCACCTGCTGGATTGCCTTCTGCAACCTTTCGAACTGGTGTTTCTTTGAATGGAGCTGTCATGAGCCTCGATCCACAGTATTTTGCCGAGCTATACGCCACCAATGAAGACCCTTGGGCCTTTCGCACCCGCTGGTACGAGAGGCGCAAACGCGAGCTGGTGATGGCCAGCCTGCCACGCCAGTGCTATCAGCGCGTGTTCGAGCCAGCTTGCGCAAATGGCGAGCTCAGCGCGCTGCTGGCCGAGCGTTGCGCCGAACTGCTGTGCCAGGACCTGGACCCGACGGCCGTAGGCCTGGCCCGTGAACGCCTGGCTCACGTGCACAATGCTTCGGTCGAACGGGCCCGGTTACCGGGGGACTGGCCCGGCGGCCGCTTTGACCTGATCGTGCTCAGCGAGGTGGGTTACTACCTTGATCCCACCGACTGGCTGCAGGTGATCGAACAATCGGTGGCCAGCCTTACCTACGACGGCGCGTTACTGGCATGCCACTGGAAGCACCCTATCGCGGGTTGCCCGCAGGACGGTCGCGACGTGCACCGCCTGTTGACCCGGCATTTGCCGTTGCATCAGCAGTTCCGCCATGAGGAGGCGGACTTTTTGCTGGAGTACTGGTCATGCCAGCCAAGCGTTGTCGATCTCGACGAGACGTGCCCATGATTGCCGTTGTCATCCCTGCACACAACGAAGCCCGCCGCCTTGGGCGATGCCTGCGGGCAGTGCTGATCGCTGCCCAGCAGGCGCAGCATGCGGGAATGCACGTGGAAGTGCTGGTGGTACTGGACCGCTGCAATGACGGCAGCGCCGCCGTGGCGCGGCGTTTCGGCGTACACCTACTGGAGGTGGATGCCGGTAATGTCGGCATGGCACGTCGCGTGGGCGCGGCGCACATGGTCGAGCGGGGCGCCTCGTGGTTGGCGTGCACCGATGCGGACAGCCGGGTCCCGGCGCACTGGCTGCTGTCGCAGCTGGCCTGCAGCGCCGAGGTGGTTTGCGGCACCGTGCATGTCGAGTACTGGCAACCCTGGCAGACAGCCGCGCTGCGCAAGCTGTACCAGAGCCGCTACCAGGCGTGTGAAGGGCATCGGCATGTGCACGGCGCAAACCTGGGGGTATGTGCCAATGCCTATGAGCGTGTGGGTGGCTTTCAGCCCCTGGCGGCGCATGAAGATGTGCAGCTGGTCAGCGACCTGCAGGCCAGCGGCGCCCAGATCGTCTGGACCGCCAGGCATAGTGTGGCCACCAGCAGTCGACGTGACAGCCGCGCCCGCGAGGGGTTTGGTGATTACCTGGCGGGGTTGCAGGCGCAGTCTTGAACTCAATGGCATTGGCCGTGTTCATGAAGCCTTTCGCGTCTTCTTCACCGGTTTCTTGCCACCCAGGCTGCGCTTGAGCAGTTCGGTCAGGTCGAGGATGTCCGCACCTTTCTCGGCCCCTCCTGCGTCGCCCTTCTCCACCGCCTCGATCTTGCCCTTGCTGGCCTTCTCTTCCACCAGGTCCATGATCGTCTGGCGGAAGGCGTCGTGATAATCCTCAGGCTTCCAGGGCCCGCTCATGTCCTCTACCAGGCGCTTGGCCATCTCCAGCTCACGCTTCTCCACCTTGCTGTCGGTCACGCTGGCATCCAGCTCCAGCGTTTCCAGCCCGCGCACCTCTTCAGGCCAGCGCAAGGTGATCATCACCAGCGCATGGTCCAGAGGCCGCAGCAGCGCCAAGTACTGCCGGGTATGCAATACCACGGTGGCCAGTGCCACCTTGCCGGTCTTTTCCAGCGTCTCGCGCAGCAAGGCGTACACCTTGCCGCCACGGCGGTCCGGGGTCAGGTAGTACGGCGTATCGAAATGCTGCAGCGGAATATCGCCCGCTTCCACAAAGGAAAAGATATCGATCGTCTGGGTCGCTTCGGGCCGGGCCTTGCGGATCTCCTCTTCACTGATCACCACATAGCGGCCCTTCTCGAACTCTACGCCCTTGACGATATTGTCCTTGTCGATTTCCTTGCCGGTCACTTTGTTCACCCGCTTGTAGCCGACCGGCTCCATGCTGCGCTTGTCCAGCCAGTCGAAGTCCACGCGCTCGGTGCGCACGGCGGTATTGAGTGCCACGGGGATGTGCACAAGGCCAAAACTGATGGCGCCTTTCCAGATTGCCCGAGCCATGAGGGTGCTCCCAGGGTTGCCTGCTGATACCAGAAGTGACTGCGCCGGGCGACAAAGGTTTAGCTGCCCTGCCCTGCGGCAACCGTCACGCCTGGCTGAACAGCACCCGCTTGAACGCTTCGGCCGCCAGGTGCACTTGTACCGCCCAATCCCCTGCGGCTTCACTGCCTGCATCATCGGAAATGTATTTCAGGCACACGAACGGGATACCTTCGCCCCGCGCGATCAATGCCAGCACGTAGGCTTCCATGTCGACCACGTCGTAAGGCGCGTCGCCATGGTTGATCTCGAAGCTGTCACCGCTGCCACAGGTTTCCACAGCCAGGCCGGGTATTGCCGCCCCGTGTTCGAGCACCACCGGGGTGTCGGACAAGGGTGTTTCATAACGGGCAAAGCCCAGCGCGGTCACATCCATGTCGCGTTGTACGAAGCGGTTACAGCACACGACTTTGCCCTTGCCATGACGCTGGCTGCCAGCCGAGCCCAAGTTGACGATAAGCTTGGGCCTGCGCGTGGCGATCGCCTTGGTCAGGGCGATTGCGGCATTGACCTTGCCAATGCCGGTGAACACGGTGTTCACCTCGGTAAAGACATCGCCAGCCTCGGCCTCAAGCGCAAAGACGAACAGCGTGTCATTCAGGGAAATGTCGGGGAATTGCTTGATCAGCATCATGGAGCAGGTGTTTCCGAGTGGCTGCAAAGGGCGCGGCCATTGTCGGTCAACCCGGGCTAAATGCAAGTCCCGGCAGCCACCACGGCGCGTAGCGCCTGCCCTTTGCCAAGCCCGTCTGCCCTGGCCTGTGCCAGGCAGCGCAATTGCTGATCGGCATGGGTACCATGGCGCAGCACGTGCAGGGCGTGCTGGCAGGCGCGCTCGGCGTCCGCGCTGTCTATGGGTATCTGGGCCTGCAGTTGGGCGAGCCAGCCTTGCGCCGTGACCGGCTGCTGCTCGTGACAACCTATGAAGTGTGCGTGGCGCCCATGGCGCATGGCACGCCAGTAGTTCTCCTGGGCGATCCAGCGCAATTCGCGGCTGCAGGGTAGCGGGTCATGGCGGTAGGCAATGCTGTGTTCAACCAGGTGGCGAAACAGTGCTGCAATGCACAGAACGTCTTCCAGATTCGGGCAGCCATCGCAGATGCGCAACTCCACTGTCGGATAGCGCCGCGAAGGCCGGAGTGCCCACCAAAGGTCGCCATCGGCAGCCAGTGCACCGGTGCGCTGCAACAGGGTACGGTAGCGTTGATAGGCGGCCCAATCCGGCAACGCTTCGGGCAAGCCCATGTGCGGCCACTCACCACAGATCACACGGCGATAGCTCATGTACCCGGTAGCCTGGCCAGCCCACAGGGGCGACGAAGTGCTCAACACCAGCAACAACGGTAACCAGGGCAAAAGGCGGTTGATCAGTTGCATGCGGTCACAAGCTGGCGGCACGCCAACGTGCACATGCAGGCCATTGAGCAGGCTACGCCTTGCCACATGGCGGTAGTCATCGAACAGCTGCTGATAGTGCCCTTGTGCCGCGGGCTTCTGCCGCAGCCACGCGGCGCAGGGGTGGCTGGCCGCAGCGTATGGCCCCATCCCCTCTTCGGCCAATGCCACGCGCAGCCGCTGACGGCTGCGCTGGAAGAATTCACGCGCTTCATGCAGGTTGATGAACACCGGCGACGCCAGCTCGATCTGGCTGCGGAACATTTCCTGGGCGAAATAGCGGCCAAGTGCTTCACGGCAGCGCCCGATCACCGCGAGTGACGGTGTGGCCGGAACCTGACCCGAGCCCAGGTTCACCAGCAGGTACTCTTCCTCGATGCCGAACGTACAGGGCCGGATCATGCTGCCTCAGCGGCTGCGGGTAACGGTGAGCGCCACGGCGGCGATGCGTTCGACCTGTTCGTAGCCTGGCTCAGCCAGTTGCTCGCCAAATACGTCGGGGTCGATTTCCCGATACACCCAGGCCCAATCCGGACCGGCCAGGCGCAGGCGGATGGCTTCGAGCAGGGCGTCGCGGCCTTTGACAATGGCCACGCCGGTGTACAGCAGCAATGTACCGTGGCGGCTCAGCCGTTCGCGAGCCTGCTCCACGATACGCAGTGACAGGTCGGCGCCTAGCACGCCGCCACCGTGACGGTAGATGCGGGCGTTGGGGTCAAGCATGTAGGGCGGGTTGGCAACGATCAGGTCGAACGTGCCGCTGATACCGTTCAGCAAGTCACCGGGCTCGACCGACAGATTACTCACGCCCGCCAGGGCTGCATTGATTGCCGTATAGCGCAGCGCCAGGGGGTTGATGTCAACGGCGCTGACCTGTGCGTGCTGGGCGGCGCGGGCAATCAGCAAGGCGCCCACCCCGCTGCCACAGCCGATATCCACTGCATGCTCGACCCGCTCGGGGCAGTGCTGGAGGTGATCGCGAATGACCTGGGCAAAGCGGTAACTGTCCGGGCCGAAGAACACGGCATCGCTGGCGTCGGTTGGATACGCCGAATGCAGCAACAGTAAATCATCCAGGCTGGACCAGCGTACCGTGCTGATCAGCCGTTCACCCTGTGCACCCAACGCCTGCGCACGTTCGAGCAACAGTAACTGATCTGCCGACAGCAAACCTGGCTCGAAAGGTCGGCTCCAGCCGAATATATCGCGCAGGGTGCTGGCCTGCCCGCAGCCCTCGCGGGCATTGACGCGCGCGTGGGTAGCGGGTGTCACGCAGGTAAAGCGGTATCCATCGGCGCGCAGGCGCTGTCCCAGTTGTAGCAACGCCTGGTCTGCCTCCATTTGCCTGTGAGTGAGCATCATCAACGCGGTTCCTCCTGGCGCAGCCCGGTTACGCGCATGTAGGCGCGCGTGGCACACAAGCCGTCCGGCGTGGCGTGGCGATTGCCGGCCATCCTCTGGATCAAGGCCTTGGCGGCCACATTCAAGGTGTCATTGGGTATGTCTTCAGGTTCGTCGGGCAGCCCCCAACTGCCAGGTGACACACGGCGGATGGACGGCTGCCAATCGTCGGCGATCCAGTCATGCCATAGCTGTTTTTCATAGGCGTTGAACACCCCGAACATCGCCGCGGTCGGCCCGTCGATCAGCGTCCACCAGCGGCTGTTCGCTGGCGGCTGCCCTCTGCGGATCCAACCCTGAGCCTGCAATGCGGCAACGAATGCGGGCATGGCGCCGGGTTCGGCCAGCCATTGATTGATCGTACGCTGCTGCAGGCGGCAATGGTCGGCATGCATCAATTGGCCATAGACCCGCTTGCGTTCAAGAGCTGCAAACAGTTCGCCTTGCAGGTCGAACTGGCGGATGAGGTCTGGCGTGGCGATACCCCGGTCATTCAGGCGGTAGCCTAAGCGCGCCCTGGCGTAGAACGCCTGCGGATCATGCGCGGGGCTTAGCTGATTCAGCGCCTGAATTGCCAGGCGGGCGTGGCCACTGGCGGCATTGTCGATGGTCACGTGCAGCTGAAAATACTGCCCGTCGATGCCCAGTTCGGCCAGCTCGTACGTGGTGATCAGCAGATGCAGCGGTGGCTGCTCATAACCGAGGTTGTAGCCAACCACCTCTGGCAGGTGAGTGTCGCAGTGCTGCCCCAGGGCAAGTTGCAGGGCCCCTTGCAGATACCGCGTGTCATCCAGGGGCATGGCCTCTACGCAACCCAGGCGACCAAGCAGGCGCTGATAGATCAGCACATGGTTGCAGCGTGGATCACCGTTGCCGAGCTCTTCCAGATAGGTGCGAATCAGCCCGTGATAACGTGGATCGCGCCAGTGATGCAGGGTGCCCTGCAGCCAGGCGCCATCGACGGCCTTGGTCGGCGCAACCTGTTGCAGGAACCACAATGCGTGGGCGCGGTTGGAAAAGTAACGCCGGGGCATGCCTTGACGGCGTTGTGCCCGGTAAACGGTGTAGGCCTTGGCGACCTCGGCGGTATGCTTCTTGCTCCAGGCCGGCAACTCGGACGGTATGTCGGGCAAGTCGTCCGGCATGCTCGCAGCCCCCGCCAGTTGTTCCTCGAGCCATGAGCCGCTGCCAGCATCCTGGCCTGCGAGCATTGCTTGGTAGCGTTGTCGCAGGCTGGTCGATTCGGTGACCACTTGCGCAGTTCTTGCAGTATTGCGGTTCATCACCGTCATGCCGTGCTCCTTGTCTTCTTACTGGCTCGGCTTTTGGCCAGGCATCGGCTCGGGGTCGGGCGCAGGCTGCGGTGCAGGCTTGGAATCAGGTTGCTGCATCTGCAGCGAAGGCTTGCTGGGGTCGGAATCTTTACCAGGGTGGTCATTGTCGCGGTCGAAACAGCCGCCGACCAAGCTCAGCGCGGCCATCAGGATGATCAGTGGAGTCAGTCGCATGGAGTACCTCCTTGGATAATTGCAGTGCCAGGTCGCCCCGGCACTGCGCCTTGGTCAGTTACGAACGGCCGCCCTTGTGGCCCGACTCGCGGTCGTGGGGCATGTTGCCGCCCGAGGACTGGCCGCCCTTGCGACCGGCTTCGGAAGCTTTTTCACGGTCATTGGCGAAATTGCCCGGGTTCTTGTTACCGCCTTGGCTGCCTTGTTGATTGCCGGTGCGGCTGTTGTCTTTAGTGGCCATGGTGTTCAAACCTCATATGACTTCGGAATGCACGGCAAGATGCCGTACACAGATTCGGAGTTCGGCGATATCGGCAGATTCGCTTTATTACGAGAGGTTCGGACCGGTGGCGTTAAATAAACGGCATCGCCGTATTTGGTGCGCGTGTCAGTGGTGCGGCGGGCGATCCATGCGCGCCTGGCGCCGGCCTAGCCAGCCACCCGTCGCGGCCCAACCCACGGCAAGCAGCGCGCCGATCAGCATCGCCAATTGCGGGTGCTCGCCCATGACGTCCAACCCACGCTTGACCCAGCCGCTCAGTGCATCGCCACCACGGTAGACCACCGTGTCGATGAAGTTCTTGGCTTTGTACTTGTCCTCGGCGGGCAGCACGGTGAACAGCATCTCCCGCCCTGGCCGTACCAGTGCGTATTCACCTGCCCGGCGCACCACCATCACCACCACGAACAGGGCAAACACCGGGGCCAGTGCCAGCCACAAGAAGCCGACAGCCATGACCAGCGGCACTGCAACCAGCAACACACCGACACCCAGCCGACGGGCCAGGCGCCCGGTAAGAAAGACCTGGGTGAGGATGGCCAGGGCCTGCACAACCGTGTCGATCAGGCCGAACACCTGTGTCTGTCGGGTGCGGTCCGTGAAGGTTTCGCTGACAATACGCGCCTGCTCGAAGTACAGGAATGTGCTGACGCTGGCCAGCAATACCACGAACAAGGCGATGCCTAGCAGATAGGGCGAACGCAGGACGGCGGTGGCGCCAGCAAAGGGGTTGCCACCCAGTGGCCGCGCGTCCTGATGTTCGGTTTGCATCGCAATGGGTTGACGGGCTCGCCAGCGTTGCAGGAACAGTGTCGCGCCGATACTGCCCAGCAGGAATACCGCCGCCAGCACCAGTAACCCGGCATGGCCGAGCGGCGCCACCAGCAGGGTGCCAAACAGGGGGCCACTGAGCCCGCCCAGGCTGGCCCCGGCTGCCAGCAGACCGAACAGCCGCTTGCCTTGGGCGGTGGAAAACAGATCGGCAAGCACGCTCCAGGCCAGCGAGATCGTCAGCAAATTGAACACCGACAGCCAGATGTAGAAGGCCCGGGCGGTCCAGAGATCGTCAGGGTTACCGGCCAACAGTGCCGCGAACAGCAACAGGTTGCTGGCGAAAAAACCATAAGTCCAAGGCAGGATATGCCTGCGCTGCACCCTGGATGCCAGCCAGCCGAACAGCGGCAGGCACGCCAACGTGGCAATGAAGGTGCCGGTGAACAGCCACTGCAGGTTTTCCACGCCACCGGCAACGCCCATGGTTTCGCGCACCGGGCGCAGCATGAAGTAACCGGTGAACAGCAGGTAGAACAGCAACAAGCCGGCGATGACCGCCGGCCCCTCACCAGGCTGGATATTCAGCCCTTGGTCCAGGCGCCGCCGCCAGGCTTGCATGATGTCAGGCAAACTGCGTGATCAGCGCCTGTTGCTGCGCCGGGGTGAGCATTGGCTCATGCCCGGCCTTGAGCTGATCGAGCTGGCGGTCAGGCCGACTGGTAGCGGGTATGACCGTGGTCACTGCCGGGTGGCTGATGGCGAACTTGAGAAACAGCTGTGCCCAGCTGCCGATGCCTGCTTCGGCGGCCCAGCCCGGCAAGGCCTGGCCCTTGACCCGGGCGAACAGCCGGCCATCGTCAAAGGCCCGATTGATCAACACCGCAACGCCCTTGTCCTGGCACAGCGGCAGCAGTTCCCGGGCAGCATCAGGGGCGTTGACCGAGTAGTTGATCTGGATGAAGTCCAGCGGCTCGCTGCGCACGATACGGGCGACGTCGTCGTGGCCACTGTTCAGGTAATGGGTGATGCCGACATAACGTGCCCCGCCCTGCTGCTTCAGCTCGCGGGCATAAGGCAGCTGGGTCTGCCAGTCACGCAGGTTGTGAATCTGCAGCAAGTCGACCTTGTCGGTACGCAGGCTCTTGAGGCTGCCGGCCCACTGCGCTTGGGCTTCAGCCCGGCTATTGGCGGCGATCTTGGTGGCCAGGAAGCACTGGCGGTGCCAGCCGCCCTCTTCCAGCAACTGGCCGAGAATGCTGTCGGCGCCCCCGTAGTTGGGCGAGGTGTCGATCACCCGGCCGCCGCCTTCAAAAAATGCCTTCAGCACCGTTTTGAGCTGAAGGTATTGGGGCGAACCGCTTTCTACTTCGAAACTACCCGAAGTACCGGCACCGATCACCGGCAACGCTTCACCGGTGGACGGGACTTTACGGGCCAGCAAACCCGCCGGCACGGCAGCGTGCAGCCAAGGGCTGGCGGCGGCCAGCAACCCCAATGTTGCACCGGCGCGTAGGACTTCACGACGTGCGTACATGGAAAATCTCCCGTCATGAATCGGAAATTTTCAAGCCTAGCCGCTCTGTCCCTCGCCTGCGGGTGTTTCTGTATCTGGATGTTTAGAGATCAGGCCCGCAGCAAGGGGCTCAGATCGACACCCGTCTCGTTCATTGGCGGGCACCAGTAGTAGCCCCCCGTCAGCGGGCGGCTAAAGCGGTAAAGTCCGTCGATGATGCCGTCTTCCAGGCCACTCATGCGCCGCAGCTGCACTTCGAATGCCTCGAAACTCTTGCCCAGCGCGACAAAGGCCAGGCCGGCGCCGCGTTGGTCGGCCCAGGCTACCGAGCGACGGACCATGAACGCCTCGGGTTCAAAGCTTTCCTGGGCGGTGCGCTTGACGTGCGCGGACTCGGGGGCGTCGTCGAGTTCTTCGTTATCGCTCAAGCGACGGCCGATGATGTTGTCCTGGTCTGCCTGGGGTAACGACTTGAAGTATTGCAGGTCGTGCTTCCACAGCTGGAACGCGGCAAAGCTGGAGCCATCTGCGGCAATGGCCGCTTGCACCGCTTCTTCGTCTACCGGGTTTTCGGTGCCGTCTTCATAACCGGTAAGGTCATGGCCGCCCCGGTGCAGGAAGCCATCAACGCTGTCGGCCAGGCCCAGGGCGGGTGCCAGCGCCTGCTCCAGAGCCTGGGCGCGCAGCAGCAGGTCGCCACGTTCATCGCCACGCAGCCACAGCCACAGGGCGTGTTGGGTGCTGGGGTTCTCCACCGCGGCATCCAGCAGCGGGAACGGGCGCAGGCCGGGTATTTCACGGCCCAGGGCCTTGGCCAGCGGGGCGCCTACACCCAGCAGCAACTGTTTGCCATCGACCTGCGGCAGCAAGGCATCCAGCGCGGCAGGCAACGCCTCGGGCGACTGCAGGGTGAAGAACAGGTGACGGGCGTGGACCGGCACCGGGGTGGCAAGCAGACCTTGCTGGAACGGCATATCAGGCTAATCCTAAGGTAAAAACGGAATGCTACTTCGCCTGCATGCCTGCTGCAATGCGGCATGCAGCCTCGCCAGCCGCTGCACGTGGTAACAAACGGTTACCAAGAGCTGGCCCTTTGCAATTAGCTATCGATCAAGGCCGACCTACACTGCTTCGGATCCTTCGCCCGAGATACCCCTCATGACCGCCTCGCCCCTGCTCACTGCGTTTCTGCCGCTTGCACTGGGCATCATCATGCTTGGCCTTGGGTTGTCGCTGACCCTGGCCGACTTCGCTCGCGTGGTGAAATACCCAAAGCCCGTGGTGGTGGGCCTGGTGTGCCAGATCCTGCTGTTGCCGCTGGTGTGCTTCCTGATCGCCAACGGCTTTGGCCTGGAATCTGCCCTGGCAGTGGGGTTGATGCTGCTGGCGGCTTCGCCGGGCGGTACCACGGCCAACCTGTTCAGCCATCTGGCCCACGGTGACGTGGCGTTGAACATCACCCTGACGGCGGTCAACTCACTGATCGCGATCCTGACCATGCCGTTGCTGGTGAACCTGTCGCTGAGCTGGTTCATGGCCTCGGACCAGGCTATTCCACTGCAGTTCGCCAAGGTCATGCAGGTGTTCGCCATCGTCTTGCTGCCGGTGGCGCTGGGCATGCTGATTCGCCATTTTGCCCCGGCATTCGCTGCGCGTATGGAGAAACCGATGAAGCTGGTGGCTGCGCTGTTCCTGGCCTTCACCATCGTCCTGGCACTGGCCAAGGACTGGCAGACAGTGGTCGAGTACGCACCGGTGGTGGGCCTGGCGGCGCTGCTGTTCAACCTGCTGAGCCTGACGGTGGGCTATTGGGTGCCGCGGTTGTTGAACATTCCCAAGCGCCAGGCGATTGCCATTGGTATGGAAATTGGCATCCATAACGGGACCTTGGCGATTGCCCTGGCGTTGAGCCCTTCGCTGCTGAACAACGCGACCATGGCGGTGCCGGCTGCGTTGTACAGCTTGATCATGTTCTTTACTGCGGCCGGGTTTGGCTGGTGGGTGAGCCGCGGGCATGTGGCGGCAGAGCCCAAAGGTGAAACCGTGAACTGACGTCACCCAATGCCCGGCAGGTGCCGGGGATGCGTCACGATTGGCTGCGCCTGCTGCGCAGTTGCTGCTTCAACACCTTCAGCGGCGGCGCATAGAAAAACCCGAACGACACGCTCCCTGTGCGCCCCTTCACCGCATGGTGCAGGCGGTGCGCGCGGTGCAAGCGTTTCAGGTAGCGGTTGACCGGCCGCGGCTTGCGCGGCCAATGCCGGTGAAAGAAACCGTCGTGGGCCAGTACATACAGTGCGCCATACCCTGCCACACCACCGCCTACCCACTGCAAAGGCGCATAACCACTTTTGCCCAGCGCCACCAGCGCCGTGGCGATCAGCCCCAGGGCCACCAGGTACAGGTCGTTGGTTTCGAGCATGCCCAGGTGTGGCTCATGGTGCGATCGGTGCAGCCACCAGCCCCAGCCATGCATGATGTACTTGTGAGCCAGCGTACCAACGCCCTCCATGGCCACCAGGGTGCCGAACAATATGGCGAGATTGAACAGCATGGAACGGTCCGGGTGATGGCAAAGGAAGGCGCAAGGTTACTGGCTGCCCAGGGTTTTTTCCATGTGGGCGTGACCGGCAGCAGGCCGTTCTCGGATGAAGCCATTGTCATGTTTTTGCCCTTGACCTGCTCTGCCCTGCGGCGTATGGTCCGCGACGCAATTTTGCCTTCCTCAACAGGAGACCTGCCTTGGACAGTAGCCCCAGTCGCTTGCGACAGGCCCGCGTGGCGCGCTAGCCCGGCAGTGTTTTGCACTGTCTGGCCGCTCTGGCAAGACGGTGGTTTCCTGTAACCCCCGCTTCTCCTTCCCTCCGCGTGGTCCTGCGCAATTTCTGGTTATTTCAACCGCGCCAACTGATGGCGTTCATGCGGGCGTGTGCCTGCGGAAGAGGTTTGCTATGGATTGGAAAGTATTTCTGCTGCGCGTCAGCATTGCCCTGGTGCTGGGGGCGCTGATCGGTGCCGAACGGCAATTGCGGCAACGCCTGACCGGGCTGCGCACCAATGCGCTGGTCAGTACCGGTGCCTGCCTGTTCGTATTGATGACCCAGGCGGTGCCAGGCATGGCGCCTGCCGATGCGTCGCGGGTCGCAGCCTATGTGGTGTCGGGCATCGGCTTTCTCGGCGGTGGTGTCATCATGCGCGATGGTTTCAATGTACGTGGCCTGAACACCGCGGCCACCTTGTGGTGCACGGCTGCGGTCGGCGTGCTGTGCAGCCTAGGGCTGATGATGGAGGCGGCACTGGGTAGCCTGGTGGTGCTCTGCGCCAACATCTTGTTGCGTGATATCGCCCAGCGCCTGGACCGTCAGGACGTGGTGCCGGCCAGCGAGGTGGAACAGCACTTCGAAGTCCGTATCGTCTGCCGCGGCGAGGACGAGATCCAGGTGCGTAGCCTGATGCTGCACAGCCTGGGCGATCCACAACTGCGCCTGCAGTCGTTGCAGAGCCAGGACCTGGACAACCCTGCGCGCCTGGAAGTGCGCGCCGAGCTATTGGGCACCGCGCAGGCGCCGGCGCAATTGGAGCGCCTGGTCAGCAGGGTCAGCCTGGAGAAAGGTGTAAGCTCGGTGCGCTGGCAATTACAGCCGCAGGTGCTGGCGACGGATTAGAACGACAGGAGTGACTCATGCTTATCCGCCCTACCCTTGACCGGGACATCACGTCGCTGCCGGACGTCGAGCGCTCGGCAGCCCAGGCTTTTGCCAGTTGGCCGGCACTGGCCTGGCTGGCGCAAGGCGAAGTCATGGATTGCGCGGCGCACAGGGCTTTCGTCGAGGCAGGTGGTAGTTGGGTGGCGCAGGACCCGGCTGGGCGCATTGTGGGTTTTGCCTGCGCCCGGCTGGCGGATCAGGCATTGCACCTTCATGAGATATCGGTTCGCCAGGAGGCCCAAGGGCAAGGTGTCGGGCGCCGGTTGCTGCAGCAAGTGGTCGATGCAGGCCGCTGCGCCGGTGTACGCGAGCTGACGCTGACCACCTTTGTGGATGTGCCTTGGAATGCGCCGTTCTATGCACGTTTCGGGTTCGAGATGCTTCAGGAAAGCCGGCTTTGCGAACGACTCCAGAGCATCCTCGCGAGCGAGCATGCTCACGGTCTCAGCGGGCGTTGTGCAATGCGCCTGGGGCTTTAGCGTTTCATCGCGACGCATGGCGCCCCCGCGCGCTCCAGCCAGGTCAGCAACCCTGCCCCGCCGCCACACTACCCGCCACGCAATACCCGTCCCGCCCCTGCTGTTTGGCCTGGTACAACGCCCTGTCCGCCGCCGCGACCAGCGCCTCGGCAGTGACGCCCTCCCGCGCCAGGTCGACCACCGCGACCCCGGCACTGAATGATACCCTCCCCAATGGGCTAGCGGCATGTTCCAGTGCCTGTCGGCGCACCAGCTGCTGTAACTCCTGCACCAGCAGTTCCGCCCCGCGGCCATCGGTATCGGGCAGCAACAGCGTAAACTCCTCCCCACCATAGCGCACCGCCAGATCGGCCGGCCGTTTCAAGGCCTGCTGCAGCACGTCGGCAAAGCGTCGCAAGCACTGGTCGCCAGCCGGGTGACCGTAGCGGTCGTTGTAGGCCTTGAAGTAATCCAGGTCTAGCATCACCAGCGCCAGGGGGTAGCCTTGGCGCCGTGCACGGCGCAGCTCAGGTTCGAATACCCCATCCAGCCGCCGACGGTTACCCAGCCCGGTAAGGCTGTCGGTCAAGGCCAACGCTTTCAGCGTCTGATGCGCCTGGAGCAGCGCCCGCTCGATGGCGATCCGCTCGCGCAGTTGGCGCAGCACCACCCCGCCAAACGCTGCCAGCCCGACCAACAACAGCAGCAATACCGCCACCGACTTGATCGCATCGTACCGCCAGGGCGCGACAATGGACTCACGCGACAGCCCCGCCTCCACGACCAATGGGTAGCTGGACAACGCGCGGTAGCCATACAGCCGAGGTGTACCATCGACGACCGCTACCGCCTCCGCTACCCCTTCTGTGGCATACGGCAAGTGGTTGCGGAAGATCTCACTGTTGGCAAGACTTCGGCCTATCACCTGTTCCACGAACGGGCGCCGTACCAGGAGGGTGCCGTCGCGCTTGGCCAGCACCAGCGCACCGCGTTCGTCAATCTTGAAGTCGCCGTAGTAACGCACGAACCACGCCACTTTGATGGTGCCGAGCAATACGCCGGCGAAGCGGCCGTCGGCATACTCCAGGCGCCTGGAAATAGGAATGATCAGGTCGCCGGTGGAGCGGCTGCGCACCACCGAACCGATACGTACACCGGGGTCGGTATGGCTGCGGTGATAGACGAAGTAGTCCCGGTCGGCGTTATTGGCGTTGGGCGGGATGGCCGCCTGATCAGTGACGATCCAGCTGCCGTCCGGGCCGTAAACGAAAAGCCCGTGCAACTGCGGCATGATGCTTTTTTGCTGCGCCAGCAAGGCATGCAGGCGCGGCCGGTCGATGTGATCGAAACCGTCGCCTTCCAGGCGCTCGGCCAAGGCCGCGGTAATGACGTCGACCTGGCGGATAGCGTCCTCGGCGTGCTGTGCCGTGGCCCGAGCCAGGTTGCTGACCATGTTCTCGGCGTTGTTATAGGCAAAACGGTAGTCACGCCAGATGCGCCAGCCCTCCACCAGCACGAATGCCAGCATCACCACCAGCATGAACGCCAGTACCAGGCGGAACAGCGGCACCGCGCGCCCCTCGCCACTGATGGCGAAAACCCCATCGTTATCCTGTTTCCGGGCTGCGCACATTGGAATCCCTGGCCATACCGCGTTCGCCGCCTTTCACTATAGTTCAGCGTCGAATATCGGACCCGGCGGCAAAAAAGATTAAACCTTTGCCATGCCTTCACCCTCAACCGTACGCGACACTGAGGTCGCGCCACGGTTAAAAGGAGTGAAGCATGAATAGCCTCTTCATCAGACGCATCGGTTTTTCCATGGTGCTGGGCCTGGCATCGGTGCACGCAATGGCCGCGACTTCCGATGATTTCGTCGAAGCGGCCACCGAGGCCGGCATTGCCGAAGTGGTGACCGGCAATCTGGCTCAGGAGAAAAGCCAGAACGCCGAGATCAAGGCATTTGCCCAGCAAATGGTCACCGACCACACCCAGGCCAACCAGAAACTCGGCGACATTGCCCGCAAGCTGGACATTTCCGTGCCGGATGAGGCCGCCATGACCGACAAGGTCAAGAAAATGATCCTGGAATGGCGCGATGAGTCCTTCGACAAGTCGTACCTCAACAACCAGGTAGACGCTCACGAAAAAGCGGTGGAACTGTTCAAGAAGGAGGCTGCATCGTCCGACAAGGCTGAACTGAAGGCCTTTGCCAGCGAAACGTTGCCCAAACTCGAACAGCACCTGGAGCATGCCAAGGCACTTCAGTCCAAGCACGGCAAGTGAGGCCCCACATGAGTAACGATGCATTGAAGACCGAAGTACTTACCCGTCTGCTGCATGCGCATCCCGAAGGGCTAGGCAAGGAAGTGCTGGACAACTACCGCGGCGAAAAGGCGGTGGCCGGCATGCTCAAGACGCTGCAAGAAGCCGGTCTGATTCACGACGGTAGCGTGGCGGTGAGCAGTGATCATCAGATCAGCGTGCACTACCCGATCAAGCTGTCGGCAGCAGGCGTAGAGGCCGCCAGGCGCGCCGAAGGCTGACCGTTGCCTGTTGTGGCCGTCGCCGGCAAGCCCGCTCCCAAGGGATAGCACATGGCTTGCCGGCGATAAAGGCCAGCAATCAGGAAAGACAGGGAAGAAACCACCCGCCAGGAAACGTCTGATTAATCTGCGACCGGGGCCAACTGCGCGCGACACTGCGCCAGCGCCTCGTCGCGTGCCTTCAATTGTTCCTCAAGCCACTGCAACTGCCGCGCCTGCTCGGCGCACACGTCGCGCCTGGTTTCAAGGTTCTGGGCTTGCACATCCAGCTGCCGGCGCATCTCTTCGCTGGCGCCTTGTGCCTGGGCCAGGATCGTGCGCAGGCCCTGGATCTGCGCATCGCGTTGTTCCAGCAACTCATCCTGCGCCCGGCATTCACTGGCCGCCTGACGATGCTCTCCCAGCAAACGCTCATTGTCACGGTGCAAGCGGGTAAGCTCGTCCTGCTTGATGATCATGCCCTGCTGCAACTGGCGTAATTCCACCTGCATCTGCTGCAACTGCGCTTCGTGGCGGCGCTGTTCCTGCTCACGCTGTTCACCGCTGGCATTGCGGTAGTGCTCCAAGGCGTCGCGGGCATGGCGGTGCTTGTCTTCCAACGATCTGACCTGCTCGTCCTTGTCAGCCAGGCGCACCTGCAACTCACCCAGCGACTGGTTGAGGCTGGCACTGCGCAGCTGTTCAGCTTGCAGCGTGCTTTGCGTGGACAACAGTTTTTCGGTCTCTGCAGCCAATGCCGCTGCATCGATCTTGTGTTGCTGGTGCGCTGCAGCCAGTGCCTGCTGGGCGATTTCCAGCTGCGCCTCAAGCGTCTCGCGCTGTTGCGTGAAGGTGCTCTCGGCCTGCTCGATCTTCAGGTCGGCCTCGTCCTGCAGCTGGGTTGCCAATTGCCCAACCAGGCGGCTCAGCACATCGCTCAGCGCGGCGCCCCCTTCGGAAGCCATCGGCTGCTGGCCGTTCAGTTCCTTCAGGTAGCGGTGAATCGTGGTTTTGGAACCGGTATTGCCCAATTCGATACGTATGGCATCAATGCTGGGGTTCTCGCCCCGGGCAATCAGCGCCTGACGCGCTTGCTGCACTACCACTTTGTTGATACCGCCCCGGGCCATGCGTGCTCCTAAAAATTCGTACTATGTTATGTACCACGTAATGACATGCCAATTATGGAGATAACGCATGGCACCTGCAAATAATTCCTACCGCCTCATAATCACCTTTTTGCATGTGCGCGCCTGGTGCATTGGTCGCAAATATGCCCCCAGGTCAACTGTCATTTCTAACAGTTTACTGCAATCCACTTTCGGAGGTTAATCGCCTACAAGTCCCCAGCATTGGTGAATCGCGATGCCCCCCAGAGACCTGAGTCAACCCTCGATCATGACGATATTGTCCAAACCAGATTTAAACGAGTACTGGGACCACCATGCGTCACGCAAACGCAACACCCTTAGCGAAAAAATCATCTATGACGAGGAGGCAGACTTCGGCGTTTACAAGTTTGGGGCGCTCGATCTAGGCACCGCCTTCATGCGCTTCGGCGAGAACCAGTTACTGGTCGTTCAGCGCGTTTTGAGGTACATGGGGTTTCGCACAAGAATACGCTCAGGCACCATCACCCAGCGCATTTATGAAATCAATCAGGCTTGGTATTCTGACGCCGACGTTGTCGTGATGATGACCTTGTCAGCGCCACTCAAGTATACAATCGACAATGAAGGAAGCCTTACGCTTAGGCTACCCGCTGGGGCTACAATTCACCATAACGGCAGTGGTTACCCTAAAGAAATGGTGGACGACCTCATACAAGAGCGCGGTATTAAGCTACCCTCTGCCGTGCCACCCACCGGGATACTATTGGGCGATACCATCGGCCAGTTCACAGACGGCGATCCCCTCATGCTGTTCCAGGTTCCAGCGCCCTCGACGCCCTCAAGCCCGGACACCTTGAGCGTTAACGGCGAACGACTAACCGGACCTGTGGGGTTTGGGATTATCTATCAGGACACCGCCTTCCCCGAGCTGAAGCAGGGTCACCCACCCCGAGACAGGGACACGGCTGTGTCATTGTTCGCGCCGAAGGAAATGATAGATTTCATGAATGGCGCCTACTATCCAGCGAGCGGTGCTTATTCTGCCGAATTCGCGCTGAATAGCGCGTTCGAGGCTACAGATAGCGCCTCTGAACCTGCAGTGCCTGCGTCAATCTACCCACTACTGAAGGAAGTGTATGCGGGTGCTGAAAAGCAGGCGCTCACGTTGGAGCCTGCAACCCCCAATAGCCAATTCACCTTTGACGGTGAGGCACTGGGTGAGCTGAAACAAGAGAGCGGAAGCTGGTTTTACTACCCGCCCGCCCCTCTTGACCCTGCTGTCATACTTGAGGTAAACAACAAAACCAATGTCCCCGCAGCGTTGTCGGCGACAGTGCCTGAATACCCATTGGTCGCCGATGTAATCAAGGCCCAAGTTGGCAGTCAATACGCGACGTCGACGTTCTTGACACCCTTGTTCGGGGAGACCCACTTTTTTAAAGCATCCCTTTCTTCAGGAAAAGTCAAACTCACCCTGTTCTACTCAAGTTTCGAACACGATGAACCGATTGAAGTCAGTGCGGAAAATACCCAATGGGTCAGAATCACAGGAAATGGCAATATCGATAAAAGTGGCGTTTTCACCCCTGCCGCTGACCAACCTAGCCCTTTTACCGTCTGGCTGGCGAGAGATATTGAGGACGATCATTATTATTATTGGGCGTCGGTCGTTTTGCCGCTGCCGATACTCGAGCCCGCTAAAGTGCTACAACTCATCAATGGTTGAAGTCAGCGCCATACCCACACTCCGATGATTCCGTCGATGCAGCCACCGAAACCGGCATTGCTGAAGTGGTGACCGGCAACGGAAGCTGCAGGCTCGCCACCTTGTGTCGGTAACGCTTTGCCGCCACCATGGAAGTCCAGCACCGATCACCGACAGAAAATGACCCTGGAAAACTACAAGGCAATCGCCGACAGCATCGCCCTGCTGCTGTATCCGCACGCTGAAGTCATCGTCCATGAGCTGCACAGCCAGACGGTCGTGCACATCGCCAACAACTTCTCCCGGCGCAAGCTGGGCGATGATTCGGCGATCGATCACGAACTGGACGATGTGCTTGCCGGTGCCAACCTTGGCCCTTACGAGAAGCTCAACTGGAACGGCCAGAAGATCCGCTCCATCAGTACCGTACTGCGCGACTCGCAGGGCGACCCCGAATACCTGATGTGCATCAATCTGAACGTGTCAGTACTGGAGCAAGCCCGCGTGGCACTCGATGCGTTCTTCCAGATGAGCCGGCTGGTACCGCAACCTGACTCGCTGTTCCGCAACGACTGGCAGGAACGCATCAACACGTTTCTGCATGCCTGGCTGCAAGCGCGCGGCTTATCGCTGCAGACGCTACAGATGAAAGACAAGCGCAGCCTGGTGCAGGCGCTGTACGCTGAAGGCGCGTTCGAAGGGCGAAGTGGTGCTGACTATGTCGCCAACGTTCTGAGCATGGGGCGGGCCACCGTGTACAAGTACCTGAAAGAGCTCAAGGGCTAACTCCCCTCCGCTTGGCCGAACTGGGAGCCTGTCAGGGTGTTGCCAGCGCTTGCGCTCGCCCACTTGCGGTGAATGGATGGATATTCTACTGTAGACAAATATTCCACAAGGAGCGCAGCATGCCAGTCGCTACTGTTTCACCGACCATTGTCGATACCCGATACCTCGACGCACTATTTGCGTCCATAAAAGAAGCCCACAGCGCGCTTCGCCCTGTCGTCAGCATCACACCGCTGACTCGCAGCCCCCGTTTGTCGGCACTGACCGGCTGTGAAGTGCTGCTCAAATGCGAACACCTGCAGCACACCGGTTCATTCAAGTTTCGCGGTGCCAGCAACAAGATGCGCCTGCTGCCGGCCGAGGCGCGCAAGCAGGGGGTGATAGCTGCCTCTTCCGGTAACCATGGGCAGGCACTGGCCCTGGCCGGCAAGATGGCTGGCGTGCCAGTGAAGGTCTACACCACCACCGGCGCATCGGCATACAAAACAGAGGCAATGCGCGCGCTGGGCGCCGAAGTGGTCTGCCTGCCCACCGACCCGCTGAGTGCAGAGCTGGAAGCCGCCAGGCAAGCCAAGGCCCACGGCGTACCCTTCGTGTCCCCCTACAACGACCTGCAAGTCATTGCCGGCCAGGGCACCATAGGCATGGAGTTGTTCGAGCAGGCGCCAGACCTGGACGCGGTGTTCGTTGCCGTGGGCGGTGGCGGGATGATTTCCGGCATCGGCGCCGCCCTGCGCGTCCTCAAGCCGGGTACTGAGATCATCGGCTGCTGGCCGGCAAATGACCCAACGCTGCAGCAATCACTCAAGGCTGGTGAAATCATCGAATTGGATGCCTGCGAAACGCTGTCGGACGGCACGGCTGGCGGCGTCGAGCCAGGCTCCATCACCTTCCCGCTTTGCCAGGCGCTGCTCACCGATACCGTGCTGGTCAGCGAGGACGAAATCCGCTGCGCCATGCGCGATATCGCCAACAGTGAGCGCTGGATCATCGAAGGCGCTGCAGCGGTTGCGGTCGCCGGCATGCAGAAGCTCGCCGAACGCTATCAGGGCAAGCGTGTCGCGGTGATCCTGTGTGGCCGTAACATCCTGCTGGAAAAGTTCCTCGAGGCCGTTCAATGAGGGTTTTCAGCAAGGCGCAGATCATCGCCCGCTTCAACCCCGAGCTCGCGGTCAGCCAACTGGAGGAAGGCTTCATCGCCTATTCCGAAGGCAAGGTGCAGGTGCCGCCCGTGCAGGGCTTCGCATTCAAGGGCGCGAACGGTGACTGTTGCGTGAAGTCGGCCTACATCGAAGGCAGCCCGACCTTCACCGTAAAGCTTTCGACAGGCTTCTACGACAACCCGTCCAAGGGCCTGCCGAGCAATGACGGCCTGATGCTTGTGTTGTCTGCACACACCGGTCAGCCGCTGGCACTGCTGCAGGACCAAGGCTGGCTGACTGCCATGCGCACCGCGTTGGCCGGGCGTATCGCCGCCCGGCTGCTGGCGCCGGCCCAGGTCAAGGCCATTGGTATCCTCGGCACCGGCATGCAGGCGCAGATGCAGCTTGAGCAGCTTCGCGCGGTGACCGATTGCCGCCAGGTCATTGTCTGGGGCCGGCATGAACGCGGGCTTGCGGCCTATACCGCATTTGCCCGCGAACTGGGCTTCGGGGTGCACAGTACGCAGGATGCTGCCGAGGTTGCGGGCGCTGCAAACCTGATCGTCTGCACCACCCCTTCTCGCCAGGCGCTGTTGCACAGTGATTGGGTCCAGCCGGGTACGCATATCACCGCCGTCGGTGCCGATGCGCCCGGCAAGCAGGAACTGGACCCGGCACTGGTGGCCAGGGCAGACCGTATCATCGTCGACGCCATCGCCCAGTGCAGCCAGTACGGCGAAGTGGCCCATGCCCTCGGCAGTGGCCAGATCAACGCTCACCAGCTGATCGAGCTGGGTACGCTGCTGGCTGGCCGCGCCAAGGGGCGTGAGCACGACGGCCAGATTACCTTGGCGGACCTGACCGGTGTGGCAGTGCAGGATGCACAAATCGCAAGCTACGCCTTGGCAGCCCTGTGCACCTGAGGCGACAACAGCGTCAGCGCAAACGTTGCACCTGCGCTGGCGTGCGCTGCATCAGCACCTTGCCATTGCGTACCGATACCAATGCGTGCCCCTGGCTGCGCACCATCTCGTAATCATCCGGCGCCGACAGCAGCAACAGGTTCGCCGGCCGCCCTACCTCTATGCCATAGCGCTCGCCCAGGTTCAGGGTGCGGGCGCTGTTGTCGGTAATCAGGTCCAGGCTGCGCTGCAGGTCTTCATAGCCGAGCATGTGACAGATATGCAGGCCGGCTTCGAGAATGCGCAGGATATTGCCATTGCCCAGTGGGTACCACGGGTCGACGATGGAGTCCTGGCCGAAGCACACGTTCATGCCGGCGCGGTCGATCTCGGCCACGCGGGTAACGCCACGACGTTTCGGGTAGTTGTCAAAGCGCCCTTGCAGGTGAATGCTCTCGGTCGGGCATGACACAAAGTTGATGCCCGACAGCTTGAGCAGGCGGAACAGCTTGTAGCAATACGCATTGTCATACGAGCCCATGGCCACGGTGTGGCTGGCCGTGACCCGGGGCCCCATGCCGCGTACCCGTGCTTCTTCGGCCAACACTTCGAGGAAACGTGATTGCGGGTCGTCAGTCTCGTCGCAGTGCACGTCTACCAGACAGCCGGTACGCTCGGCCAGGTCCATCAGGAACTTCACCGACGATACCCCCTGGTCGCGGGTATTTTCGAAATGCGGAATGCCGCCGACGACGTCGGCGCCAATCGCCACGGCTTCAGTCATCAGCGCCCGGCCGTTGGCGTACGACTCGATGCCCTCCTGCGGGAAGGCGACAATCTGCAGGTCGATCAGCTCACGCACCTCGTCACGTACCTCGACCATGGCCTTGAGCGCGGTGAGTTTTGGGTCGGTCACATCGACATGGGTGCGCACATGCTGGATACCGTGGTCCACCAGCATGCCGATGGTTTTTTTCGCACGGGTCTTGATGTCGTCGTGGGTGGTGATTTCCTTGCGCTCCGACCAGCGCTCAATGCCTTCGAACAACGTGCCGCTCATGTTCCACTTCGGCTCACCCGCGGTCAGCGTGGCATCAAGATGAATGTGCGGCTCGACAAAGGGCGCGACCACCAGGTTTTGCCCGGCGTCCAGGTCATTGACCGTAGCGGGCGCCACGACGTCGGTCTGGGGCACGATGGCGGCAATGCGCTCGCCGTTCAGTTCGACGCGGAACAGGCCAGGCTTGCCGCGCAGGCGTGCGTTGATGATGTTCATGCTGTTACTCCTTGCCGTGGGCTTCGCTCATGCGCCATACCAGCATGGCGACCGAAGCATTCATGCGAAAAAGCGGGTCGTCCAGCGACTGCCCGCTCAGTTGTTCGATGCGCTGGATGCGCTGATTGATCGTGTTGCGGTGCAGCCCCAGACGCTGTGCGGCCTTGAGCCCGTTGCCATTTTCCATGAGCAAGGCGTCGAGGGTATGCACCAAAGCATGGGCGTGTTTGCGCCCAGGGGCGATCAGCGGGCCGAGGGTGCGGCTGACGAAATCGTCGACCAGCGAGCGGTCGACAATACCTTGCAGCAGGCGCAATACGCCGAGCTCGCTGAAGTTGCAATAGCCGTTGGCCGGGCGCAGGTGCTGCGCCACATCCAGCGCCTGGCGTGCCTCGTTGAGGGCCTGGCGATAGTGCGCGCAATCGTCAGCGAGGCTCGACAGGCCCATGTAAAGGCCCAGTTCATCAGTCGCGGCTTGCAACTGCCGGTACAGTGCGCCCAACGTCTCGGGTAAGTCCTGTGTATCGGCCAGCAGCACCACGAACAGGTCGCCCGGCAACTGCGCCGTCACACTGCCGGGCCGCTGACGGCACCAGGCTTCGAGCTGGTCTTCCAGGGCCTGCCGGGTGGCTTGCCAGGTACGCTCGCCGTGGGCCAGCCCTTGGCGCTCGAACAAGGCGTCCACGCCCGTCAGGCGCAACGCCAGCAGGCGCCGCGGTTTATCCAGGGCCAGTTGCAGGTGTGCTGCCCGCTGCCGGGCAATCGCCAGGCTCGGGTAGTCGCCTGTGAGCAGTTGCCCAAGGATGTCGTTACGCGAGCGGCGCGCCTGGCTCATCTGTACCAGTGCAGTGCCGATCAGGTGGGTGACCACCACCATCTTCAGCGCGTAGGGCTGTTCGATCAGCGGCAAGCCCAGCTGCTCGGCGCGCGCGATAACGGGCGCCGGGATGCTCTGGATGAAACTGCCGCCGGTGAGAATCACCATGCCGGCAATGCCCACGGCGTCGCCATCCTCCACCAGGCTCAGCAGGTTGGCTTCGCCGCGCGGGTGATTGATGCCGGTGACGAATACCAGTTCACCGCCCATCACCCATTCGGCGATACCCTCGTTCTCCGCCACGTAAGGCCAGCGTACCCGCCGCTGCAGGTTGCGCGCGCCGGCCCGCACCTGCATTTCGTGCAGACCGGGCAAATGCAGGAGCTCGTCCAGCGCCAGGCTCACGGTTCGACGCCCGCCTGGCCGGGCGCCCGGCGGCGTGCGCCCAGCTCTAGAATGACGATGTAGCACACTGCCGAGGCGGCGATGCCCACCAGCGGCGCGACCCACGGTGAGGCATAGGCCAGTACTGCGCCCACGGCATAGGCAAACAGCCCGGTGAGGTTGTAGCGTGGCAGGTTTGCCGTACCCAGTGCCGGGTATTTGCCGCGGTGGCGGTACCAGAAATCAGCCATGATCACCCCACCCACCGGCGGAATGATCGACCCCAGCAGCACCAGGAACGGGATCAGCATTTCGTACATGCCACCCATCGCCAGCACAATGCCAACCCCGGCCGCCACCAGCGTTGCCGTGCGCCGGCGCTCGCTGCGCAACAAGTGGCAGGCGGCGGCCGACACGTTGTAGATGGTCGGACCCTGAATGGTCCACAGGTTCAGGCACAGCATCACCACGGCCGCGAACGACAGGCCCTGCAGCATCATCACGTCGACGATATCGGCCTGCTGGTAAACCATCGCGCACCACGCTCCGGCCACCACCATCAGGCCGTTGCCAAGGAGGAATGCCACCACGCTGGCGATCACCGCTACCCGGCCACTGCGTGCCAGCCGTGTCCAGTTGGTGGCTTGGGTGGCGCCACTGGCGAAGGTGCCGAAGACCATGGTCACTGCCGCCGAAAAGGTCATGGTTTCATGCGGGACGACTGCAGCCAGGCCGGCAAAGCCACCGGCATCGCGGGTGGCGATGTACATGGACACCAACAGCAGCACGAACATCAATGGCACCGACACCCGCGACAACAGGTCCAGCCCCTTGAACCCGATGATGGCCGTAATGCTGAAACCCAGCCCGAACAGCACCATCAACGGCATGCCGAAACCATCCGCCAGCCCCAGCAGCTTGACCAGCACGATGGCCACCGTGGCCGTACCCCAGGCATACCAGCCCAGTTCGGCAAAACCCAGCAGAAAGTCCGAGAGCCGGCTCCCCGCTTCACCGAAACAGAAGCGTCCCATCAACACGGTATTCAGCCCGCTGCGTGAGGCGATGAAGGCCAGCACTGCGGCATACAAGGCAAGCAAACTGTTGCCGAGGGTAGCCACCCACAGCATGTCGACAAAACTGAATGCCATGCCCAGCTTGCCGCCGGCGAACATCGTGCCGGTAAAGAAGGTGAAGCTGAACAAGACCATCGCGATCGGCAGCAGGCCCTTGCGGGCGGACTGGGGGGCTTCGCTGAGCGGAAATTCGCTGGGTGAGCTCATTGCACGGGGCTCCGGGTGAGTAGTTGGGAGCGGAAAGAGCAATATGCGGGCCGCTTTTTCCTGCGCCGCCACCCGGAAGAAATCGGGCTGCTCGCCCAGAATTCCCTATGCACTGTGCACATTAAAGCTGCGATTTGACGATCTGGAGTGTGCGTGACGACTTATTTTGAGGCGCTCATGCACCAAAGCGGGCCTGGGNCACCCAGCCCACGGCGGTTTACACGGTCCCGTCCAACCCCATTTGCCAGAAATCAGCCTCCAGGCTGGAGGCCTGGCCAAAAATCCCTGCCAGTTCGGCGAACCGCTGCTCGGTCATGCTGCGCGCCGCCAGTTCATCCAGGTGCTTGCGCGCTGCTGCGGCCACCCCTTGGTAGCCCTCCCCGGCATACTCGCCAATCCACTCGCGGTAGGGGTGATTGCTCAAGTCGCCAATACGCTCGGCCAGGGTCCGGCCGATTTCGGCATAGCCGATCACGCAAGGTGCCAGTGCCACGTGCAGCTCCAGCAGGTCGCCGGCTGCGCCGCAGTCCAGCACATAACGGGTGTATGCCACCGTGGCCTGATGCTCTGGCGCGGCCTCGATGTCTGCCTGGGTCAAGCCCCAGCGCGCGCACAGGCGCAAGTGCAGCTCGGTTTCATCCAGGATCGCCGCCAGCCCGGCCTGCGCCGCGCGAATGTCGGCCGGGCGGCGGCTTTTGTAGGCAGCCAACGCCCAGGCGCGGGCGAACTGGATCAGGAACAGGTAATCCTGCACAAGGTAGGTCCGGAACGCTTCCTCGCTTAGCGTGCCCTCGCCCATTTGACGCACGAAGTCATGGTCTACGTAGCGGTTCCATTGTGGCGAGGCAGCTGTCTTGAGGCGCTCGAAGATATCCATGCTCATTTGCCCTCCGGGTACACTGCATCGAAGAAAGCCAGCTCCAGCGCCACGGTGCGCTGGTAGAAGTCACTTGCCAATGCGGCCTCCTGCGGGCCGACGCGGTCCAGTTCGGCCTGCAGGAAAGCGACGAATGCCTGGAATGCCGGGTTGTCATGCAGGGTAATCCACTCGGCATGGACGAAGTTGTCCGGCATCGGTTTCGGCGCCTTGAGCGCCCAGTCCAGGTACAGGCCTTCGGCAACGTTCAGCACCGCCAGTGCCGCTGCGTAGGAACGGGTGGCTGCCGCTTCGCGCATGATCGCCTTGAAACCTGCGGTAGGCGCGGTATCGGCCGGTTCACTGCGTTGCGCCGGGCTGACACCCAAGGCCTCGAAGGCACGCAGGAAGTAGGTGTTCTCGTCACTGCAGATCATCCCGGCAAAGCGGCCGAAGCGCAGGCGGGCTTCAAACGTGTCAGCGGTGGCGATGGCCGCGCCTAGCAGGGTCACGAAGCTGTCGAGGAAACGGTGGTCCTGGACCAGGTAGTCGACCATGATCGGGTCCGGCAGGCTGCCGTCGCACAATCGGGTCACGAAACGGTGGCCAACGGCCGCCGACCAGGTCGGCTCGCTCTGGCGGCGCAGGGACTGGCTGAAACGTTCGGTCATGTTGCTGTCCTTGATGAGGGTGACAGCGAGACCTTGAAAGTTGGCATGGACTGGCCTCGCAGTGAGGCCGGCAAAAAGGCAGGTTACAAGCCCCATCCCTTCGCCGGCATGATCCGGATCAGGTTCGAAGGGTCACCGCGCTGCAGCGTTCAGCGGTTTCTCAGCCCATTGCCGGGCTCCCCTTGGTAGCGCTCAGGTATACCCGAGGGCGCCGCGGCTGTCACGCCCCAAACTGTGGGCAATGGTGACCCGCTAATGGGTATCTGTCCCCATTCTTGACGCGCCATCTTTGAGTGCACGCCAGTCGCTGCAAGGTTATGTATGTCAAAGCATTACTGAAATATCTATTGGCATAGCTGTTGCTGATGGCCATTTAACGGGCAAAACGCCATTGATGGCTTAAGGCCCTAAGGCCGCAAAAGAGGCTTAAGCCAATGAAAACACCTGCTGCGAGTCACGCGTCCAGACGCGTGTTCCATCTGTCCTCCGTCACGGCACTGATGATCAGCCTCGGGTTGATCACGGCCATGGCAGCCCCCCTCGACGACAACAGCATGCCACCGCCGACCGACCCTTCGGCCTACACCGACCAGCCGGACGACCCGACCGCTGCCTTGCTTGAGCTGAACACCATGCCGGAGGCCAACGAAGGCTCGCTGGAGCTGACCGATGGCGCGTATGGCGACCGCAACACGGTAGGCACCGACAACGTGCTGCCGCCGGCCCTGCAAACATCGGACAAGTACCCTACCAACGGCAAACCCAGCCCGTTGTTCGGTGCGCAACCTTTCACCCAGCAACTGTTGCTGTTCGAAGAATTCGGACCAGAGAAGCTCGACCCGACTACGCCGGTGCCCGATCTGACCTTCCCGGTACCGACCCTCGGCGCGGCACCCGCGCAAGACCCCAACGTGGTGGCACGCAGCGGCCCCAGTGGCAACGCACTGGAAGCGTTCCTCAAGCAACCCGGCCTGTACCCGTTTCCGACCCAGTACGCCAACGTGCTGGACCGCAACCCATGGAAGGCGCAGATCGAGATGTTCCTCAACCGCCAGCCGGTCGGCTCGCCCGCTGAAGGCCGGCCACCAGGAAAAGGCTGGTCGCACCAGCGCTGGAACGAGTTTTACCCGCAGGCAGCGTTCAAGACCGCCCAGGCCGGTGCGCGCATCAACCTCGGCCTGCGCGACCGCAAGCAACTGCACAACTATGCCGTCGGTGAATTTGCCCCGGGCGGCCTGTACTACCAGACCTCCGACATTCCGACCACGCTGGGCACCACCAAGGGCATCGACACACGCTTCCATCCGAACATGCCGCTGCAAAACCACAAATCGCTCTGGACCTTCGACGGCACCTTCCCGCCCAAACTGCTGATGGTGCGCTACGGCCAGCCAATTCTGATGCGCCATTACAACGCCCTGCCGATTGACCCCTCGGCCAACGGTGGCTTTGGCCTGCATACCATCTCGACCCACGAGCACAACGGCCACTCGCCGGCCGAAAGCGACGGCTTTGCCAACGCGTACTTCTTCCCCGGCCAGTACTACGACTACCGCTGGCCGGTGCAGCTGGCCGGCTACGACACCATCAACACCCGTGCCCAGGACCCGCGTGCAGCTTTCCCCTGCTCGCCGGGTGAAACCTTGTTCGTCAACGATGGTTCACCGGGCCTGAAAACCTGCGAGAACGGCAGTATCAAGATTCGTGGCGACTGGCGCGAAACCATGAGTACCCACTGGTTCCACGACCACATGATGGATTTCACGGCGCAGAACGTCTACAAGGGCAACGCCGTGATGATGAACTACTACAGCGCCCTGGACCGCGGCAACGAGGCCCTGCAGGACGGTGTCAACCTGCGCTTCCCAAGCGGGTCAGCCATGCCTTGGGGGAACCGTGACTATGACGTCAACCTGGTGATTGCCGACAAAGCCTGGGATGCCAATGGCCAGCTGTGGTTCAACCCGTTCAACACGGACGGCTTCCTCGCTGACCAGATTCTGGTCAACTGGCAGTACAAGCCCAGGCTCAAGGTGCGTGCGCGCAGTTACCGCTTCCGTCTCCTCAACGGCTCGGTGTCGCGCTACTTCAAGTTCGCCGTGGTGCGGGAGATTGCCGGTACCAGTGGTGAGTTCAAAGGCCCATCCGGCTCCAACCTGTCGTATGCGCGGGTGCCGTTCCACATGATCGCCAACGACGGCAATATCATGGAACACGCGGTGCCATTCGACGGCACGATGGACCTCAATGGTGACGGCAACCTGCAAGACAACAACGGCGTCTTGCCGTTGCAGGCCATTGCCGAGCGCTACGACATCATCATCAACTTCGCCAAGAACGGCATCAAGGCCGGCGACAAGCTGTACTTCGTCAACCAGATGGAGCACGACTCCGGCAAAGGTCCGAATCAAGCTATCCCGTTGGCCGACGTGCTGTCGGAAAAATACAAGGCGGTAATCAAGCAGACCAGCAAAGGCCCGCAGTGGGACAACGGCGACCCGGCTGTCGGCAAGTTTCTGCAACTGTGGGTGCAACCGTACACCGGCCAGGACCTGAGCATGGACCCGGTAGCCTATGAGCCGGCCAAGCCAGGCAAAGCTGCTGGCCTGAAAATGCTGCCCCTGCCCATTGACCGCGACGCCGCAGCCGACCAGGCCAAACTCAAGGATGCCCGCCACCGCGAGTTCATCTTTGGCCGCTCTGACGGTACGGACACCACCCCGTGGACCATCAAGACCGACGGCGGCTTTGGCTACAGCATGGACCCGCGCCGCATCAGTGCCGCGCCGCAATTGGCCAACCAATCCACCGACGGTGGTTTTAGCGGCGACGGCACCCTGGAAGTGTGGAAGATCGTCAACGGCGGCAATGGCTGGAGCCACCCGGTACACGTGCACTTCGAGGAAGGCGTGATTCTTAGCCGCGACGGCAAGGCCCCGCCAGAATGGGAAAAATGGGCGCGCAAGGATGTGTACCGTATCGGGTCGGAACCTGATTCGTCCGAAGAGGTGGAAATGGCCATCCGCTTCCGCGAGTTCGCCGGCACCTACATGGAGCACTGCCACAACACCCAGCACGAGGACTCTTCGATGCTGCTGCGCTGGGACCTTGAACACCCGGGGCAGTTCCAGGTGATGCCCACCCCGCTGCCAGGATGGGATGGCGTGCGTTACATGGCCTCGGTAGGCCTGCCAACGTTCCGCACCAAAATCGATGACGACAATGACGACCCGGCCAACAAACCACCTGTCGTGGCCAATGACAGTGCCGCAACGACTGCAGGCAAGGCGATCACCCTGAACGTGCTGGCCAACGACAGCGACCCGGACGGCAACGTACCGCTCACGGTCACCGGCCTCAGCCAGCCAGACTCCGGCCAGGGAGCCGTCAGCACAGACGGCACCACCGTGACGTACAACCCACCCGCTACGGTCGCCACGCCGTTCACGGCCAGCTTCAATTACACGGCGCGTGATACCAAGGGAGCCGAGTCGGTGACCCCGGCCACGGTCAGCATCGCCGTAACCGCAGCAGCGGCGGCCGACGAGCTCAAGGTCACCAGTGCCACGGTGCAGGTACGCAGCGGCAACCGTTTCACCTGGGATGTGCAGGGGACTACCACGGTCGCCACGGGCAACAGCATCAGCGTGACTGCAGCAACCACTGGTGGTCCGGTAAGCCTGGGGAACGCGACGCTGACTGCCACGACCACGGGGGCCCGTTGGCGGGTAGCGGTGACCACCACCGGCTTTGGCCCGGCCACGCCAGCGACGGTCACGGTGAAATCGACGCTGGGCCAGACGGTGACAGCGCCAGTCACATACAAGTGAGTGCAAAGCGGGGCCGCTATGCGGCCCCCATCAGCCAACCCACGAGGACCGCATCATGCCCAGCTCATGGCGTTTCCTGCTGGTACTCGCGTTGTTCGCCGCCAGCATTCCGTTCTGGCCGCTGCAACCCCAACGAACGGTGGCCGAAGCAGCGGCCTCTCCCTGGGGGGCCAGCTATTTCCCCAACATCCCCTTGCTCACTCAGGACGGCGAAAAAGTGCATTTCTTCGACGACCTGATCAAGGACAAGGTGGTCGCCATCAACTTCATCTTTACCGGCTGCTCCGACTCCTGCCCAGTGGAAACCGCTCGCCTGCGCCAGGTACAGAAAATCCTCGGTGACCGGGTCGGCAAAGACATCTTCCTCTACTCCATCAGCATCGACCCTTATAACGACACCCCCGCCACCCTCAAGCGCTATGCCGAAAAGTTCGGCATCGGCCCAGGCTGGACCTTGCTGACCGGCGAACCCGACGACATCGAGCAACTACGCCGCAGCCTGGGGTTGTGGATCGATGGCCTGGAAAACGGCCGCTCAAAAGACCACAACCTGAGCCTCATCATCGGCAACCAGTCCACCGGCCGCTGGATGAAAGCCTCACCTTTCGAAAGCCCGTACATCCTTGCCGACCGCCTGGGCAACAGCCTGCACAACTGGAAGCAGGCCAGCGCCATGAGCAATGACTACGCTCAGGCTCCGCAAATCCGCTCACCCAGCAGCGGCGAGCAGATATTCCGTACCCGCTGCTCGTCCTGCCATACCGTGGGCAACACCGAGCCAGGCCAGCCAGGCATCGGCCCCGACCTGCTGGGCGTGACCCGTCAGCGTGACGCCAACTGGCTGGCCCGCTGGCTCAAGGTGCCCGACCAGATGCTGGCCGAAAAAGACCCCTTGGCCATGCTGCTGTTCGAACAATACAACCGCCTGGCCATGCCCAACATGCGCTTGGGCGATGCCGAAGTCAGTGCATTGATGAGCTACCTCGAAGAGGAAACGGCTCGCTTGCAAACACCCATGGCTAATAGGGAAATCCCCTAAAGGCTATTGGCCACCAGTCATCAGGCTGTCATCTTATTGTCGTATTTTCCGAGCATTACCCAGGGTCGGGAACTATCAGCAGTGATTCGCCGTTCGCTTTCCTCCTCCAGCCTTCTGCGACTGCTGATCCTGATGCTCTGTGCAGCGACCCTGGCCTTTCTCTGGGGGCTGCACGTCACGCAGAAAGCCACCGCCCGACAGGGTGCACTGTCGGCCAAGGCCGTCGAGCACCTGAACCTGGCCAGCATCGTGGGCGAAAACCTGCGACAGCTTGTCGACCGCGCCCAGGCGGTGGGTCGTGTTACCCAGGACGACATGAACGCGCGGCGCCAAGGCAACTTCAGCCTGGTACCCAGCCTGGCCGCAGACCCAGTGTTCAAGCGCTTGAGCCTGTACGACCGACAAGGCCGGCTGCTAGCGGCCAGCCACACCGATGAGGCCGCCGAGTTGCCGGCAGACTGGTTGCACCAACTGCAGCGGCACATTGACCGCTACGGTTTCAAACCTTTCCTGCCGAGCATTCAGCCTGTCAGCCAAACCGCTGCCCTGCCCACTGGGCGCCTGCCCTTCCTGCTGCCGTTGACCAATTCGACCGGCCGGGAAATCGACAACCTTTTGGTGGTGCAATTGGACGTCGGCTACCTGGCGGTGCTGTTCCAGCCTATCGACCTGGGCAACAGTGGCCTGGTGCGTCTGCTGCAGGATGACGGCCTGGAGCGGCTGCGCATCGACAACAGCGGCGTGGTGACTGCGGGCGACCTATTGCAGCCACCGCTGCCGGTGCTAAACACCGAAGCAGGCATGCTGACCCAATACATAGCGGGTGATGCCTACCAAAGCTTGTACCGCCATGTACCCGAGCACGGCTTCAGCGTGGTGGTCAGCCAGCGCCAGGCAGAAATACTCGCACCCTCGACGCTGGCCTATTCCCGGCAGTTCTGGTTGAACCTGAGCATGACCCTGATGATCCTGGCCAGCCTGCTATGGACCTTGCGCCTGCTACGCAAGCGCCAGGAGGCCTTCGACGCGCTGGAACATGCCCAGCAGGTCAATCAGCAACTGATCGTGCGCCTGGAGGACGAACACCGGCGCAGCAGCCACGCCGCCGCCACGGACCACCTCAGCGGCCTGCACAACCGCCGCCAGTTCGTCGAAGTGGCCAGCCAGGCGCTGACTCGGCAACGTGGCAAGCGCCGACTGATGGCGATTCTGTTCATCGACATGGACCGTTTCAAGTCGATCAACGACTCGCTCGGACACAAGATTGGTGACCTGCTGCTACAGGCTGTGGCCGGGCGTATCCAGCGCCTGCTGGAGCCCGGCGACGAGGCTTCGCGCTTTGGCGGCGACGAATTCGTGGTGCTGCTGGCCGGCGAGCGCAGCGAGGAACAGATCAACGCCTGGGTCCACGAACTGGTGCAGAAACTATCGGCCGCGTACGCCCTGGATGGCCAAGAGGTCAACACCAGCCCCAGCGTAGGGGTGAGCATCTGCCCGCGTGATGGCCAGGACATCGACAGCCTGATACGCAGTGCCGATGCTGCAATGTACTCGGCCAAGCAGGCTGGACGCGCGCAGTATCGCTTTTTTGACCCCTCGCTGAACCTGGCCGATATCCAGGCTTTCACCCTTGAGCAAGCGTTCGGCAGTGCCTTGGCCGAACGCCAGTTCGTGCTGCACTACCAGCCACAGATGCGCCTGGACACCCACCAGGTGCTGGCCTACGAGGCGCTGGTGCGCTGGGACCACCCTGATTTCGGCCTGCTGTACCCGGACCGCTTCATCGGCCTGGCCGAGCGCAGTGGTTTCATTGTCGAACTGGGTTGGGAGGTCATTCGGCTGGCCTGTGAAGCCTTGTCGAGCTGGAATGCCCAAGGCCGCAAGACACGGCTGGCCGTCAATGTCTCCGCCCTGCAGCTGCGTCAAGCCGATTTCGCTGACCGGCTGCTGAGCAAATTGCAGCATCATGGCATCGCGCCCCAGCAGCTGGAGCTGGAAATTACCGAAACCACCATCCTCGACCCCGAAAGCACGGCGTTGACGCACCTGCATACGTTGCGCGGCGCAGGTTTGGGTATCAGCCTGGACGATTTTGGCCGTGGCTACGCCGGCTTTGCCCACCTGCATTCACTGCCCCTGAGCAAGCTGAAGATCGATCGTTCGCTGATCGCGGCGCTGTCCAACAGCCATGACGACAGCCCGATCGTGTCCTCCACCATCATCCTGGCCAAGCGCCTGGGCCTGGAAGTGGTGGCCGAGGGGGTGGAAACCCGTGAACAGGTGGTGTACCTGAAGCTTGCCGGCTGCGATATCGCCCAGGGCTACCACTTCAGCCGGCCACTGTCGCTGCCGCAGCTGTGGGTTTACCCGCCCTTCAACGGTATCGAGGACAAGGCATGCGTGTACTGAGCGCAACGGCAGGCTTGCCGATGGCGTTGGGCAAGGACAGGCAACGCATTTCGGTTTATCGTGTACCGATCACACACCGACACCCGCACCATGACCGATATCGAGCGCTACCTTCGCGCCGCCACCCGTGACAACACCCGGCGCAGCTACCAGGCCGCCATCGAGCACTTCGAAAGCCATTGGGGCGGCTTTCTCCCGGCCACCGCCGAGAGTATCGCCCGCTACCTGGCCGATCATGCCGACCAGCATGCAGTCAGCACCCTGCGTCAACGCCTGGCCGCGCTCAGCCAATGGCACGTCGCCCAAGGTTTCCCCGATCCGACCAAGGCGCCGTTGGTACGTCAGGTGCTACGCGGCATCCGCACCCTGCACCCGACGCCGCCCAAGCAGGCTGCCCCGCTGTTGTTGCAACACCTGCAAACCGCTGTAGCGTGTTTTGAAGAAGAAGCCCGACAAGCCCGCGAGTACCATGACTTGGCAGCCCTGCGCCGGGCTCATCGTGACAGCGCCTTGCTGTTGCTGGGTTTCTGGCGTGGTTTTCGCGGCGATGAGCTGGCACGCCTGCGCATCGAACACATTCAGGCGCAAGCCGGTGTCGGCATCACGCTTTTCCTGCCGCGCAGCAAGGGCGACCGCGAAGCCTTGGGCGTACAGCACCGCACCCCTGCCCTCAAGGCCTTATGCCCTGTCACTGCCTACCTGCAATGGCTTGAAGTCGCCGGTATTGCCCATGGCCCGGTGTTCCGCAAACTCGACCGCTGGGGCAACCTTGGCGACAACGCGCTCAACAGCAACAGCCTGGTGGGCCTGCTGCGGCGCATGCTGGAACGCGCCGGGGTGCCGGCGGCACTGTATACCGGCCACTCACTACGGCGTGGCTTCGCCACCTGGGCCACGGCCAATGGTTGGGAACTGAAGTCGCTGATGAGCTATGTGGGCTGGAAAGACGCCAAGTCGGCGCTGCGCTACATCGACTCGGCGCAGCGTTTTGGCGATCTGGCCGTGCTACCGGCCAGTCAGGTGCAACCGCTTATTCCTTGAAGCTGTACTTGGCGACGCCGCCAATTTCCGGGCGAATGGCATACAGGTCGCCAGCGTCCGGATAATGGTGCAGGTCTTCTGGCGTCATGTCGTAACGCGCGGTACTGATGTACAAGGTGTTCATCCCGGGCCCGCCAAAGCAGCAGCTGGTGGGGCACGGTACTGGCATCAACACCTGGTCGGTCAGGTGCCCGTGGCGGTCGTAGCGCAGCAGGCAGCTGCCATGGTACTGGCACACCCACAGCCCGCCTTCGCGGTCCAGCGCCAGGCCATCCGGCCGGCCCAGTTCGGCGGGGGTTTCGGCAAACAGCATAACAGCGCCCAGCCGGCCTTCGATGAGGTACTCGGCGCGGTAGATCGCACGCGCCGCCGAGTCGACGAAGTACACCGTGTGGCCGTCCTGAGACCAGGCAAGGCCGGTGGGCAAAGCCATGTCATCGTGAATCACCTGGTCGCTCAATTGCCAGTCAAAGCGAAAAAGCGCCCCGGTATTGCCGCTGAGGGCCTCGTCCATCAGGCCGGTGACGAAGCGTCCCTGAGGGTCGCAGGCGCCGTCGTTGAAGCGGTAAGTCGAGCGCGGATGGACCGATGCCGAATGCTGGCTCACCTTGCGTGTTGGCACATCGAAGATGGCCACGCTGGCATCCTCGGTGAAAATCAGGTTACCCCGGTCGGTCAGCGCCAGGGCGCCAATGCGCGCGGCAGACTCGTAAAGGCAATCGACTTCGCCATCAGGTGCCAGGCCGTTGATGCGCCCGCCAGAGATATCGACAAAGTACAGCACGCCACTGCGTTCATCCCAGACCAGGCTTTCACCAAGGTCCGCGCGCGTGTTGGCCACTTTGACCGGCACGTAATTGCATTCCTTGATGCGGCGCCAGCGCTCGGCCACCTGCACACGGCCGAGGTCCCGAGGGTAGCTGACACTGCTGTATTCGTTGAAGCGCGTGGCGATGTGCTGGCTAATGCTGGTGCGCAAGGTGCAATCAGTGGGATGGCACAGCGCACCGGCCAGATGAGTAACGGGCATTTCTGGCTACCTTCAATTCTCCTTTCTTACGATATCAACAAAAAAATCAATGACTTAATATTAAAAGCATGCAACTTTGATATCCCATGGATATCACCGCTGAGTCGCCACGCTGCAGGATTGCTGGATGATCGAAACACGTTTGCTCAGGCAGTTCATCGCCGTGGCCGAAGAGCTGCACTTTCACAAGGCCGCCCAGCGCCTGCACATGGCACAACCACCGCTGAGCCAGGCGATCAACCGGCTCGAGGAAAAGCTCGGTTTCGGCCTGCTTCTGCGCAACAAGCGCGGGGTGCGCCTGACCGCAGCGGGTGCAGCGTTTCTCGACACCGCCTACCGCACGCTTGCTGAACTGGAACAAGGGATCGAGTACGCGCGCAGCGTTTCGGCGGGGGTCAGCGGCAAATTGACCATCACGGCCATTTCCATCGCCTATTACGACTCGCTGCTCAACCGCTTGCGCCGCTTTCGGGAGACTTATCCGAACGTGCAGCTGACCATCCGCGAGATGCCATCCGCCTCCCAGGCCAAGGCCTTGCTGGCCGGTGAGGCGGATATCGGCTTCATGCGCAGGCTTCCGCTACCAGCCGGCACCCTGGAGGCACGCTTGCTGCTTGACGAGCAGATCGTCATGGCGCTGCCTGCCAGCCACCCCAAGGCGCAGCACGAGGCCGTCGACTTGCGCGAGTTTGCCGATGAGGACTTCGTGTTCACCCCACAAGCGCTGGGCGGCGGCTACCACGCACAGTTGGTTGCGTTGTGCGAATCGGCCGGGTTCTACCCCAAGGTCGTGCAGGAGGCGGCGCAGATCCACACCCTGCTGGGTCTGGTGGCTTGCGGCTTTGGCGTGGCCCTGGTGCCGGAGTCGTTCGTCCGCTCGACCCCGCGCGAACGCGTGCGGTTTTGCCCAATCCGCCCTATTGATGACCAGCCCGCCCCAGGGCTTGGGCTGTACATGAAATGGAGCGCCCAAAATACTTCGCCAGCGCTGGCCAACTTCATTGCCATGTTCGAGACGCAGCAATAAGGCCATTTCTACAGGGTGTTCAGCCTCGCTTCGCGCAGCGCCACAGCCGGCCGATATCACAAGCCCTGGCCTGCAACAGCTCGGCAGCATTTGCACACGCCTGCTCCAGGTTCATCGGTCCACTGGCCAGTGCAAATGCAGCGTCGACCCCATGGGCATACAACTGCTGATACCCCTCCCCCAAGGTCCCGGCCAGTACCACCACCGGCACGCCATGGCGCTTGGCAACCCGCGCCACCCCCATCGGAGTCTTGCCGCGCAGTGTCTGGGCATCGAAACGCCCCTCGCCCGTCACCACCAGATCTGCCCCTTGTGCCAGGGCGTCAAGGCCAGCCAGCTCAGCCACGACTTCCACCCCAGGGCGGAACTGCGCGTCCATGAATGCCCGGGCAGCGAAGCCCATGCCACCGGCCGCACCACAACCAGGGTAATCGCGCACATCCGCGCCCAACAGCAGCGCACAATGGTCGGCAAAATGATTCAGCGCGTGGTCCAGCGCCTCCACTTGCTGCGGGTTGGCACCTTTCTGCGGGCCGAAGATCGCCGATGCGCCGTTGGCGCCACACAAGGGGTTGTCGACATCCGCCGCGACTTCAAACTGCACCCCGGCCAGGCGCGGGTCGAGGCCGCTGGCGTCGATATGGGCCAGCTTGGCCAAGGCCAGGCCGCCCTCTTCCAGCGCTTGCCCGTCAGCATCCAGCAGGCGCAGGCCAAGCGCTCGCAACATGCCACTGCCGGCATCGTTGGTGGCGCTGCCACCGATGGCCAGCACCACACGCCGGGCGCCGGCGTCGAGGGCTGCGGCAATCAGCTCGCCGGTACCCCAGGTGCTGCTGCGGCAAGCATCGCGCTGGCCTGTTGGCACCTGTTGCAGGCCACTGGCCTGGGCCATTTCGATGATTGCGGTGCGACTTTGCGGCAACCAGCCCCAGCCGGCCTCGACGTGCTCCCCCAATGGCCCGCGCACGGACTGGCGGCGCAGTTCACCCTGGCTGGCGGCCAGGATCGCCTCCATGGTGCCTTCGCCACCGTCGGCCATTGGGCACTCGACCAGTTCAGCCTCGGGCCACGCTTCGCTCAGGCCCGCAGCGATGGCGCGGGCGACACCGGCAGCGTCGAGGCTGTCCTTGAACGAGTCGGGGGCAATGACGATCTTCATGGGGTTTCTCCTGTCCTGATGAGCGGCATGCTGACAGGTGGCTGCCCAGGTGGCCTCGGTCAAATGCACAAAACGCCGGCCGGGTTGTTTGGGCAGATGCCTTTTTGCCTGTTCTGGCCCAATCGCCGGCAAGTGAATACTTCAGTCAGCGGGCAACAGCTGCAACCCCAGATACAAGCTAAGCATCCCTTCCAGGCGCAGCGGGTCGACCTCACTTAGCTCGGCTATTCGCTCCAGTCGATAGCGCAGGCTGTTGCGGTGGATGCCCAGGGCATCGGCACAGGACTGGCTCTGGCCGTCATGTGCACACCAGGCGCGCAGGGTGGTGAGTAACTGGCCACTGCTGTCCTTGGCGCGGATGCGCTGCAACGGCTCCAACAGCTCGTCCAGCGCGTCGTCGTTACGGTGGCGCCACAGCAGCGCCGGCAGCCGGTAGCGCTGCAGGCTGAGCAATCGTTCGCTGGGCAACACTTCGCGGCCATAGGCCAGCAAGTCACGCACCCGGCGGTAACCACGGCGTAACTGCTCCAGGCTCTGCGCTGCACTGCCCAGGGCCAGTCGCTCAATGTCCCAGCCGTGGCGTTGCAGGCGCTCCAGCAGGCGCAGTTCATCCAGTGCCACGCCTGCCGGGCGGCACCACAGCAACGACTGGCGGGCCGGGCTGACGCACCAGCTATCCGGATAACGGCTCATCAACCATGCGGCCAGCGCCTCGGCAGGTGGCCCCGACGTAATCTCGAACAGGCACGGTATCCGCGCCAGCTGAGGTTTCAAGCCCAACTGACGGGCTTCGTCCAGCAAGCGCGGCGAGTTACCGCTGCCGCCGAGCAATAGCGCCAGCAGGTCGTCACAGCGCTGCCTTCGCCATTGCTGGTCAGCCTGTAAATTGCGTTGGGCCAGCAGCATTTCGGCGGTCATGCGCACCAGCTCGCCATAGGTGCGCACCTGCTGCGGGTCGCCGGTCAGGCCCAACACGCCCATCAGCCGCCCATCGAGCATCAATGGCAGGTTCACGCCGGGCTGCACGCCCTTCAGGCACTTGGCCGCGTCGGTATCCAGTTCGACGATCCGGCCATTGGCCAAGACCAGCTGCGCCCCCTCGTGACGGGTGTTGATGCGCTCAGGCTCACCACTGCCCAGGATCAACCCTTGGCTGTCCATGACATTGACGTTGCAAGGCAAGATGGCCATTGCCCGGTCAACGATATCCTGCGCCAGGTCATGGTCGAGTTCGAACATTGCGGGGTCCTTTAGGTGTTTGGCTTTTGGGCTCGGGCACAGCAGCCTGGGCCAAGCGCTGTGCAAAAGCACAAAGACAGGCTAGCCGCAGTCCCCGAGACTCGTCAGGGCGAGCGCCGGAACAGGCGACGCGGCGAAAACCATAACAACAGAGAACCCGATCATGGCACACAGCCCCGCCCCTGACCAAGGCACGGACACCACCCGCAACGCGCTGTACCGGCGCATCACCTTGCGGCTGATTCCGTTCATTTTCATCTGCTACCTGTTCAACTACCTGGACCGCGTCAACGTCGGCTTTGCCAAGCTGCAGATGCTCGACGCCCTTAAATTCAGCGAAACGGTGTACGGCCTTGGCGCCGGCATCTTCTTCATCGGCTATGTACTGTGTGGCCTGCCAAGCAACCTGGCCCTCAATCGCTTCGGCCCACGGCGCTGGATCGCGCTGATGATGATCGCCTGGGGCAGCCTGTCCACCTGCCTGCTGTTCGTCACCACCCCTACCGAGTTCTACACCCTGCGCCTGCTCACCGGCGCTGCCGAAGCCGGCTTCTTCCCGGGTGTGGTGCTGTACCTCTCGCGCTGGTTCCCGGCGGCCCGGCGCGGCCGCATCATGGCCCTTTTCATGTCGGCGATCCCGGTATCGGGCCTGCTTGGCGGGCCGTTCTCCGGCTGGATCCTCGAACATTTCGCCGCCGGCCAGCACGGCCTGGCCGGCTGGCAGTGGATGTTCCTGATCCAGGGCCTGCCGACCGTGGCCTTGGGCGTACTGGCGGTGTTCCTGCTCAGTGACGGCTACCAGAAAGCCGCCTGGCTGAGCCCGGCTGAACGTCAGCTGATCGCTGCCGACCTGCAGGCCGATGCTGCAAGCAAACCGAGCACCACCAGCGACAGCGTGCTGGCCGTGTTGACCAACCCGCTGATCTGGACCTTCGGCTTCGTCTACTTCTGCATCCAGAGCGGTGTATACGCGATCAACTTCTGGCTACCCTCGATCATCAAGAGCATGGGCTTCGACAACCCGCTGCTGATCGGCTGGCTCAGCGCCATCCCGTACCTGCTGGCAGGTGTGTTCATGATTCTTTGCGGGCGCTCGGCTGACCTGCGCAGCGAGCGCCGCTGGCACCTGGTGGTGCCAATGCTGATGGGCGCCGTCGGCCTGCTGATTGCGGTGAACTTCGCCGGCAACCCGAGCATTGCCATTCTTGGCTTGTCGATCGCCACCATGGGCGCGCTTACCGGTTTGCCGATGTTCTGGCCAATGCCGACTGCGCTGCTCAGTGCCGGAGCCGCCGTGGCAGGTCTGGCGATCATCAACTCGGTAGGCCAGATGGCGGGGTTTCTCAGCCCATACCTGGTCGGGTTCATCAAGGACCAGACCGGTTCAACCGATGCCGCACTGTATACGCTCGCCGCGTTGATCGTATTGGGTAGCCTGGTGGCCTTGCGTGTAACGCGAGCGGGTTCGCTGAGTACTGCACGGGTGAGTTGAGGCATTCGCAGGCTTGCCCACGCCCACAGGTTTCAAGCCTGTGGGCGCAGGCCTGCCTGCAATGATGCCCACCCAAGCCACACCAAATCCACACCCGCCACCGATCGTCAGCTCAACGCATCCCCTTCCCGCCCCAGGCGTCAAATGGTTCCAAAGGCCCCTTTGGAGAAGCCCCATGACCCAGTACGCCGTGGCCCGCTTGGCCCAGCTCGACGAGCACCGTCCCCTGCGCGTCCAGGCCGGCAACGAAGAACTCATCCTCATCCGCCAAGGCGATCAGGTACACGCCTACCAGGGCAACTGCCCCCACGCAGGCGCCCCCCTTGATGAAGGCGTGGTTTGCGGCGGTTTGCTGGTTTGCCCTTGGCACAAAGCTGCGTTCGCCGTTGACGATGGCGTGGTCTGTGAGCCGCCTGCACTCGCCGACCTGCGCCGCTACAAGGCGTGGATCAAGGGCGATGAAGTCTGGGTCGATGACCAGCCCCTGTCGGCAACCGAACCGCCCAGGCACAGCGATGCCCGCTGTTTTGTGGTGGTCGGCGCCGGGGCCGCCGGCAGCGCCGCCGTCGCCACGCTGCTGGCTCATGGCTTCGCGGGCAGGCTGGTATGGATCGACCAGGAGCGCCAGCCGGCCTACGATCGCACAGCACTGAGCAAATTCGTGATTGCCGGGCAGATGCCGCCCGACGAGGTCCCCGCGCTGCTCGAAGCCGACGCCCTGCGCAAGGGCCAACTGCAGCGCAAGCACGGCAAGGTGCGCACCCTGAACAGCCAGAAGCGCCAGGTCACCCTCGCCGATGGTCAGCAGATCGATTACGACGCCTGCCTGCTGGCAACCGGCGGTAAAGCACTGCGCCCCGACATTCCCGGCGCCGACCTGCCCGGGGTGTTCACCCTCCGCTCACTGGAAGATGCTGCACAGTTGCTCGACGCAGCCGAGCCTGGCCAACCGGTGGTCATCGTCGGTGACGGCTTCATCGGCCTGGAGGCAGCCTCGGCATTGCGCAAGTATGGCGTGCAGGTGCACGTGGTCTCGCGCCACGAAGTCCCTCTGGCCCGACAGTTGGGCGAGCGTATCGGGCGCTGCATTCGCGCGCTGCATGAACGAAAAGGCATCACCTTCCACGGCCCCACCGAGGTCGAGCGGATCGAAGGCCAGGACAAGGTCGAAGCGGTGCAACTGGCCAATGGTGAACGGCTGCAGACCCCCTTGGTCCTGCTCGGCACCGGGGTAAAACCCGCCACCGCGTTCCTTCAAGGGGTGCCGCTTGGCGAAGACAAATCGGTGAGGGTCGACGCCGAAATGCGCGCAGCTGACGGTTTGTGGGCCGCCGGTGACATTGCCACGTTCCCGCTCTCGGGGCGCCCGGTGCGCATCGAGCACTGGCGCCTGGCCCAGCAACACGGGGTGATCGCCGCCGCCAACATGCTTGGCGAACAACGCCGTTATGCCGATGTACCGTTCTTTTGGACCTACCAGCATGGCCGTACCTATGAAGTGCTAGGCCATGCCAGAGACTGGAACCGGATCGAATTCGTCGGTGACCCGGAAAACGGCGATTTTGTTGCCCTGCAGTGTGTGGATGAACGCGTCGAGGCCGTTATCGCCAAGGGTTACTCCGATGCCATGGCGACGCTGTCGCAACGCCTGAAGCGCCCCTTGAGCCTGCAGGAGGCTTTGGCGCTCATTGGCTGAGGGGTGCCTTTCAATGCATCCAGGTTGTGTGTAAAACAGGCAGGTCAGCTGACTGCATAAGGACCCACGCGCATGATCTACCGCCCCCTCGGCCACAGTGGCCTGCAGGTTTCCGCCCTTACCCTGGGCAGCATGATGTTCGGCGAGCAGACCCGTACCGAGGATGCCCTGCGCATCATCGACAAGGCCTGGGACCAAGGCATCAACTTCATCGACACCGCCGACGTTTACAACGCCGGGCGCTCGGAAGAAATCGTCGGTGAAGCCGTGGCGCGCCATCGCCATGACTGGGTCATCGCCAGCAAGGTCGGCTTCGGCCCGGCCGACGGCCTGCCCAACCGCAGCGGGTTGTCGCGCAAGCACATCTTCAATGCCGTGGATGCCACACTGACCCGCATGGGCATGGACTACCTGGACATCTACTACCTGCACCGCGAAGACCACAAGGTACCGCTGGAGGAGACCGTGCAGGCCATTGGCGACTTGTTGCACCAGGGCAAGATCCGCTACTGGGGGGTGTCCAATTTCCGTGGCTGGCGCATTGCCGAGGCCTGCCATGTTGCCGAGCGCCTTGGTGTGCCCAGGCCGGTAGTCAGCCAGCCGCTGTACAACATCGTCAACCGCCAGGCCGAGCCCGAACAGCTCACGGCCGCCGCCGCCCATGGTCTGGGCGTCGTACCCTTCAGCCCGCTGGCCCGGGGCGTGCTCAGTGGCAAGTATGCGCCGGGCGCGGTGCCGGACGCCGGCAGCCGCGCTGGGCGGCAGGACAAACGCATCATGGAAGTGGAGTGGCGCCAGGAGTCGCTGACCATTGCCCGGCAGATTCAGACGTACGCAGAGGCCAAGGGGGTGGGTATTGTCGAATTCGCCATTGCCTGGGTGTTGAATAACCAATGGGTCAGTTCGGCGATTGTCGGGCCGCGGACCGAGGAGCAGTGGGATACCTATGGCGGCGCATTGGCGGTGAAGATTACCGCGGAGGATGAGGCGTTCATCGATTCGTTGGTAACGCCAGGGCATGCGTCCACGCCGGGCTTCAATGACGTGGCGCATTATGTGAGTGGGCGGCTGGCGCGCAGCTGACGCATTGGGGAGCCCTGAGCCGGGCTCCCGGTCCCCCCTTTCCCCAATCACCTCGGTATCGTGCGCACCATTGGTTTTCCACCTCTGGAGCTGCAATGAAACTCTTGCAACCGCTGCAAATCGGCCCACTCACCCTGCCCAACCGCGTATTCATGGCCCCCCTCACCCGCCTGCGCAGCTTGGAGCCGGGTGATGTACCCACCGCGCTGATGGCCGAGTACTACCGTCAGCGCGCCAGTGCTGGCCTGATCATCACTGAAGCCACGCAAATCTCCTTCCAGGCCAAGGGCTATTCTGGCTCGCCCGGCATTCACAGCGCCGAACAGATCGCTGCCTGGAAGCACATCAACCAAGGCATCCATGCCGATGGCGGCCACAGCGCCGTGCAGGTGTGGCACACCGGGCGGGTGTCGCATACCTCGCTGCAACCTGGCGGCGAGGCACCCGTGGCCCCTTCGGCGCTGCCGGCGGACGCACGCACCACCCTGCGTGACGCGCAAGGCAACCTGACGCGCGTGGAAACCTCCGCACCCCGGGCGCTCAGCGAAGCGGAGATCGCTGACATCGTCGCTGACTTTGGCCAGGCCGCGATCAATGCCTGTGAAGCCGGTTTCGACTTCATCGAGTTGCACGCCGCCCACGGTTACCTGCTGCACCAGTTCCTCACCCCCAGTGCCAACCAGCGCGAAGACCGCTACGGCGGCAGCGTTGAAAACCGTGCGCGCATTGTGCTGGAGGCGGTGGATGCGGCCATTGCCAACTGGAGCGCCGACCGGGTCGGTATTCGCGTGTTCCCGCTGGGTGGTTTCAATGGTGTGGACAATGGCGAAGACCAGGAGGCCGCCGGCCTGTACCTGATCCGCGAACTGGCCAAGCGCAACCTCGCCTACCTGCACCTGTCCGAGCCGGACTGGGCCGGCGGCAAGCCACTGCGTGACGAGTTCCGCCAGGCCATTCGCGCCGCCTACCCCGGGGTGATCATCGCGGCCGGTGCCTATACCGCCGAGAAAGGCGAAGACCTCATCGGGCGGGGTTTGATCGATGCCGTGGCGTTCGGGCGCGCCTACATTGCCAACCCCGATCTGGTGGAGCGTCTGCGGCTGCAAGCGCCGCTGAATGAGCACCGGGCGAAGTTCGATTATGCCAATGGGCCTGAAGGGTATACGGATTATCCGTTCCTGAAGCAGGCTTGATGCAAAAACGGGCGCTCTTGCGGGCGCCCGGTTTTTGTCGTGTCAGCCCAGTTCAGCCAGCGCCTGCGCGGCATAGGCATGTGACCGCTGCCGCGCCAGCGGGTCATGGATGCGGCAGTCGATCATCAGCTCGTCCGCCCCGGTCTGCTCGATCAGCGAGCGCAGCCCTTCCCTCACCCGTTCAGGCCCTCCGGCTACGGTGCAGGCCATCACCTGCTCGAGCACGGCGCGCTCGTGGTCCGGCAAGCGTTCGATGTAACCCTCTTGCGGCTTGGGCAGCAAGCCAAAGCGCCCGACATGCAGGTCCAGCATCCACTTGCGGTGGGAGCTGGCCAGGTAGTCCGCCTCAGCATCGCTGGCAGCGGCGAACAGGTTCATGCCAACCATCACATACGGTTTGGCCAGTTGCGCGGAAGGCTGGAAGTTGGCGCGGTAATGGGCAATGGCCTGCAGCAGGTAACGCGGGGCAAAGTGCGAGGCGAAGGCATAAGGCAGGCCCAGCTTCGCCGCCAGGTCAGCACCGAACAGGCTGGAACCGAGGATCCACACCGGCACATCGTGCGCACCCGGTACGCCGCGCACCCGGCGTTTGCCGTTGTCCGCCAGGTAATCACGCAGCTCGGCGATGTCCTGGCTGAAATCTCGCTCTGGCGCGGCGCCGCGCAATGCACGCACGGTCGGCCCGGACGTGCCTGGCGCACGGCCCAGGCCCAGGTCGATACGGCCCGGGTGCAATGTATCGAGGGTGCCAAACTGTTCGGCCACCACCAACGGCGCATGGTTGGGCAGCATGATGCCGCCAGCCCCCACACGAATGTGTCGGGTGGCGTTGGCGATTTCGTTGATCACCAGCGAAGTGGCAGCCGAGCCAATGCCCGGCATGTCATGGTGTTCGGCGATCCAGTAGCGGCGGTAGTGCTGTTGCTCGACATGCCGCGCCAGCTGGCGGGATTCTTCGATCGCATCGGCGAAGGTCTTGCCTTCGCCGATCATGACCAGATCCAGTACGGACAGTGCAGTCATGGGGTCTCCAGAGGGATTATCAGTGGCTGCCAGTTTCCATGCTGCGCCGCCAGCGATAAACCCAATTTCAGGCCCGGCATAGGGGCCTGGCATTCCCCAATCAGTATTCCCAAGGCACGCCCGGCTCCCAGCTGGCCACCAACAAGTCGATGAAGCCGCGTACCCGAGGGGACAGGTGGCGCTTGCTTGGGTAGACGATGCGAATGGGGTCTGCCGGGGGGCGGTAAGCGTGCAGTACTTCCACCAGATTGCCAGCGCGCAGGTCGTCACCGGTGATATAGGTAGGCAGGTGAATCAGGCCAAAACCGGCCCGGGCGCCGTCAAGCATGGCTTCGGAACTGTCGATGTTCAGCCGCCCGGGATCTTCGCACAGGTGCAGCCCGGCTTCTGTGTGAAAGCGCCAGGGCATGGCCTTCTCGCCCGCCAGGAAGGCGATCTTGTCATGGCCATAGAGGTCGCCGGGCATCTGCGGTACACCGCGCTTCTCCAGATACGCAGGCGAAGCACAGGTCACGAACTGCTGCCAGGCGACGGTGCGCGTCAGCAATTGCGAATCTTCCTTGGGTGCACCGATACGCACGGCGACGTCCACGCCCTCTTCGACCAGATCAACGAAACGGTCGGTGAAGCGGATATCCGCCCGTAGTTCGGGCCATTGCTTGAGGTACTGGTCGAGGATAGGCAATACATGGCGCTGCCCGAGCGACAGCGGTGCGGTCAGGCGCAGGGTGCCAGTGGGCTTGCCGCGGCGCAGGGCCATGGTGCTTTCGACCTCGTCCAGGTCATCCAGAATCTGCCGCCAGCGCTCGAACGCCACCAGGCCTTCATCGGTCAGGCTCAGCTTGCGCGTAGTGCGGTTGAGCAGGCGCACCGCCATGCGGGCTTCCAGGCGGGCGATGCTCTTGCCCACCGCTGAACGCGTCAGGCCCAGGCTGGCAGCCGCAGCGGTGAAGCTACCGGCCTTCGCGGCGCTGACGAAAGCGGCGATGTCGCCGAAGCGGTTGGGTTCCATGGTGTTTTCCTGACGCTGATCGAACCGCCATAGATGGGTGCGATTTCAGGCAATGCAAGGTTCCTGATCTAGTGGGGCTGCCTTGCAGCTTCCGTTTGCCCGAGGTAGCGATCGGTCCAGTTAGCCAGCGGCAGTGGCGGCTGCTGGTCGACAATGCGTCGCCAGATAAGCATCAGCTCTTGAGCGTTGAACAGCGAGCCAGGCCCGCTGCCTCGCCACGGCGAAGGGACACCGACCCTCCACTGCCCTTGATGATCGCGCTGAGCCATGTTGAAACGGAAGGTGTAATTCCCCGGGATACCCATGCGCAGGTCGGTGACCACCAGTGCGTCGCCAATCTGGTCATAACGCAGCCAGTCATCGGTGAACCAGCGCAAGCGCTGGTGCAAAGGGTCATTGTTCAGTGCTTGCGCCAGTTCCAGATTGCGCGACAAGCGTTGCATTTCGGGTGGTTGCTGGTCGAGCACGCTGCTGATGCCTTCGTAGTAATCGCCATCCGGGGCCTTGGCCAACACCCGCCAGACCAGGCTGTTGAATGCCATCGGCACGGCACGTACCTCGCTCACGACGATACCTTGCTGGTCCAGTGCCGACTGGAAGCGCTGCTCGGCAGCCATGCGCCCCGCCAGGCCGAAACCCAGGTAGCAGGTACTGAACACCAGGGCCATGGTCAGCAGGCGGGTAGCCCTGCGGGTCACGCCCTTCATGAGGGTGAAGACCACCGCAGCCAGCAGCGGCACGGTGTAGACCGGGTCGATAATGAACACCGCCGCCCAGCTTTCCGGGGTGGTGTGCAAAGGCCAGAACAACTGCGTGCCGTAAACCGTGAAGGCGTCGAGCACCGGATGGGTTACCAATACCAGCCAGAACGCCAAAAAAAGCCTGGGCAAGGTATACCCCTTGCCGGGCCAGCGCCTGTTGACCAGCCAGGCCAACAGCAAGGCCAGGCCGGTGAGCACGAACAACGAGTGAGAGAAGCCGCGATGATAAGTCATCTGCGACACCGGGTCGGCATAGCGAATGATCACATCCAGGTCCGGCAGCGTGCCCAGTGCTGCACCATACAGCAGCGAGCGTCGGCCCTGGATGCGCCCGAGCACGGTCCCTTGCAGCGCCGCGCCGAGTACGGCTTGGGTGATGGAGTCCAAGGTGGGGATTCCTGAAAGAGTCGTTTCCGCACGCTACCCCCATACACCCCTGATGCGCAATTCTCCTGGAAGGCTCAGAACAGCTGCCAGGTGTACACCAGCGTCAGGCGGTTCTCGTCGATATCACTGCGGTAGTTGGAGCGCGCCATGGCGTTCCTCACCCGTATCCCCAACCCTTTCAGTGCCCCGCTCTGCACCGCATAGCCGATATCCAGGTCACGCTCGCGGTCACGCCCTTCGTAACCCAGCCCGGTGTCGACATTGTTACCGGTTATGTAGCGCACAGTCGCTGTCAGGCCCGGCACGCCCATGGCGGCGAAGTTGTAGTCGTAACGCACCTGGTACGAACGTTCGTCGGTGTAGGCAAACTCATAGGTCGGCACCTCGTTGCCCAGCGGCGAGATGTTGGCGAATACCCGTGGGAACGGGCTATCGCCATAAATGCCCTGGTAGCCGGCGTGGAAGCTGTGCCCGCCATGCCGGGCAGTGAACAGCGAGAAGAACGCCTGGTTGTCGATGTTGCCCAGCAGCGCATCGCCTTGCTCACGCGCGGTGAAATAACCCAGGTTGGCGCTGAGTACCCAGTCCCCGACGGGTTTGCTGTGCTTCAGGCCAACAAAGCCTTGTTGGTAGATGTCCTCCAGCTGACCGTACCAAAGGCTGACGCTGCTCTGGTTGGCATTGAACGCATAGTCCCCTCCCACATAGTTGAACGCGTCGCTTTCGGCCTGTCGCATCGGCACATGGCCGAGCATCGCGTTCATCTTGCCGTCGCCACCTTCGTTGCGCAGGTGGGTGCTTTTCAAGTGCCCGGCCTGCATAGTCAGCCCGTCGATTTCTGCCGAACTCAAACTCACGCCCTGATAGGTGGGTGGCAACAGGCGAATATCACTGAAGGTCAGCACCGGCAGGTTCGGTTGCAGTTCACCTGCACGCAGTTCGGTTTTTGATATCCGCGCCTTGAAGGTCGGCGCCAGGCGGCTGTACTCATCGGCAGCACGGCCGTCGCCATGCACCGGCAACAGGCCGGTGTTGGTGCGGTCTGGACTGCTGTCCAGCTTGATCCCCAGCAAGCCCAGGGCGTCCACGCCAAAGCCGACCGGGCCCGGGGTGTAGCCACTTTTGAAGTCGAGGATGAAACCCTGGGCCCACTCCTCGGCCTTGGACTGTTTGTTGGCCCCGACAATGTCGGAAAAATCGCGGCTGAAGTAGTAGTTACGGGCACTCAGGGTGGCCTTCGAGTCCTCGAAGAAGCCGCCTTCGGCAGCCAGCAGTGGCTGGCTGAGCAGTGTCAGGCCCAGGGCAACGCAAGGGGTGTGGTTCATTCCGAAGCTCTCTTGATCTTGTTTTTATGGGTAAAGCGTTGGAAAAACGGCAGTTCATGGGGTACGGCGCAGCACCTCCCGGGCACGTGGTTGGCGCAGCCTCAGCAGCGCGTGCGCCAGCAGGCCGAACAGCAGCCCCCAGAACGCCGCCGACAGGCCCAGGAAAGCCACCCCCGAAGCGGTGACCAGGAAGGTGAACAGCCCGGCGTCGCGCTCGGCCGGTTCTGCCAGGCTGCGGACCAGGGCTTCGCTGATGGCGCCATACAGGGCCAAACCGGCCAGGGCCGCGATCAGGACGGCGGGAAAGGCGGCGAACAGCGACATCAAGGTGGCCCCGGCAATGCCCAGTAGCAGGTACAACACACTGCCAGCCACCGCGGCCACATAGCGCCGTTGCGGGTTTTCATGGGCTTCATGGCCGGTGCACAGGCTGGCGGTAACCGCCGCCAGGTTCAGCCCGTGGCAACCGAACGGCGCCAGAAGCGCCCCAGCCAGGGCACTGGCGCTGATCAGCGGGCTGGCCGGCGTGGGGTAGCCAGCGTTGCGCAGTACCGCCATACCCGGCATGAATTGCCCGGTCAGCGCCACCAGCACCATCGGCAGCGCCAGGCTGAATACCGCCGACAGGCTGAACTGGGGGGTGACCCACTGGGGTGAGGCCAGTTCCAGCACCAGTGCCTCGCTGCGCAACGTACCGCCGGCCACGGTCACCAGCATGCCCACGCCCAGCACCGCAGCCACGGCATAGCGCGGCTGCACCCGACGCATCAGCACGTAGGTGACGAACATCGCCAGTACCAGCAGCGGTTGCACCGGCAAGGCGCGGAACACCTCGATGCCAAAACTGAACAGGATCCCGGCCTGCATACCGGCAGCGATAGAACCCGGCAGGCGCGCGATGATGCGGTCGAAGGCCCCGCTGATGCCGATCAGCAGCAGGACCAGGTTGGCCACCAGGTAGGCGCCCACGGCCTGCGCCAGGCCCAGTTGCGGCAAGGCGGTGACCAACAGCGCCGACCCCGGGATCGACCAGGCGATCACTACCGGCACGCGGTAGCGCAGGCTGAGCAGCGCACCGAGCACCGCACTGCCCATGGACACGGCCCAGACCCAGGATGACAACTGCTGGTGCGACAGGCCGGCCGCTTCGGCGGCGTGGAAAATGATCACCAACGGGCCGGCGTAAGAGATCGTCGTGGCAATGCTACCGGCGACGATGGCCGACACAGAGCAGTCCTTGATCAGCGTTTTCATGAAGCTTCTCGCAAGCCAGCGGCCGGCCTTTGTGGCGGGCTCTTGTTTGGGTGTTGGCTGCTTCGCGGGCTTGCCCGCTCCCNCCTGTGGGAGCGGGCATGCCCGCGAAAAGCCCACTCGGTGGATCAGGCCTCCTGCAAAGCCCGCGGCCGCCCGCTGCGCTGCTCATCGGCACCGCCCTGGGCCTGCTGCAACTGGAAATCGAACTTCAGCTCGGCATGCCGACCCTCCGGCCCTTCGACGAACACCACCTCCCCGACCAGCCCGTCCCGTGTGGCACAGGCAAAGTCATCCCACAGGTACTTGTCCCCCGACAGGTTTATCTGCGTGGTCAGGTGCCGGTACCCGGGCGCCGAGATAAAGAAGTGCACATGCGCCGGGCGCTGGCCATGACGGCCCAGCAGGTCCAGGCACTCCTGGGTTGGCCCCTGCGGGTCGCAGCCATAGCCCGATGGCACGATGGAGCGCGCGCGGTAACGCCCTTGGGCATCGGTAACGATGCGCCGACGCAGGTTGTACGCCGACTGGCTTGGGTCGAAGAACGAATAGGTACCACGGGTATTGGCATGCCACAGGTCGACCGTGGCACCCGGCAGCGGGTGTCCGTGCGGGCCCAGCACCTGGCCTTCCAGGAACATCACCGTGGCCACGCCCTCCTCGCTGCCGTCGTCCATGCGCACTTCACCTTGGGCAATCGGTGCGCCAGCCACGTACAACGGGCCTTCGATGGTGCGTGGGGTACCGCCAACGCGCCCTGCCTCCTGGTCCTTGGCATCCTGCAGCAGGTCGAGGAAGTGTTCGATGCCCAGCCCCGCCACCAGCAGCCCAGCCTCGCCACGACCGCCCAGGCGGTTGAGGTAGTCGACGGCGTGCCAGAACTCGTCTTCGCTGATGTCCAGGTCTTCGATCAGCCGCGCGGTATCCTGCAGCAGGCGCTGCACGATGCGTTTGAGGCGTGGGTTGCCGGCCGCATTACCAAAGCCTGCGGCCTGCTCGAAGAACTGCTGTACCTCGGCAGTATGGGAAATGTTCACGGTCATGGGGGTTACCTCGTCTTGTTCTGTTCGGTTCAGGCCTGCGCCGCCAGGGCCTGGGCGTGGCGCCGACCACTGGCCAGGTGCACGGCCATGGCCAGCGCGGCGATGGCGCCAGGAATGGCGAAGGCGATGAAATTGAGTTGAAGTGGCAGGTTGATGCCCATCAGCGCACCGCCCAGCAGCGGGCCGACGATGGCGCCATTACGGCCGATGCCCGAGGCCCAGCCCAGGCCGGTAGAGCGCACCGACAGGCCGTACATCTGCGCCGCGCCGGCATACAGCAGAATCTGCGTACCAATGGTGGTGGCGCCGGCAATGAAGATCAGCAGGTACAGCACCGGCATCGGGCTGTTCACCCCCAGCAGGCTGATCGACAGTGCGGCGGCAATGAAGAACGCCACCTTCACCTTGACCAGGTTGTAGCGGTCGCCCAGCCCGCCGCCGAGGATTGCCCCGGCCATGCCGCCAAAGTTCAGGGCCAGCAGGAATGACAGGCTTGAGCCCAGGCTGTAGCCGGCGTTGGCCATCAGCTTTGGCAGCCAGGAACTCAGGGCGTAGACCATCAGCAGGCAGCAGAAGAACGCAACCCACAGCGCCAGGGTGCGAATCGCCAGGCCATTGCGGAACAGTTCCAGCACCGAAGCGCCGCTGCCTTTGCGGTCGGCCGCCTGAAGCACATCATCGGCCTGGACATCGCAGTCCGGGTCCAGCCGTTTGAGCAATGTGCGTGCTTCCTCGATACGGCCTTGGCGCACCAAGAAGCCGATGGATTCAGGCAGGTAGTAAAGAATCACTGGTAACAGCAGCAGAGGCACCGCTGCGGCGAAGAACATCGACTCCCAGCCAAAACGCGGCAGCATGAAAATGCCGACACCTGCCGACAGCATGCCGCCCAGCGAATAGCCACTGAACATGATCGCCACCAGCGTGCTGCGCAGGCGCTTGGGCGCGTATTCGTTCATCAGTGCCACGGCGTTGGGCATCAGGCCACCACAGCCCAGGCCGGCGATGAAGCGGTAGATGCCAAACTCGCTCGGGCTGCTGGCAAAGCCGTTGAGGATGGTCGCCCCCGAGAACAAGGCGAAACAGATGGCAATGCCCTTCTTGCGCCCGATGCGGTCGGCCAGGCTGCCGAAGGCCAGGGCGCCGAACATCATGCCGAACAGCGCATAGCTGCCCAGTGCACCAGCCTGCAACGGGGTCAGGCCCCACTCTTTCATGATGACCGGCAGTACCACACCGTAGATGAACAGGTCATAGCCGTCGAAAATCAGCAGCAGGCCGCACCAGGCCATGACCATCCAGTGAAACGGGGAAAAGCGCGCATTGTCGATGATCGGGTGTACATCAAGGGTTCGCATGGCATCTGTCGCTCTTGTTTTTGTTTTGGAAGAAAGCTTTTGCCTTGAGGTTGCAGTTCAGCCGAGGTCGCCGCCCCCAACCGGGAGGGTCACGCCGGTGATGTACGAGGCTTCGTCGGACGCGAGGAACAGAATGGCCCCCACCTGCTCGTCGATGCTGCCGTAGCGGTGCATCAGGCTGCTGTCGAGGGTCTGGTCGACGATCTGCTGGTACCAGTGCTTTTCCTGCTCGGTTTGCGCTGCACTGTTGCGGGGTACGCGCCGGGGCGGCGCTTCGGTGCCACCCGGCGCGGTGGCGTTGACACGGATCCCACGGCCAGCCGTTTCGAAGGCCAGGCAGGCGGTGAGCGCATTGACGCCGCCTTTGGCCGCGCCATAGGGCACACGGTTGACGCCACGGGTGGCGATGGACGAAACGTTGACGATGACGCCGCTGCCACGCTCAAGCATGTAGGGCAGCGCGGCATGGCAGCACCACAGTGTCGGGAATAGCGAACGGCGCACTTCGGCCTCGATCTGCTCGACATCGTAGTGCTCGAAAGGCTTGGCCCAGATGGTGCCGCCGACGTTGTTGACCAAGATGTCGAGGCGGCCGAAGGTTTCCACCGCACTGGCCATGACCCGGGCGCAATCGGTGTGTTGCTCCAGGTCGGCGGTGAGGGTGAGCATGCCTTCGCCGGCCAGCTCGTGGACCAGTTCGGAACGGTCTACGGCCACCACTTGCGCACCTTCGGCCTTGAGCCGCCAGCACACACCCCGGCCGATGCCTTGAGCGGCACCGGTGACCAGGGCGACCTTGCCTTGGAATCTGTTGTTCATATGCAAATCTCCAGTTCGCGAGAGACCCTGTGGCAGCAATTGTCTTGCTCAAAGCCGGAAAGGCTGCGCGATCACTGTGGGAGCGGGCATGCCCGCGAACACGGGCGAAACCCGTGCCATCCACCGCGCTGCCTGCTTCGCGGGCTCGCCCGCTCCCACAGGGTCGGCGTATTGCTTTGAATCAGAGGGGCTGTCAGGCCGCAGCCGCAAACTTCTCGTAGTAGAAGTTGGCCGGGGTAATGCCCTGTTCGCGCACGTACTGGCTGACCGCTTCCACCATGGGGGGCGGCCCGCACAGGTAGACGTCCACATCGCCGTCATTGAGGTGGCGTGGCTCGATGTGCTGGGTGACATAGCCCTTTTGCGGGTACTGGCTGTCCGGGTTGGCGACGCAGGCGCTGTAGGTGAAGTTGGGGATACGTGCCGCCAGCGCTTGCAGGCGGTCGAGTTCGACCAGGTCAAAGTCGTTGGTCACGCCGTAGATCAGGTGCAACGGGTGCTCACTGCCCTGCTCGGCGATCTTTTCCAGCATTGCGGTGAACGGTGCCAGCCCGGTACCACCGGCCAACAGCAACAGCGGGCGCTGGATTGGCCGCAGATAGAAGCTGCCCAACGGTCCGGCCAGGCTCAGGTTGTCGCCGGCTTTGGCAAGGTTGGTCAGGAAGCTGCTCATTAGCCCACCTGGTACGTTGCGGATCAGGAAGCTGACTTCGCCGTCCTTCTGCAGCGAGCTGAACGAGTAGGCCCGGCTCTGCTCGCTGCCCGGCACCTTGAGGTTGACATACTGCCCCGGCAGGAAGGCCAGACGGCTCAGGGCCTCCCCCTTGATCGACAGGGCAATGGTGCTGACTGACAGCTGGCGGACATCGCTGATGGCGGCCTCGAAACTGGCCTGCTCGGTCTTGCACAGCTGCGACGAAGCCGGGATGCGGATGACGCAGTCGCTTTCGGCGCGCATCTGGCACGTCAGCACGTAGCCTTCGGCGATTTCGTCTTCGCTCAAGGCGTCTTCGATGAAGTTGTCGCCAAGGTCATAATGACCGGACTCAGCCTTGCACTTGCAGGTCCCGCAAGCGCCGTCACGGCAGTCCAGCGGAATGTTTATGCCTTGGCGGTAAGCGGCGTCGGCCACGGTTTCCTGACCGGTGGCCTCAATGAAACGGGTAACCCCGTCTTCGAAATTCAGTGCGATCTGGTAGCTCATGTTGCACCTCGCGGGCGAGCCGGGCCACGGCGCGTCACAAGACGCACCGGGCAATGCTCGCAAAACCCAGTATCAGATGTGGTAGATGTCGATGACCTGGCGGACGTAGTCGTTCTTCAGCACCACCTTCTTGGCCTTGATCAGCGGCTGCTCGCCGCGCAGGTCGAGGGTGTAGAAGCTGGTGCCGAAGTAACTGTCGGTGGTCTTGTAGCGGAAGCTCAGGGTGTGCCAGTTGAAACGCACCTGGCAGCTGCCCTCGCCCTGCTCGACGATCTCGATGTTGCTGATGTTGTGCGAGGTGCGGGTGTCGGGCACGGTCGCACTGGAGCGCTCGGTCTTGATGCGGAACACGCGGTCTTCCAGGCCGCCACGGTTGCCGTACCAAATCAGCGAAATTTCGCTTTGTGGGTCTTCGGTGAGGGTGTCGTCATCGTCCCAGCTCGGCATCCAGAAGCTGGCATCGCTGGCGTACAGTTCCAGCCACTGGTCCCACTGGGCATCGTCCAGGTAGCGCGCTTCGCGGTACAGGAAGTCGCGCACGGTTTCATACAGGCTCATTGCACGGCCTCCACGGGGATCAGCTGCTGTTCGTCCTTGAGGGCCTGGATCATGGTGTCCTGCCAGTACTTGTGCTGCAGCACGAACAGGCCTTCGTCCTCGGTGCGCACGCCCGACAGCAGGGGTTCGAGTTCAATCTCCTTGGCTGCCTCATCGGCGCCTTCGACCCAGTGTTTGGCGCCGCGGGACATGTCGTTCCAGCCGGTGCCGCCGCCATAGCCGGTCTGGCACGAGCGGAATTCTTCCAGGTCGTCCGGGGTGGCCATGCCGCTGACGTTGAAGAAGTCTTCGTACTGGCGGATACGCTTGGCGCGGGCATCGGCGCTCTCGCCTTTCGGCGCGATGCAGTAGATGGTGATTTCGGTCTTGTTCACCGAAATGGGCCGGGCGACGCGGATCTGCGAGCTGAACTGGTCCATCAGGTACACGTTGGGGTACAGGCACAGGTTGCGCGAGTTTTCGATCATCCAGTCGGCGCGTGCCTGGCCGAAGTCGGCGGCCAGTTGGTCGCGGCGCTCATAGGCCGGGCGGTCTTCCGGGTTGGCCCAGCGGGTCCACAGCAGCAGGTGGCCGTGGTCGAAGGAATAGAAACCGCCGCCCTGCTTGGCCCAGGCACCCGCACTCATGGTCTTGATCTCGTCACCCGCCTCGCGCTGCTTGCGCTGGTTCTGGGTGGCGGCGTAGTTCCAGTGCACGGAGCTTACGTGGTAGCCGTCAGCGCCGTTTTCGGCGGTGAGCTTCCAGTTGCCTTCGTAGATGTACGAGCTGGCACCGCGCAGCACTTCCAGGCCTTCAGGCGACTGATCGACGATCATGTCGATGATCTTCGCTGACTCGCCCAGGTGCTCGACCAGCGGTTTCACGTCGGCGTTCAGGCTGCCGAACAAAAAGCCCCGGTACGACTCGAAGCGTGCCACCTTGGTCAGGTCGTGGGAGCCGTCGCAGTTGAAGCTGTCGGGGTAGCCGGCGTTGCTGGGGTCTTTCACCTTCAGCAGTTTGCCGCTGTTGTTGAACGTCCAGCCGTGGAACGGGCAGGTATAGCTGGAACGGTTGCCGCGCTTGTGCCGGCACAGCATGGCACCGCGGTGACTGCAGGCGTTGAGGAAGGCATTGAGCTCACCGTCCTTGTTGCGCGCGATGAAAATTGGCTGGCGCCCCATGGTCAGGGTGAGGAAGTCATTCTTCTCGGGGATCTGGCTTTCGTGGGCCAGGTAGATCCAGTTGCCCTCGAAGATGTGTTTCATTTCCAGGTCGAACAACCGTGGGTCGGTGAACATCTCCCGCTTGCAGCGGTAGATGCCCTTTTCACGGTCGTCCTCGAGCATGGCATTGAGGTAGTCGAATCCCAGGGACATGGCCAGGGTCTCCCTTGTTATTGTTTAGACCTGGTCAGGTTAGAGGCTGGGATTGGGTCGCAATATCCGGTTTGTGCGGGGTGCTATCCGTTTTGTGCAGGTTGAGGTGACAGGTTCAAGCGTCTCTTCGCGGGCGTACCCGCGAGAGACCGGTACGGTTTAACGCCGGTTGCGCAAGGTTTCGGACGGCAATTCGCCAAACTGCTGTCGATACACCTCGGAGAAGCGCCCGAGGTGCAGAAAACCATAATCCATGGCCAGTTCGGTCACGCTACGTACCGAGCAACTGGCATCGCCCAGGCAGGCACGCACCTGTTCCAGCTTGCGTTGTCGCACGTACTGCTTGGGTGTGGTCTGCAGGTGCCGGTCGAACAGCGCATACAACGAGCGCAGGCTCATGCACGCCTGCTCCGCCAGCGCCTCCGCTGTCAGCTCGAACTTAAGGTTGCGGTCGATGTAGTCGATGATCCGCTCCAGGCTTGCACCCGGTGAGCTGAGGCTCTCCCGGCGGATGTTGGTGCTCATCAGGGTCAGCAGCTTGCTGGCGACAATCTGGCTGTAATGGCCCTGCACTCTTGGCAGCGAATCGCTCACTTCCGCCTCGTGGCAAACCATGGCCAGCAGGTTGACGAAGCCATCCAGCTCCTCCAGCCGGTAATGATTGCGCAAGAACCGCACGCCCCCATCAGGCCGCTGCCAGCGCTGTTCATCGCAGATCGAGTCCAGCAGCCGGGTTGGCACCTTGAGGATGAACTTCTCGCAGTCTTCTGAGTAAGTCAGGTCAACCGGGTCGTCCGGGTTGATCAGCAGCAATTCGCCCGGCACCAGGTGCTGCTCGCGCTTGTGCCCGCGCCACAGGCAGTTGCCATTGAGCAAGACTTGCAGGTGGTAGATGGTTTCCAGCGCAGGCGACGTCACGCGAACACTGCCGCCATAGCTGATACGGCACAGGTCGAGCTCGGCGAACTTGCGATGGCTGAGGCTGGCCTGGGGGTGGGTGGTGCGGGACAAACCGATGCAATGCTGGCCTACATGCTGGTTCACATAATCGGACACAGCGTAAGGGTCGGCGTGGTGAAACACGCTACTGCGCTCGCTCAGCAGGCGGCTTTCCATAGGCAAGGCACTCGGTATCGTTATTGTTCTGGTCGCCGCGCCCTACCGCCTTGTGGGCTGTGGTTGCGGTCATCACGGTCATTCTATCGGGCTGGCAGCGCGTCGCAGGGGCAGGCGACAGCCGGCGGATAGGGGACACTACAGCAAAAAGGCGGGGGTTGGGCAATGCAACGATGGGATTGGCTGGGCGGATAGCGGACAGGTCAGGCGTCATGCGTGTTCGTTTATCGAACAGTATCTTCCGGTACTCGCGTGGCCTGCACGTGACGGCGGAACAAGCGCTCCTGCAACGACCGTCATTCACTGCACCGGCAGGAAGTTCATCAGCAACAGGCTCTGCGCGTAATTCAAGCCTATGCGCCGATAACGCTCATCCAGCAACTCGGCCAGCAAGTCCAGCCGCGCGACGATCTTGCCGAATTCAACGGCAAAACTCAGGTTGCTGCCCTCCTCCGAGATCTCGTTCGAGAACAGCAGCAACACCCCATTGGCATCTTGCCGCTGGCTGAGCATCCATGTTGCCTTCTCGATATTGCGCGCGGCGTTGTTGACGAACAGGGGGTCGATGGTATCGGTCATGTAGAACTCGGTACGCCCGCCATGCGCGGTGATCAGCATGCTGCCAATGGCGTAGATGAAGGCGCCGACCCGGTCCCCGCGAAACTCGGGGCTCAGGGCGTAGCTCAAGGCTGCAAGGTCACGGCGGTTGCCCAGTTGTGGCAGCGGCCGGCGCTGTTCGATGGCAATGCGGATCTGTCGCTCGGCAGTGGCGGCGTCCAGGTAACCAGACATCTTCCACTGGCTGGGGTTGCGCAGGTACAGCTTGTTCATCAGCAGGTACAGGCTTTGCAGGTTGTCGCGCATCGACAGCGTGGCCAGGCGGTCGACGCTGGTCTGGAACAGCTCGCTGGGTTTACCGTTGCCGAGCTGGTTGACCATGTCACGGCCCTGCTGCTGCGTACAGGCGCACAGGCATGCCAGGGCACTTGTCAGAAGCAGGCGGGGGAGGAAATTCGGGTAGCTTGCAACCATCGGCACCGGGTCGATATTCGGCGGCTGCGCTGGGAGTCAGCGCGGCCTGGCCAAGCATAGAGCCCGAAAATGGGAAAAAGTGCGGTGGCTGGAGAGAATGCAAACCTGTGGCGGCCTCTTCGCGGGTGAACCCGCTCCNAGAGGCCAGGGCCGACGAGCCCGGATCACATGGCGTGGCGCAGCATCTCCAGCACCTGCGCATGCAGCGCAGGGTCACCACAGGCCACCACGCACCCGCCATCCTGCGCCGAACTGCCATCCCACGCCGTGATCACGCCACCCGCCCCTTCGATGATCGGCATCAGTGCCTGTACGTCATACGGCTGAAGGCTCGCTTCGACAATCACGTCGACAAAGCCCGAGGCCAGCATGCAGTAGGCATAGCAATCACCGCCGTACCGCATCAATCGCGCCTTGCCGGCGACCGCTTCGAATGCCGCCTTGCGCTCGGCGGTGTCGAACATGTCCGGCGTGGTGCACATCAGCGTGGCCGACGCCAGGTCGGCGCAGGCACGGGTCTGCAGCGGTGTGCCGCTGCGCCAGGCGCCTTCCGGGGTGCCGACGAAACGTTCGCCGGTGAACGGCTGGTTCATCACCCCCACCACCGGCTGCGTGCCGTCGTTCAGCGCGATCAACGTGCCCCATAGTGGCAAGCCAGTAATGAAGGCGCGGGTGCCATCGATCGGGTCGAGCACCCAGGTCAACGGGCTGCTGCCCACTGCAACGCCGGCCTCTTCGCCAAGAATGCCGTGCTCGGGGTAACGTGCCTGGATCAACTCACGCATGGCGTCTTCAGCGGCCTTGTCGGCCACGGTCACCGGGTCGTACAGACGCCCGCCCTTGTCCTCGACATCCAGGCTGGCGCGGAAGTACGGCGCGATCGCTGCAGCGGCAGCATCGGCCAATTGCTCGGCAAAGGCGCGATACTCAACGATCTGTTCAGCACTCAGGGACATGGGACGGGCCTCGTGACAATGATGGGGCACGCATCATACCCGACACATCGCCCCGGTGTACGCTGCGGCAGTCTAGACTGAAACTGATCAGGTCACCGGGGGGCTGCCACACGTGGAGGTGTGCGATGAGCCAGTTCAAACGTCTGTTCGTCATGCTCGGCCCGCAAATGCGTCATACGCCTGCGCTGCAACGCGCGGCGGCGTTGGCAGAGTCCAGCGGTGCCCTGCTGGATATCAATGTGTTCGTCGACGACGTCGACACTTTTGGCTTGATGAGCGATGGTCGTGAGCGTGAGCGGCTGCTCAGCGACAACCGCCAATGGCTGGCGGATGAGGCCGAACAGCTGAGCGATGCCGGCGTGGACGTGTCCACCGAGCTGTTGTTGACCCGCGACCCGCTGGGCAGCGTACTGGAACGGGTCGAACGGCTGGGCTGCGATCTGCTGGTCAAGGACGTACAGCACGAGCCCGTACTCAAACGCCTGCTGGTCACGCCGCTGGACTGGCAGTTGCTCAAGGACAGCCCGGTCGCCGTGCACCTGGTCAGCGACATTCGCCTGCCCCTGCCACGGCAGATCGCTGCTGCGGTGGACCTGAACAGCCATGGCGCTGGCGAGCACCTGGACGAGCAGGTCATCCACTGCGCCCATGACCTGGCCCTGCAGTGCAACGCCGAACTGCACCTGCTGCATGTGTGCGACGCGGCCAAGACCCACATCGCCGACTTCGGCGCCGGTACGGTCACCATGCCCGGCTTCGACAGCAGTGTGCGAACCGCGCAGCGGGCGGCGTTCAACCGCCTGGGCGACCATCACCAGATCCCGCTGGAGCGCCGGCACTTCCTCGAAGGGGCCGCGATCAGGGCCATTGCCCAGTTCGTCGGCCACAACCGGGTGGACGTGATCGTCATGGGCAGCCATAGGCATGACGCCATGCAGACATTCCTGGGCGGGACAACGGCGCATGTGCTGGAACACCCGCTGTGCAATGTGCTGGCGATCAAGGCTGTTCGCTGAGCTTCAGCAGCCTGCCCAGGGGCCAGGCAGGAATAACCTTGTACTGCGAAGAGGCACTTGCACCCACAGAGCAGCTTCTAACCTGTCGGCCCCTTCGCAGTGCCCTGCAGGCACTGTTGTCACTGACGCTTTATCTTCGCTGGTATCTGGTACACCAGTGCCACTCAAAATTAATGCATTTGATAATGATTCGTAGTATGTTCGCGGCATTTCCCGACCCAGCCCTTAGCGCCCTATTCAAGGACCGTACCGTCGATGCGCCGCACGTTCGTCTCGCTTTGTGTGCTTCATGCTGTCTCCCCGCTGGCCTTTGCCGAGCCTGAACCGCTCAACGACCCTAACCCGATCGAACTCCAGGCCCTGAGCATCACCAGTACTGCCGACGGTGAACGCGCCGACGGCCCGGTCGAAGGCTACAAGGCCACCCGCTCGGCCAGTGCCACCCGCACCGACACGGCGCTGCACGAAACCCCGCAATCGGTCAGCGTGGTGCCCAAGGATGTGCTGGTAGACACGGGCGCCACGCGCCTGCAGGACGGCCTGGACTACGCCGGGGGTGTCGGCCGCGCCAACAACTTCGGCGGCCAGGGCCTGACAACGTTCACCGTGCGTGGCTTCACGACCGGGGAGTTCTATCGCAACGGCTTTCCGATCAACCGCGGTTACCCCAATGCTCCGGATGCCAACACCGTCGAGCGCCTGGAGGTCATCCGTGGCCCGGCCAGCAGCCTGTACGGCCGTGGCGACCCCGGCGGTACGTTCAACGTGGTCAGCAAGCAGCCGTTGCCCGAGTCCAAGGTCACCCTTGGCAGCCAGTTCGACGACCAGGGCATGCACCGTGCCACCCTTGATGCCACCGGGCCGCTGAGCCAGGACGGCTCGCTGGCCTACCGCCTGAACGTACTGGGCGAAGGCGGCGACAGCTTCCGCGACGATGTCGAAAGCGAGCGCTACGATGTCGCTCCGGTCATCAGCTGGCAGGTCAATGACGCCACGAAGATCACCTTCGAAGGCGATTTCATGCGCAACAACCACCCCCTCGATCGCGGCCTGACCCGCTACCCCACCCAGACCGGCAGCGCCTCGCGCGATACCTATATCTGGGAAAAAGGCAGCGACAACCTGCTGCACAATGACAACAACATGGCGCAGGTGCGCTTCGAGCACCTGCTCAATGACAACTGGTCGCTGGCTGGCGGGTTCCAGTTCCTCGATGGCTCGCTCAAGGGCAACGCTGTCGAAGCCGACGGCGCACCGGCAGATGGACGCACGCTGCAGCGCAACTTCAACTACCGCAAGCTGGAGTGGACCGACCGCGACTGGCAGCTGAACCTGACCGGGCATTTTGACACCGGCAATTTCAGCCATACCTTGTTGACCGGGGTCGAATACGAGAACTACGACTACAACTCGATCATCCAGCGTTCCTCGGCAGCCTACCCGATCGACATCTACAACCCGGTACTGGGCCAGCCGCGTCCGGCCCTGAACCGCACCACCACCTGGGACAAGGAAAACCTGCAGACGTGGGCGTTCTTCATTCAGGACCAAGTGGCCCTGACCGAGCGGTTGAAGGCATTGGCAGGCGTGCGCTTCGAGCGTTTCGAGCATGACTATGACAACAAGCTGAACAATGCCGGCGATTTCAGCAAGGGCGAAAACGGCGTCACACCCCGCCTTGGCTTGATCTATGACCTGACCGATACCCTGGCGGTCTACGCCAACACCGCACGCTCGTTCAAACCCAATACGGGCACGCCGGCCAGTGGCGGTGGTTTCGACCCGGAAAAGGGCAAGTCCTATGAGCTGGGTGTGAAATGGGAGTCACTCGACCGCCAGTTGAGTGTCGACGCGGCGATCTACCACATCGTCAAGGAAAACGTACTGACCAACGACCCGAGCGACCTTACTGGTACTTACAAGATCGCGGCCGGCGAGGTGCGCAGCCGTGGCCTGGACATCAACGTCGCCGGCAACCTCACCCCCGAATGGCGCATGATCGGTGGCTATGCCTACGTGGACGCCGAAGTCACCAAGGACACCACCCTGCCCAAGGGAACGCGCCTGGCCAATATCCCGCGCAGCACCTTTAGCCTGCTGAACACTTACGAGTTCCAGGATGGCCTGGTCAAAGGCCTTGGCCTGGGCGTAGGCGTTAAGTATGTAGACGACCGTGCCGGGCAGACATCGGCAGCCACCTACACGATGGAACGCTACAGCGTGGTCGACCTGTTGAGCTTCTACAAGGTCAACGAACACGTGCGGTTGAACCTGGACGTGAAAAACGTGTTCAACAAGGGGTATGACGAAGGGGCGTTCAACAGCTACGTATACCCCGGCGCACCGCGCACGGTGCAGGCCGGCGTTTCGTATACCTTCTGAATTGCCGGGGCCGCGCCGCGGCCCCGTCATGTCAGAACGCTGTGCTGTAGAACAGCGAGTACGACTCTATGCCGTCGTTTGGCTGCTTTATACCGGCGTTGGAGTAGTGCATGGCACGGATGCCTACCTTCTGTTCTCCCGGCAACTTCAGGCCAAAGCCGATACGGTCTTCAAAGTTGACCGCCGACCCCAGTCGCTGGTCGCCCACGTCGGTCTTTGAAAACGCTGCCAGGCCAATACCTGCCTCGATGTAAGGCGTGTAGGTAAAGCCGCTGAACTCATACGTGAACACCGGGCTGAACGACAGCGAGTGCGCACCACTGGCATCGCCACCTTCCCAATAGGTGTAGGCCGCATCCCAGTAACCGCTCACATGGCCGGCGCTGCTTTCCAGCCATGTCTTGTCCCAGTCGAACGACAGGCCGATACGGTACGTCATGTCACCTTGGCCAGTGGCGCCCACGGCGCCTGATATCTGCGCAGCCTGAACCAGATCGGCCCCGGCAAAGGCCAGCACTGCAACGGCCAGCGAAGCGGCTAGACGGGTTTTCATCAACGACTCTCCTGATGGTCTACACGGCAAGCGGGGGCTTGGGCCCCTCGATGTTTGCGCTGACCGGTGCATCCAGACCGGTCATACGAAGTAATACTTTTCTGATTATTGTCCAGATAATCAGAAAGTTGGAAGTGTATTGCCACTATTGGCTAAAACACTCGGTAAAGATGTGCTTGCCGGGCACAGGCATTCGCGAGGCGTGACCTTACCCCAGGCAGGAGTACATCCGTACTCCTGCCTGCCTCTTCATCAACGCCAATTAAGGCTAACGGTCGTGGGGGCCTTGCCCGTGACGGCCGCCCACTGCTGCACCGCCTGACCTTGGGCATTGCCAATGACCTTGTATTTGCCGGGAGGCAGCTGCACATACAGCAGTGGCCCGGCATCGCTGACGCTGATCACGGGCTGGCCCTGGGCAGTCTGGATATCGACGGTGGCCCCGCTCTGGAACTTGCCTTCCGGGCCGGTCGAAAGCTCTACGTGCAGGTCATAACCCGTGGTCTTGCGCAGGGCATTGGCCTCGTCCTGGCCGATACCGCCCTGCAGGTAGCGCACGCCATTCTGCTCCTGCGGTTGCAACTGCACGGCCTGCATGTCGATGGGGGCATTGAGGTCGGCGGCGGCGGCCAGGGTCCATGGCAGGGCCAGGGTGATCAGTAAGGCTGCGCCGAGCGCATAGTGATGGTTACGCATGGTACGACCCTCCTTTCGAGGATGGCTTACCTAGCATTTGATCCTCCCAGCGAAGGGGTGTTCGTGCTGATGCCTGGTCATGGAGATGAAATTCACTTCAGATAATCAGGTTATCGAGTGAAAACATCAGCTTGCGCGGCCTTCTTCAAGCAACTTCACGAACATGCTCAAACTGCGCGAGACCGTACCCCGTCGCCATACCAGCCAGGTTTTCAGATAGCGGAAGTCCTCCGACATTGGCCAGGCGCTGACGGTGCTGCACCCGGGCATATTGTCGAGCATGCTGCGTGGCAGCATGGCCAGGCCGGCACCCGCACTGACGCAGGCCAACATGCCGTGGTACGACTCCATTTCGTGGATCTTGCCCGGTACCGCCTGGTCCTGCACGAACCAGTTTTCGAAGTGATGGCGGTATGAACAGTTGGCACGGAAGGCGTAGATGCTTTCACCGTTCACGTCCTGGGCGCGGGTCACCGGTGTATGGTTGAGCGGCGCAATGACCATCATCTCTTCCTCGAACACCGGTATGCCCTCCAGCGTCGGGTGCAGCACCGGGCCGTCGACGAACGCGGCCACCAGGCGGCCAGACAGCACGCCTTCGAGCATGGTCCCGGAGGGCCCGGTGGACAGGTCAAGGTCAACCTTGGGGTAGCGTTGGTTGTAGGCGGCCAGCAGCGCCGGGATGCGCACCGCCGCCGTGCTTTCCAGCGATCCGAGGGCAAAGGTGCCCTGCGGGTCTTCACCCGCCACGGTCAGCCGCGCCTCATGGACCAGGTCGAGGATGCGCCGGGTGTATTCGAGGAAGTTCCAACCCGCAGGCGACAGGCGCAGGCGGCTCTTCTCCCGAATGAACAGTTCTACACCCAAGTCCTCCTCCAGTTGCTTGATGCGCGTGGTCAGGTTCGACGGCACCCGATGGATGTGCTGGGCGGCGGCGCTGATGCTGCCCTGCTCTGCCACGGCCTTGAAGATCTCCAGTTGCACCAGGTCCACAGGCATTCTCCAAACGTGAATGTTTCGCTCATTATTATTCAGTTTTCATTAAAGCCATAGCCCACTAGTCTGGCCTCATTGATTAACAACAACGAGAGTGTCCCGCCATGAGCGCGATCAGCAGCCTGACCCACGCCATCTCCCTCGACCCGTACAGCGGCGAGCAGATTGGCGCCTACCCGTTCGACACCGACGCCGCACTGGAAGCGGCGCTGCAACGTGCCAAGGTTGGCTATCGCCAGTGGCGCCAGGTGTCGCTGGGTCAGCGCAGCGAGTACCTGCTGGCCCTGGCCGGCACCCTCGAAGCCAAGGCTGAAGCTTTCGCGCACATGATCAGCCGTGAAATTGGCAAGCCGATCGCCCAGGCCCGTGGTGAAGTCGCCAAATGCGTTGGCTTGTGCCGCTGGTACGCCGAGCACGGCCCGGCCATGCTCGCCGCCGAGCCAACCCAGGTCGAAAAAGCCCGTATCGAATACCGCCCGCTGGGCCCGATCCTGGCCGTGATGCCGTGGAACTTCCCGGTCTGGCAGGTGCTGCGCGGCGCCGTGCCGGCGCTTCTGGCGGGTAACACCTACGTGCTCAAGCACGCACCGAACGTAATGGGCAGCGCCTACCTGATGGGTGAGCTGTTCAAGGATGCCGGCCTGCCGGAAGGCGTGTTCGAAGTGTTGAACGTGACCCCGGATGGCGTCACCCGCGCCATCAACGATCCGCGCATCGCCGCCGTGACCCTGACCGGCAGCGTGCGTGCCGGCATGGCGATTGGTGCACAGGCCGGTGCCGCGCTGAAGAAGTGCGTGTTGGAGCTGGGTGGCTCCGATCCCTTCATCGTGCTGGCCGATGCCGACCTGGATGCTGCCGTCCAGGCCGCGGTGATAGGCCGCTACCAGAACACCGGCCAGGTGTGCGCCGCCGCCAAGCGCCTGATCGTGGAAGCCAGCATCGTCGACGCGTTCACCCACAAGTTCGTTGAAGCCACTCGCCAGTTGAAAATCGGCAACCCGCTGGAGGACGACACCTATATCGGCCCGATGGCCCGCTATGACCTGCGCGACGAGTTGGACGGCCAGGTTCAGGCGACGTTGGCCGAAGGCGCCACGTTGCTGCTGGGCGGCAACAAGGTCGAAGGCGTGGCCAACTTCTACGCGCCGACCGTGTTCGCCAATGTCACCCCGGACATGACCGCGTTCAAGCAGGAGCTGTTCGGCCCGGTAGCGGCGATCATCACTGCACGCGATGCCGACCATGCCGTGGAGCTGGCCAACGACAGCGAGTTTGGCCTGGCCTCGACCATCTACACAGCCGACTATGCGCTGGCCGAACGCATGACCGCCGCGCTGGATACCGGTGGCGTGTTCATCAACGGCTACTGCGCTTCCGACCCCCGCGTGGCGTTTGGCGGCGTGAAGAAGAGTGGTTTCGGCCGTGAGCTGTCGCACTTTGGTGTGCGTGAGTTCACCAATGCCCAGACGGTGTGGCTGGACCGTAACTGATTCATGACCCTGGGGCTGCTTTGCAGCCCCAGCTGCGTCAATCCCGAACCTGGTCCTTGACCCAGTCCAGCATCCCCCCCGGCACGATCAGTTCATGCCGCGCCCGCGAACAGGCGGTATACAACCCCGCCAGCATACGCGCCCGCTCATTGCGGTTACCCGCCACCTGTGGCGCCACCATCAGCTCCGGCGACACCATCACCCGGGCAAACTCCATGTTCTTCACATCCCGTACTCGCCCCAGAAACAGCTTCGGCGCCTTGTCCCAGCGGTAACGGCTCTTGGCCTTGGCAAAGTGCTCCGGCGTGTAGCCCTTGCGCAGCATATTGGCCACGGCGACGAACGCTTTGTCATCGCCCTTGTCCTGTTCCAGCGCCTGCCAGCTGGCATAGCGGAACAGCATCGGGTGGCGCGGTCGGGTGCCGTAGCGGTACAGCTCGATGCAGTCCTCGACGAACAGCTCAAAGTCCTTGCGAGCGCTTTTCAGCAACAAGAACGGCACCCCCTGATGCGTCAGGCGCTGGAACCAGCCAAACAGGCCCCATTCATCATCGACGATAAGCGCCGTGGGCTGTTCCGGCACCATCACCGTATCGAAGAAACTGACCCGGGTGTAGTGCTCGGCGTTGCCACTGAAGGCCGCCTGGATCGTGGCCGGGTGCGCCTGGATCAGCGGGTTGAGCACGTTGTCCATTGCCGGCCCGGCGCGCAGTGAATGGTCAATGCAGCGTTGCCGGATGAAGCTGCCATGGTGCGGGCTCAGGCCGTTGAGGTTTTGCAGTTCGTCACCCAGGGTAATGATCGACTGCGGACTGCGATCGAGTACCGCCAGCATCGGTGCCGACAGCTCGTGGGCCTCGTCGACGATGACATGGGTGTAACGGCTGTCGATCACATGCTCGGTCAGCGACAGCAGCTTGACCCGGTGGTAGTCACGCACCGGTAGCTGAATGTCCCGCGCCGACGGGCGAATCAGCTCTTGCCAGTACAGACGCGCCTTTTCCAGCAGCACCTCCTGATCCAGCGGCGAGGTGCCAGGCCCGGCCCAGGGCAAGTGGTGCAGCTGAAGCTGGGTATCGGCACTGTGGCAGAACGTGCGCACGGCGCGGATGCACAAGGCAACCACGTCACGCGCTGCGAGCGGGCCGATATCAGGGATGGCCAGCCAGCGCACCACTTGCGCTTCCTGGGGGCGCCAGGACAGCTTGGTGCGGTATGGATCGCGCAATCGCCAGCCGTTGCTGGTGAGGTCACGGTTGAGCAGCTCGTCAGCCAGTTGGCCGAAGGTCAGCGCGGTATAGGCGGCAGCGTCCTTGACCCGCGCCTGCAGCGCGCGCAACTGCCCTTCGGTCAAGGCCAGCAGCAAGGTGCGCTGTGGCTCCAGCAGCCGGGCGAACTGGTGAATCAGGAAGGTCTTGCCGGTGCCGGCGAAACCTTGCACAGCCACCGACTCGTCGACGCCACTGAGGAATTCACGCAGCAGGCGGTTCTGCTGGTCGCTGAGCATCAAGTCACTGGCCAGCGACGGCAGGTACACTGGGTGCAGCGGCGTGGCCCGTTGGCGGTAGCGGTCGGCGAACTGGAAGTTCCACTGGCCTTCGTCGTCCAGCCATTCGTCCGCCTGGTACTCCACTTCGGCCGACAGCAGTGCAATGCCATTTTCGCCCAGCATGCCCAGGCCCATGGCGAACGCTTCGCGATCGAATTGCTGCGCTACCTGGGCCTGGAAGCGCCCGGGGGCGACACCTTCGACTTCGTTTGCGATGCGCACGATTTCGGCGAAACGACGCTCCTGCGCGTCGGCCGACGCGGTGGCAGGCTGGCGTGGCAGATTTTGCACGAACAGCACGGTAGCGGCATCGACAACACTGGCGGTGGTGAAGAACTCGGTAACGGCCGCGCTGGCGAGGCGGTCGGCCTGGTCGCAGGGCAAAGGCAGGTAGAACATCGGCACCTCGGGTGAAATCAGGGCGGCACGATAGCAACTTTCGGCGTGGAATGCTGGGCTCAGTGTTGCCTGGGCTGGCTTCTTCGCGGACTTGCCCGCCCCCCAGGCTACGTGCGATTCACGTAACCATGCTGGCGCTGTGGGAGCGGGCGAGCCCGCGAAGAGGCCGGCAGCCCCGCCTCCACCTCAAACCCTGCAGCGCTTCAATGTTTCACTGGGAAACTCCTTGAACAACTGCCGGTAACTCTCTGAAAACCTTCCTAAATGCCAGAACGACCAACGCATCGCCACCTCGGCCACGGTCACGCCGCCACCGCGCAACAAATCACGCCGCGCACCGTTGAGCCGGCGCAGGCGCAGCCAGTGCGCCGGCGGCATGCCGGTAAACGCCTTGAACGCCTGCTGCAACTGGCGCAGGGAAACGCCAGCCACATCTGCCAGCTCAAGCAGGTTCAGCGTCTCTTCCGGGCAGTCGGCCGCCCATTCGCTGACCCGGTGCATGATCGCCCTTTCCTCGTCCCGCCGCCCCAAGGCCACGCCCTGTAAACGCTGGCTGGCGTTGTCGAGAATGAACAGACAGTCCTCCAGCAACTGCTCAGCCAGGGCCTGCCCTTGCGACGGGCAACCCTCCTCGCCCAGCCGGGTCAAGGTGGCGCTGAGCCAGCTGCCGAACAGCGCATTCTGGCCGCTACCCAATGGCACCATGAACAACCCTTCCAGACGCTGCGGGTCTAGCCCATGGCGGGCCAGGAACGCCTGGTCGAACACGACCGCCACTTCGTGGTAGTTCTCCGGCGTAATCCAGATATTGCGGCTTTGTTCGTTCAGCAGGTACAGGCTGTTCTCGCTGCGGTCGAAGCAAAACGCCAGCGAGCCGCTTGGCGCGCGGAAAAACTGCTCCACCCGGGTGTTCAGGCGCTCTTCGTACACCTCCACACCCTCCAGCCCCAGACAACGCAGCTCACCGCTGAAGTAGCCGGGCGACATCTGCCGGTACTGCTGCTGCCAGCCAGGGGTGGCGCGCACTTGCTCGGTGACATCAGTGGTGTGGAAAGCCTGGACCTTCAACGCATTGGCGGTTGTCACACATCGTCCTGTATGCACTCTTTTGGTGCATTCGATACTGAAGAAAGTGGATAGATTGCCCCGGGGGACTGCGACCAAGATAGTCTGCAGCGCGTCACCTGGGAAGCGTAACGCCTTCGCAACTGTTCAACGGTTTTCGCAAGCGCCCACGCTCCCCCACTAAAACCCAACCAAGAGGTCTGTATGAACGCCCCCTTCGATCAGCTGTCCACCTGGCTGAAAGAACACCGGATCACCGAAGTCGAATGCGTGATCAGCGACTTGACCGGCATCGCCCGCGGCAAGATTGCGCCCACCGCCAAGTTCCTCCATGAGCGAGGCATGCGCCTGCCAGAAAGCGTGCTGCTGCAGACGGTCACCGGCGACTACGTCGACGATGACATCTATTACAACCTGCTCGACGCCGCCGACATCGACATGGTCTGCCGCCCCGATCCCACCGCCGTTTACCAGATACCGTGGGCGATCGAGCCAACCGCGATCGTGATCCATGACACCTTCGACAAGCAAGGCAACCCTATCGAGCTTTCGCCACGCAACGTGCTGAAGAAGGTGCTCAAGCTGTACGCCGACAAGGGCTGGCAGCCGATCGTCGCGCCCGAGATGGAGTTCTACCTGACCAAGCGCTGCGAAGACCCGGATTTGCCACTGCAGGTGCCACTGGGGCGTTCCGGTCGTGCTGAAAGTGGCCGTCAGTCGTTCTCGATCGACGCCGCCAACGAATTCGACCCCCTATTCGAAGACGTCTACGACTGGTGCGAGATCCAAGGCCTGGACCTGGATACGCTGATTCACGAAGACGGCCCGGCGCAGATGGAAATCAACTTCCGTCACGGCGACGCGCTGGACCTGGCCGACCAGATCACCGTGTTCAAGCGCACCATGCGCGAGGCCGCGCTCAAGCACAACGTGGCCGCCACGTTCATGGCCAAGCCGATCACCGATGAACCAGGCAGTGCCATGCACCTGCACCAGAGCGTGGTCGACATCGCCACTGGCAAACCGATCTTCGCCAACGAAGACGGCAGCATGAGCCCGCTGTTTCTGCATCACATCGGCGGCTTGCAGAAGTACATCCCCAAGCTGCTGCCGATGTTCGCGCCCAACGTCAACTCGTTCCGCCGCTTCCTGCCGGATACCTCGGCACCGGTCAACGTCGAGTGGGGCGAAGAAAACCGCACAGCCGGCCTGCGTGTGCCCACGTCCAGCCCTGAGGCGATGCGGGTGGAAAACCGTCTGCCGGGCGCCGATGCCAACCCTTACCTGGCCATCGCTGCCAGCCTGCTGTGCGGCTACCTGGGCATGGTCGAGCAGATCGACCCTAGCGCACCGGTGCAGGGCCGCGCCTATGAGCGACGCAACCTGCGCCTGCCGATCACCATCGAGGATGCGCTGCAGCACATGGAAGACTGCGAAACCGTGCAGCAGTACCTGGGCAAGCAGTTCGTCCAGGGCTACGTGGCGGTCAAGCGCGCCGAGCACGAGAACTACAAGCGCGTCATCAGCTCATGGGAGCGTGAATTCCTGATGCTGAGTGTCTGATCCACCGCGAGGGGTGCTTTGCACCCCATGCACAGGCAAGCCTGCTCTGAACTCCAAGAACAAGACCAACGAGGTGTTCCCATGCGTCATCTGCAAGCCCTGATCCCCGCTGCATTCACCCTGCTGTTCGCCACCACCACCACCCAGGCCGCGCCCACGGTCAGTGTGTACAACTGGACCGACTACATCGGTGACACCACCCTGGCCGACTTCCAGGCCAGCAGCGGAATCAAGGTGGTCTATGACGTGTTCGACTCCAACGAAACCCTTGAAGGCAAGCTGTTGGCCGGGCGTACGGGTTATGACGTGGTGGTACCGTCCAACCACTTCCTCGCCCGCCAGGCCCAGGCCGGCGCCTTCCTGCCGCTGGACCGCAGCAAGCTGCCGAACTGGCAGCACCTGGACCCCAAACTGCTCAAGCAACTTGAACAGAACGACCCCGGCAACCAGTACGCCGTGCCTTACCTGTGGGGCACCAATGGCATCGGCTACAACGTCGACAAGGTCAAGGCGGCACTGGGTGTGGACCATATCGACTCATGGGCGGTGCTGTTCGAGCCCGAGAACCTGAAAAAGCTCAAGCAGTGCGGCGTGGCATTCATGGACTCGCCTGACGAGCTGTTCCCGGCCGTGCTCAACTACCTGGGCATGGACCCGCGCAGCGAAAAACCGGGCGACTACGCCAAGGCCGAGGCCCGCCTGCTCGAACTGCGCCCCTATATCACCTACTTCCACTCCTCCAAGTACGTCTCTGACCTTGCGAACGGCGATGTCTGCGTAGCGTTCGGCTATTCCGGCGACGTGTTCCAGGCCGCCAATCGCGCCGTAGAGGCGAAAAACGGCGTGAAGGTTGCCTACAGCATTCCCAAGGAAGGCAGCAACCTGTGGTTCGACCTGCTGGCCATCCCCAAGGACGCCAACAACCCCGAGCAGGCCCTGGCGTTCATCAACTACCTGCTCGACCCCAAAGTGATCGCCAAGGTCAGCGCCACGGTCGGCTATGCCAACGCCAACCCGGACGCCAAGGCCTACATGGATGCATCGCTGGTGAACAACCCCGAGATCTACCCACCCCAGGAGGTGCTGGACAAGCTGTACATCTCTAGCACCCCGAGCCCAAAAATCATGCGCGTCATGACCCGCTCCTGGAGCAAGATCAAGTCCAACCGCTGAGTCGAGAACGCTCATGTCTTTCAATACCCAACACACCGCCTCGTACTACGCCGCCACCGCGCGCGACGCGGCACCCTACCCCAGCCTGGACAGTGAACTGACGGCCGACGTATGCGTGATCGGCGGCGGACTGACTGGGGTCAATACAGCCCTGGAGCTGGCCGAGCGCGGCCTCTCGGTGGTACTGCTGGAAGCCCGACGCATCGGCTGGGGCGCCAGTGGGCGCAATGGCGGCCAGCTGATTCGCGGTATCGGCCATGATGTCAGCGGCTTTGCCCGGCATGTCGGCCAGGACGGTGTGCGCTACCTGAAGCAGGCCGGCATCGACTCAGTGGAACTGGTGGCCGAGCGCATCGCCCGCTACGGCATTGCCTGCGACCTGCGCTGGGGCTTCTGCGAACTGGCCAACACCACGGCGCAGTTCGCGGCCTTCAAGGAGGAACAGGACGACCTGGCCGCCCTGGGCTATCGCCATGAAACACGCCTGGTCAGCGCCGGGCAGTTGAACGAGATCGTCGCCAGCGACCAGTACGCTGGCGGCCTGGTCGACATGGGCTCGGGCCACCTGCACCCACTTGACCTGGTCCAGGGCGAAGCCCGTGCGGCCCACAGCCTGGGCGTGCGCATTTTCGAGCAAAGCCCGGTGCTGCGTATTGAGCACGGGCCCAGGTTGACGCTGCACACGGCGCGCGGCAAGGTGCGCGCAAGCAGCCTGGTGCTGGGCTGCAATGCGCACCTCGATGAACTGGAACCGCGCCTGAGCGGCAAGGTACTGCCGGCCGGCAGCTATGTGGTGGCCACCGAACCCTTGCCCGAAGCGCTGGCCAGCAGCCTGATCCCGCAGAACATGGCGCTGTGCGACCAGAAGGTCGGCCTGGACTACTACCGCCTCACCGCAGACCGCCGCTTGCTGTTCGGTGGCGCCTGCCACTATTCCGGGCGCGACCCTAAAGACATCGGTGCGTACATGCGGCCGAAGGTATTGAAGGTGTTCCCGCAACTGGCCAACGTGCGTATCGACTACCAGTGGGGTGGCATGATCGGTATCACCGCCAACCGTTTCCCCCAGGTCGGGCGCCTGAACCAGCACCCCAACGTGTATTACGCCCAGGGCTATTCAGGCCACGGGCTGAACGTGACGCACTGGACGGCGAAACTGCTGGCCGAAAGCATCGCCCTCGGCCACAGCCACGGCCTGGATGTGTTCAGCGCCGTGCCGCACCTGACCTTCCCCGGCGGCAAGGCCCTGCGCTCACCCCTGCTGGCACTGGGCATGTTGTGGTACCGCTTGCGTGAGGCCCTGGGTTGAGTGGGCCACAACGTTTGCAGCGCCCCTCAGGGCGAGCCACGCACTGTGTTCTTTTCAAAGAGGATTGCCCCGTCCACTGGCCAACTGCCTCGCACCTGCTAGCGTTGTTGAGGCCGACCTCTCACGGATGCCTTTTCATCATGAAATCATTGCCTCGCATTACCCTGTTGTGCGCCGCGCTGCTTGCCGTGGCCGCCTGCTCCAGCAACCGCGTGGACCCCAAGGATTACTCCGGCTTCCTCAAAGACTACAGCCGGCTGCAAGAGGCCAAGAGCCCGTCGGGTGACCCGGTCATGCGCTGGATCGACCCCAAGGTCAATATCAATCAATACAGCCAGGTATTCGTCGAGCCAAGCCAGTTCTACCCCAAGCCGCAGCCCACAGCGGTTATCTCGCAGCAGACGCTGCAGGAAATCACCCGCTACTTCAACGAGGCCCTGCGCCGCGAAATGGGCAGCGTGATGCCGTTGGCCAAGGGGCCTGGCCCGGGCGTGATCGTGGTACGCCCGGCGATCACGGCAGTGTCCACCAGTAACGAGGGCCTCAAGCCTTACGAGGTGATCCCTATCGCGCTTATCGCGGCGGGAGTGAATACCGCCATGGGTGGACGTGACCAGGACGTGGATGTCGGTGTGGAGGCAGCGTTCCTGGACGGCGCCAGCCAGAAGGTACTGGCCCAGGTGGTCCGCAAGGGCGCGGGCCAGGAACTGGAGAACGATACCCAGAAGCTGACCTTGAATGACGTCAAGCCGGTGCTCGATGGCTGGGCCAAAGACATGCGTGCGAGCTTCCTGGCAGCCAAGCAGAAAGGCCGCTGAGTCCGTCGCAACCGGGTTCAGGAGCGGCCCATCGTGACACAAGGCCGCTCCAGTTGACCGCGTTAAAACTCAGCACTCGACAAAAGCGACCGCCAAACCGCCGCGCGAGGTTTCCTTGTAATTGGCATGCATGTCCGCCCCGGTATCACGCAGGGTGCGGATCACCCGGTCGAGCGAGATGAAGTGCTCGCCATCCCCCCGCAGCGCCATCTGCACAGCATTGATCGCCTTGACCGCAGCAATCGCATTGCGCTCGATGCACGGCACCTGCACCAGGCCACCCACCGGGTCGCAGGTCAGCCCAAGGTTGTGCTCCAGGGCAATTTCGGCGGCGTTTTCAAGCTGGGGCGGCGTAGCACCCAGTACCTGCGCCAAGCCGGCAGCAGCCATCGAACAGGCTGAGCCCACCTCCCCCTGACAACCCACCTCGGCACCGGAAATCGAGGCGTTCTTTTTGCACAGGATGCCAACCGCCGCTGCGCCAAGCAGGAAGTCCACCACATCAGCATCGCAGGCACCGGGGTTGAACTTCATGTAGTAGTGCAACACCGCCGGGATAATGCCGGCTGCCCCGTTGGTGGGCGCGGTAACCATACGCCCACCGGCGGCATTCTCTTCATTGACCGCCAAGGCGAACAGGTTGACCCACTCCATGGCGCCAAGGGTCGAGCCGATCACGTTGGGCTTGCCCAGCTCCTGCAGGCTGCGATGCAACCGCGCGGCGCGGCGCTTGACGTGCAAGCCGCCCGGCAGGACGCCCTCGTTGCGCAGGCCGTTCGCCACGCACTCACGCATGGCCGCCCAGATGCGCAGCAAGCCTTCGCGCACCTCGGCCTCCGGGCGCCAGGCGCACTCGTTGGCCATCATCAGTTGCGCCACGCTCAGGTTGTGGGCCTTGCACAAAGCCAGCAGTTGGGCACCACTGTCGAATTCATAAGGCAGCATCACGGCATTCGTGTCGCTTGCCGGCGCATCGATCTCGGCTTGCTCGACGATGAAGCCGCCGCCCACCGAAAAATAGGTCTGGCTCAACAGGCTGTGCTGCCCGTTCATGGCGTCCAGGCTCATGGCATTGGGGTGATAAGGCAGGCTCTCGTCGAGCAGCAGCATGTCACGGCCATAGTCGAAGGCCAGCGGATGGCTACCGTCGAGCATCAGGCAGTGCTCTTGCAGGACCTGTCCGATGCGCGACTCGATCGTGGACGGGTCGATACGGTCCGGCCACTGGCCCATCAAGCCTAGCAGGCACGCGCGGTCGGTGGCATGGCCAACCCCGGTAGCCGACAGCGAGCCATACAGCCGCACTTGCACGCGCGTTACCCGCGCCAGCACCCCCTGCTCACGCAAGGCCTGGGCAAAGGTGGCCGCCGCCCGCATCGGGCCCACGGTATGGGAACTGGACGGCCCGATGCCAATTTTGAAAAGGTCGAAAACACTGATAGCCATGCTAATGCCTGACCCTACCCTGATATGCATCCAGGGTACGGTTGTCTGAAGAAATTGAGCGTTATTGCGAACTTGCGCGATACTGCCGCGCTGGCTCACGGATGACCAACGAAACCTCCTAAGCAAGCCTTTAGTGGTACTAAACGATGCGACGACAACTCAATGGTCAGATGTTCGTCTGGCTGCATGTATTTGCCTGCGCAGCCCGGCACTTGTCCTTCACCCGCTGTGCCGAAGAGCTGCACATCACCCCGGGCGCGGTCAGCCAGCAGATGCGCCAACTGGAAGAGCGCCTGGGCTACCGGCTGTTCCTGCGCCGGGCGCGCGGCGTGGAGCTGAGCGCCGAGGGGCAACGCCTGGCCCAGACGGTGGCGGAAGCCTACGGCAGTATCGAAGCCGAACTGCTGCGGCTGGACGCGGGGGAAATCCGCGGCACATTGCGTGTGCGTTCGATCCCCTCGTTCCTGGCCAAATGGCTCACGCCGCGCTTACCGCGTTTTCAACAGCGCTACCCGGATATCGAACTACGCCTGGTCGCCGAAGACAGCGCCCAGGCGCTGACCCCGGGTGACTTCGACCTGGCCATCGACCTGAACGATGGTAGCTACCCAGGCATGCTCTCGACGCCGCTGCTGGACGAGCAGATCTTCCCGGTGTGCTCACCTGCCCTGCTGCGCGGGCGACCGCCGCTGCACGGCCCCGCTGACCTGGCGCACTACCCACTGCTGCACGACATCACCGCCTGGCGTGGCAGTTCGGAATATGCCGAGTGGGAGTTCTACCTGGAAGGCATCGGCGCCGCCGGCCTGGATGTACGGCGCGGGCACACCTTCAACCGCAACCACCTGACCATCGAGGCGGCGATTGCCGGTATCGGCGTGGCGATTGCCCGCCGCACGCTGCTCAATGACGAACTGGAGCGCGGCGCACTGATCGTGCCCTTTGGTGTACCGATCGCCAACCACAAGCGTTATGTGGTGCATTACCCGCCAGGCGGCTTGAACCAGCCAGGTGCGCGGGCGGTGCATGACTGGCTGGTGGAAGAAGCGCGGGGGTTCAGGGCGTTGCATCCGTTGAACAAGGAATAGCCACCTGGGCGCGCTTGAGCAGGAGCGCTTCGCTCAATAGGCCTGCTTACCGGTGAAGGCATTGAGCGTGCGCACCAGAATCACGAAGTCCAGCCACAACGACCAGTTGTTGATGTACTCGATGTCCGAGTCGACTCGCTGGATCATTTGCTCGATATCCTTGGTCTCCCCCCTGAACCCGCGCACCTGCGCCAAACCTGTCATGCCGGGCTTGATATTGTGGCGGGCAAAGTAGTCAACGATATCCTGCGAATACAAGGTGTCATGTTGCAAGGCATGCGGCCGCGGCCCTACCAGGGACATTTCCCCGGTCAGCACATTGAACAATTGTGGCAGTTCATCAAGGCTTGTCCGCCGGATAAAGGCGCCGACCCGTGTCAACCGTGGGTCATTCTTCTGCGCCTGCTTGACCACACCTGCTTCCGGTTGGTGAACATGCATACTGCGAAACTTCCAGATACGGAACGATTCTCCTGTCCAGCCGGTACGTTCCTGGCGGAAGAACACCGGCCCGCGGCTGTCAATCTTGATGGCCAGCGCAACAGCCAGCAATACGGGTGATGCAAACAGCAAAATCAACGCGGCCAGCACCCGGTCCTCAAGGTTTTTCAAGAACAGGCTCATGCCCGTCAAGGGTGTCTCCGACAAGGTCAGCACCGGAATGCCGGCAATTTCCCGCACGCTGTGGTTGATCAGGCGCAACGAGAAGATATCCGGCACCCAGTTCACCGCAATGCACTTGTCGAGCAACTTGAAGTAAACGTCGTTGATGACCTCGGAGCCACCCAGTGGCGTCACCAGGTACACCGTACGAATGCCGTGTTGGGCCACCAGCTCGTCGAGGTCGCCAATATGCCCCAGCACTGGCAGGCGCTGCTTGCCCTCGGCACTCTCCAACCCCTGCCCATCGCCTTTGTCGAGCAGCACGCAGCCCAGCACCCGCTCGCCAAACCACGGGTTGTTGCTGATTTTCTGATACAGGAAGTTGGCCAGGTCACCGTTGCCGATGATCAGGGCATTGTCCAGGCGCGCATGCGCGCTAAAGCGCTTTTGCAGTTCGCGCACGGCAAAATGCAAGAATAGCTGGGCGACATAACCAATGACGAACAGTTGCACCACCAATAGCCGTGAATAGGTTTCGCTCTGTTTGGTCAGGAACGCCATGACGACCAGGAAGCAAAACGTTGCCGACCAGGCCTTGAACAGGCGGAACGCCTTGATCGAAAGCCCGACGTTGGTGCGGTAGATGGCGTAATGATCATAAATGACTGCCAGTGCGCCAATCAGCAACAGCAGCATGATCACGTAATCGGATGTGATATAGCCGAACTGGTCGTAGATCAGGTACCAGGCAATACCGGTGACGGCAATACCATCGAGGCCGGCCTGAATGGCGTTACTGACACTGCTTCTTCTCTGGAGTAAGGAACGACTGCTTCTGGGTTCGAAAACCATTTCAGACCTCATCAAAATGAGCGTAGCAAGTGCCTTCCATCAAACAGCAAGTCTTGAAAACAGGTTACGCAAAGCCCGTGCAGCAGGCGCGTGGCGCCCTCAAGCGATTGATATCACTGTAGCAGCCACCCGCTGCTGGCGTACCCGGAATCACCGCTTGTGCGATCGTTGACCGATTCATAGGGCCCGCCTGGCCGAAACCGCCGCCCGCCGGTACAGCAGGGTGCGCAACAGGAATAGCGGATTGCCCACCACGTATCGCATGAACAGGCGCTTGGGTTCGCGCAGCAGGCGGTACAGCCACTCGCCCCCCAAACGCCGCAGCCATTCAGGGGCACGGCTGACCTTGCCGCCGAGGAAGTCCAGGATCGCCCCACCGCACACGATCAGGCATGGCCCGCCAGTGACTGCCAACTCCGCTGCCACCGCTTCTTGCTTGGGCATGCCCATGCCCAGCACGATCAGCTCGGGTTGCTGCTCGCGGGCCAGCTGCAAATAGGTTTCAAGGCTGGCGAAGCCATCGTGAACCGACACCGGCACGATGCCAAACTCGGCTTCACAGCGCCGCACGGCCTGGTCCAGGTAGGGTTGCCGGGTGCCCCAGAAGGCGACCTTGCGCCCTCGGTAAGCAGCCATGAGCCTGGGAATGAAGTCAGTGCCGTTCATGTTCAGCCCGGGTTCCAGGCCCAGGCGGCGATACAGAATCGCCATGCCGGCGCCATCGCGCAGCAGCACATCTGCGGCCGACAGTGCCTGGCTGTAGCCACCATCGCGCACCACCAGGTTCATCGCATGGGCGTTGACGAAGCCCAGCACGGTGCCCGTATCCGGCGTAGCCAGGCGGTCGAGAAGGCGCTGCACAGCGGCGTCATCAGCGATCACTTCCAGCTGGTCGATCACACGCTTCCAGCGATTCTGCCACTGATCCATCAGTCGTCATCCCGTTTTGAACGCACCCATTCAACCTGGCGCTTGATCAGGAAACTCAGGTACAAGGGCATTTTCCTGGCCGCGTAAAACGGCGCGTACAACAACACCGAGAACGGTATCACTTCACGGCAGAAGCGCGCCCAGGCCAACATCACGGCGAAGGCCAGCAAGGCCAAACCGGCAAAGGCGAGCCACGCGGGCGCCGCCAGGCCGAACAGCAGGTACGCCAGCCAGGTCACCAGGTTAAGCCCGAGCAAGGTCAGTACCAGCAACGCCAGGGGCGGTACCAGCAGGTCCAGGGTCAAGGCCGCCAGGCTAGCGTTGCGCTGGGTGATTGCAGCCATCGCCCGTTTGGGTGCGTCGGCAAGCATCAAGCCCAGATGGCCATGCTCCCAGCGGGTGCGTTGGCTGTTGAGGCCTTGCTGGCTGAGCGGGAACTGGCTAGTGACCAGTGCCTCGGGGCAGAAAGCAGGCGGTTTACCCTGCTGGCAAAGGTCCAGGCCCAGCTTCACATCCTCGACCAGATGACCATTGGCCAGGTTGATCAGGCTCAGATCGTGCCAGCCGAACGCCATGCCCGCGCCCATCAGCTGGCATGGCAGGCCCAGGCGCGCCCAGCCGCGTGGCCGCACCAGGTTCTTGACCCGCCAGGCAAACTCGGCAACTTGCACCCGCAACCCGGCACCTGCCGGTGCACGCATCAGGTACAGCGACTGTACCGGGCGGGCAAGTGCGTGGCAGCGGCGCGCCAGGCAATCGATCGCCCCCTCGCCCACCTGGCAGTCGGCATCCACCACGATGACCACCTCGGGCGGCCGCTGAGCCAGATGGCGCACGCCGAAATCCAATGCGTAACCTTTGCCGCGCAACCGCGTATTGTGGCGCTCTACCACTTCGGCGCCGGCCTCACGTGCCAACTGGGCCGTGTCATCCGAACAGTTGTCCGCCACGACCAGCAAGCGGTCGCCGTCCAGCAGTTGCGGCGTAACGCTCGCCAGCATCGCGCGAATGATCAATGCCTCATCGTGGGCGGGCACCAACACCGCCACTCGCGGGCGCTCGCCAATGCCCTTGGGCCTCGACCGCGCCGGCAGGCAAGCCAGCAACACTTGCAGCACCAGCACCAACACCGGTACCAGGACGATGATCGCCAACAGGCCCAGTAACCAACCCAATACACTTATCATGCGTATGCCTTGAAATAGCTGGCCAGCCTGGCCGCCTCGGTGTCGATGTCATGCCGTTGCACCACACGCTGGTAGGCCACCTCGCCCATACGCTGCAGTACCTCGGCCGGTTGCGCCAGGCAGTCGGCCATGGCTGTTGCCAGCTCGTCCACGGCGCCGGCAGGGAACAGCCAGCCGTTCTCGCCAGGCCGCACCAGCTCGGGGATACCCGCTACATAGGTGGTGAGCACGGGCCGGCGCAAGGCCATGGCCTCCATGATGACCACGGGCAAACCCTCGGCGAAACTGGGTAGCACCAGCGCACGGGCGGCCAGGATTTCCTCACGTACCTGCGCACTGCTGATCCAGCCAGTGATACGCACTTGCTGCTGCAAGCCGTGCCGGGCAATCAAGGCCTCGATCTGCTCGCGCATTTCACCGTCACCCGCCAGCACCAGCTCGAAGGTGATCGACCGGGCAGCGAGACAGCGCGCCGCTTCGAGCAACAGCAGCTGGCCCTTCTGTTCGCACAGGCGCCCAACACACACCAGCCGTGGCGCCGATGGCACATCGACTGGCGCCACCTCATGGAAACCACGCTCCAGTCCGCAATGCACCACCTTCACCTTGCCCCAGTGCTCGTGCGCCACCCAACGGTACAGCTGGCTGCGCCCGTACGAGCTCACCGCCGCGACAAAGGCGGCGCGCTGCACCTTCTCACCCATGTGCAAGAACTGTGGTTTGTCGAATTCTTCCGGCCCGTGCACGGTAAAGCTGTATGCCGGCCCGCCCAGGACGTTGGCCAGCATGACCACTTCAGTAGAGTTGGTGCCGAAATGCGCGTGCACATGTGTCGCCTCCCCGGCCTGCAACCATTGCAGCACCAGGCAGGCCTCGGCCAGGTAGACCAGGTGGTAGGGCCAGGCACGGTCGGCCCGCAGGCCAAGGCGCATGGCCAGCCCCAGCGCCTGGAAAAACCGCCGCGGCTGCGTACGCAGTACCTGCCACGTCGGTGCCAACAACCCCTTGAGCCCACCTTGCAATACGTAGCGGGTCTTGCCCCGTTCGGTTGCGTCCTCGGCATCCTGCACCTCGGCGTCCCACCCACGCAGGGCTATACGTTGCACCTCAACCCCCTGGCGCTCCAGCGCCAGAATTTCGCGACGGATGAAACTGTGGCTGACTTTCGGGTACTGATTGATGAAGTAAGCAATATGCATACGAATCCAGATCCAAACCCGCTTGATGACCAACCTTCCCTGGCAACCTTCACTTCAGGCTGTCGACTACGGGCGGCCTGTCTACTGCCGATGCACTCACAGCAAATGCATCCCCCTGTTTTCCTTGTAGTCCAAGGTTGTGGTTGCTGCTTGGCAATGCTGCCTGCAAGCGGGTGAAAACATCGTCAAGCAATGCCTGGCGGCGGCGGTACATCGCCCGTTTCTTGGCCGGAATGTCAGCTTCCGCCCGTTGAGCCGGCGCTAGAGGCAGGGTAAAAAAGTCCTCACGGTCAGACGCTGTGGCGCCATGTTCCTGCCAGATCGCGTCGTAGTTGGCCGCCAGGTCCTGGCCCTTGTCGCTGCCAAAATAGGGATGGCGATGGTGCCGGCAGGCGTCACTGACGGCATACAGCTGCGTCACACCCAGGGTCCTGCCCAGGCATTTCAACGCTTCAAGCAACAGGCTGCGTGGCCGCAACCCTTCGAAGTCCTTGGTCAGGTCACGGTAGATAGCCAGTGAGGTTTCGCTGTCGATACCTTTGTGAATACCCTGCACCGCACCGATGAACAGGCTGGTCTCACCTTGGCTGCAGCCCAGGGTGAAGGCCAGGGATGCCACACGCAGGTCGGCCTGGAACAGGTTCAGCACCAGCTCGCCTTCGCGCTTGAACCAGATTGGCCGGTCCAGTACCAGGCAACAGCCCGGCGAGTGGCTGGACAGGTCACACAACTTCAGGTTTTCGTCGCGCCCCAGCAACAGCAACGCCGGGAACTGCCCAGCCACCTGTTCAAAGTGCGAAGCCACCACATCCAGACGCTGTGGCGCCTCCCAGCATCGGCTGATGTAAGGCCATTGCACGACACCGATACAATCCACACCCAGGCGCTGCAAACCATGTGGGCCCAGCGCCGCCGTCATGCGCTGCATGAACCCGTTCAGCTCAGGCCACTGCCTGGCGATCTGCCGTGCCAACTTGTACTTGTTGTGCATCGCCCGCAACGAGTAACCCGGTTGCAAGATAAACACGCTTTTCACGAGGGTGCCGAGCATCATGGGTTTCTCTCACTTGTACTCGATCAAAGCCGATTTGCCAGCCGCAAGGCGGTGGCGCAGGAACTTCAGCTGGCCGAGCATTTCCGGGAATTTGCCCAACACCAGAAACACAGCCTGCAGCCAGTTCTCGCGCGTCGACTTGCCGCCGCGGCGGGCCAGGCGCACGGCCTGCAGGGGGTAGATCAACAGCAAGAGCAGGCCCCAGCCGCCCAGCAGCAGGCAGGCCAGCGCGATCACCAAGGGTATGCCCAGGCCCCACAACCAGGCCCGACGTGACTCACGCAGCCAATGCCGCTCGGGTGGCTGGCCATGCAGGTAGGCGCCCTCGGCATAGGCGTGCCCAGCACGCAGGCTACGCCGCCACCACTGGCTGAAACGGGTCATGCCGGCATCGTGCAGGGTCATCTCGGCAGCCAGTCGCCAGACTTTCCAGCCGTTGGCCCGCAAACGCACGCACAGTTCAGGCTCTTCTCCGGCAATCAGGTCAGGCCGGAAGCCACCCACAGCAGCAAAGGCGTCTGCCCGCATCAGCGCATCGCCGCCACAGGCCTTGGCCTCACCGACCGGGGTATCCCACTCCAGGTCGCACAGCAAGTTGTACACCGAACGCTGCGGGAAACGCTCACGCCGGCGACCACACACCACTGCCACGGCGGGGTGCTGCTCAAGAAAAGCCTGCGCCGTGGCCAGCCAGGTGGCATTCACCTCGCAGTCGCCATCGACGAACTGTACCAGTTGCATCGATGGCAACAGGCGCTGCAAGGCGGCAAAACCTTCATTGCGGGCGCGTGCGGCGGTGAACGGGATACTCATGTCCAACGCCAGCACCGCCACGCCAAGGTTGGCGGCCAACTGCAGCGAACCATCGGTGGAGCCCGAGTCGACGTACATGACCTTGTCCGCCCCGTGCGCCAGCGAAACAAGGCAGCGCTCGAGGCGCTGGCCTTCATTGCGGCCGATTACCACCACCCCGATCACCGTTGCCATAGGCCTCACTCGACCGATGCCACGGCGGCCGGTTGCCGGGCCTTGATGATGGCCGGCACCCCCACTGCCAGTGAATTGTCAGGCACATCTACCAGCACGACGGCATTGGCGCCGATGATCACGTTGTTGCCGATGCGAATACTGCCCAGCACCTTGGCCCCGGTGCCGATGTCGACGTTGTTGCCGAACACCGGGGCAATCGGCTCGTCGACATTCTTCAGGCCCACCACCACGCCGTTGCGGATACGGCAGTCATCGCCGAAGCGGGCATAGCCGCTGACAACGATGCCGCCAAAATGATCGATGACGAAGTTGCGCCCGATCACCACTTCGCACGGCAGTTCGATACCGGTGATGATCTGGACGAATTTGAACAGCACCTTGTAGATGAGCGAGCACAGTTTGCGCAGCAGTGCCGGGCGCAGCGTATAGCGCCAGCGACCAAAGCGGTACACCAGCAATACCCAGAAGCCCTGGGCGCCCCAGTCCCCGCCATGGGCACGCAGGTCGGCGCGAATATTCTCGAACATGGCTCCACCTACCTTGTCGGTTGGCTGGCGTACCGGGTCTTGAACAGCAAAGACCAGGTTGCCCGGCAATGACGCCAGCAGGCCTGTATGGCGCCCCAGCCGCGTCGTTTCAACAGCGCCTTGAGTGCCAGCACCAAGTCGCCCAGCGTCACCAGCAGCATGTGCAGGGCAAGCCCCGCCACCCCGTGATGCTTGCGAAAGTACAGCAACTCGCTTTCGATCTGATAGGACGAGATCTGCCGGCTGGCAGCCTCCAGCTCCGCCACCGACTTGGAGCTTTCGCCACCGATATGCACCACCGTGGTATGCGGGTAGAACACCACTTTCCAGCCAGCCTCCTTCACCCGCTTGCAGTGGTCCACCTCTTCGTAATAAAGAAAGTAGCGCGGGTCGAACAGCCCCACCCTGTCGAGCACTTCGCGGCGCACCAGGTAGAAGCAGCCGGGCAACCAGTCACACTCGCGCACCGAGGCGTGGTCCCAGTTCATGTCGTCAACCATCTTCACCCCTGGGAAGAACCGCCCCAACCCGGTACGCCCAACGAACACATTGAGCGGCGTGGGGAAGTAGCGACAGCTTGGTTGCAGGTCGCCATCGCGACCCTCCAGGCGCACCCCCAGTACGCCGCACTCCGGGTGGGCATCCATGTAGTCGAGCGTTTTTTGCAGCGAGTCGGCGGCAACGAAGGCATCGGTATTGAGCAGCAAGGCGTACTTGCCCTTGAGGTGCGCCAACAACTGGTTGTTGGCCCGGCCGAACCCTACGTTCTGCTTGTTGCTCAGCAGCAGAGCCTCGGGGCATACCTGGGCCATGCGCTGCACCGAGTCATCGCGCGAGGCATTGTCGACCACCAGGTAACTGGCCAGCCGCTCGCTGTCGGCCCGGCGCAGTGCATCGAACATCGGCTGCAGCAGTCCAGCGGTGTTGAAGTTGACCACCATGACATCCACAGGTTTGCTAGTCATTTCAGCTGTCCCCGAAGAAATACTGGCGTCTTTGCGCCATCAGTAACGGCTCCACTTCCGGGTCGTAGGCACCGTTGCGCTGCTTCACCAGATCGATCCATGGGTAGGCTTCGCAACGTGCCTCGACCCGTTTGATCAACTGCTCGGTGGTACAAATGAACTCCGCAGGGTTGCCACCATAGACGGTGCCTGGCGGCACGTCCTTGGTCACGACCGCCCCTGCGGCCACGATGGATTCGGGCCCGATGGTCACGCGAGGCATCACGATCGCACCATGGCCGATGAAGCAATTGTCCTTGATGTCGATGAATCCGACCGAATCCAGGTGCTTGCCAAAGCGATGCTCGATCAGCAATACCACCCCGTCATGACCGATCAACGTACAGTCGGACAAGCCCACGCTGTTACCGATACGGACCAGCGACGGGTCGAGAAACTTACAGCCTGTATTGACGTAGAAATTGCTGCCGACCGAATGAAAGTTGCCCCATCGGGCCAGATACGCCCCCCATTCGAGACCAGAAGGGTTGCAGAACCTCCTGTAAAATTTGCCCCCTCGCCCGGTTGCATGGGCGTAGTGCGCCACTGCCTTGCGTATCCATCCCTTCATACTGCCTGGCCTCGCGATCTGAACAATCTGGAGTATCCTGAGGCGTTCCGGTCTCGTTCTTCTAGGTGCTGACCGCATCGCACTCACCCGTGTACAACCTGCATCAAGCAGCGGCGCTGCTGGCCGCTTTCATCTTGTTATCGAGGTGGTCGGCCAGCCGCAAGGCAAATTGCAACAGCGGCATGGTCGGGTTGGAGGCGCCGCCCTTGGCAAAAATGCTGCTGCCGGCGACATACAGGTTTTCGGTACCGAACACCTTGCAATTGGCATCGACTACACCGAACTGTGGCGAGGCGGCCATACGCGTGGTGCCCATGTGATGGGCATGAGGCGCCATTTTCAGCGGAATCGAGGTGTCGTAGACGAAATCGTTGAGTTTGACGAACCCCAGATCCATGTCGGCGAACTGCTTGGCCAGTTCGCTACCAATGCACTTGATGGTGTGCCGATCTTCGGCGCTCAGCACCCAATTGACATTGACCTTGGCCACGCCCAGCGCATCCTTCTCGTCCAGCAGCGAAATACGGCTGTGCAGGTTGGGGAACTGCTCGATCATGGTGCTGATCACGCCGTCACCAGGGCAACTGAACTTGGCGACGAAGGCGACCTTGTTGGCAAACCCCATGTCGCAGGCCAGGCTCTCGAGAAAATACTTCACCTCGGCAGTGCGGCCATAGGTCTGCACATCGGCCAGCAAAACAGCAGTGACATTGCCTTTACCGGCCTTGTACTCGTCGACGAAAGCATCGGTGGTGTAGTACTGGCGCGGCTCTGGGTCCTGCCCGGACTTAAGGATGAATGTGCCCATTTCGATATTCAGGTGTTCCATGAAACACCCGCCGACCAGCCCTTCCTTGCCCACCACGCCTGCGGCCACCAAGGTCTCGCTGTTGAGCAACTGCCGGGCATTCTCGATGGCACCTGTGGCCAGAATGAAATTGCCAGCCACCAGGCGTTGACGATTGCGCTCATAGTCGGACAACACCACCGCAGCCAGGTGGCCGGAAGCCTTGTCGAACTCCAGGTCAACGCAATTACAGTGGATGAATACGTCCAGGCCTGGCGTCTGCTCCAGTGCTGAAGCGTACTTTTGCGCAAAGCGTGTCGGCGTGCTGAGCAGAAAACGGTCCGCCTCGAAGTCACCACCATTGAGGCCGGCATTCATCGCGCGAAAATCCGAGCCAGGCGCCAGATCGACGATCTCCATCGCTGCCGGCAGGAAGCCTTCGATCTCCGAGTAGGGAATTGGCCAACCCGGCAAGTCGCCTGGCGGGGCGACGGCAAAATCCGAGGGGGTGAATGGACGGCAACGGCCAGCCCAGTGATTGGAGGTGCCACCCAGGTAACGCAGGCGGGTTTCCTCGGCATACAGTTCCAGGCCGGTGGATGAGCACGCGTACAAGTCTTGCGAATACGGCGCATATTCGCGCCCCCCGCCTTCGGCGATCATGACGCTCCAGCCGGCGGCTGCCAGGCGCAAGCCCAGGGTTATACCCGCCGGGCCGGCGCCGATGATGCAGAAATCATAGTCGTCGCGCAGCGCCTTCTGCTGCTGAAAGTCCTTGATCATGCTGACGCGTTCCGGAAGTAACGGGACGGCAATACCCAACCGTTGATTACCACAAACCCAGGCTTTTCGACCGTCTTGCTGGCAACGGCCGCCGAGGCGCCAAATACCGCGCCCCCCACACTAAGCAAGACACAACTCTGGAGAAAACCTCTACGACCCAACTGCGCAGTACAAAAAGTGAGCTTCCCCATGATCCCGTGACCTGTAGCCATGAAAGTTACACTCGGCAAACTGCGCTACAGCCAGTTGAAAAAGGCCGTCAACAGTGCCCCGCATAGCGCCCCGACCAGCAACATCGGCAGTACCACCAGCTCACGTTTGAGGCTGAAGATATCCAGTTTGCAGTTCACATACACAACCAGCACCAGCGTTGGCACAGCATGCAGGGCAACCCCCCAGATAGCCCACTCCACCCCGCCAATCGCCAGTAACAGCGGCAACAGCCCCCATAACGAGACCAGGCGGATAATGTTGTCCATGGCCTGGTACTTGGTCAGGCCCAAGGCAATCCACACCTGATGAGCCAAGGTATAGCGCAATACGATGAACGATAGCGAGAGAATCGCCAGCATCGGCCCGGCTTCGCGGTAGCGATCGTCATACATCCAGCCGATCAGCAGCGGGCTGGCGGTCAGGAAACCGCCACAGATGAACAGCACCAGCAGGTCGACCAGCAGCCGAAAGCGCAAATACAGCGCTTTCAGGCGCGGCCTGTCGTCGGCCCTGGCCGCCTCGCTGAAAGCAGGCAGCGCCACCGCGCCGACAATTTTCATGAGCGCGGTCTGCACCGCACCCAGGATCAGCACGGCGATCGAATACACACCCAGTTGCGCCGCCGACATGCTGGCGCCAAACCATATGCGGTCGCCGTACATCGCCAGCACGCCGACCATCGACGACAACAGGATCCAGCGGCCAAACACAATCAGCTCGGTCAGCGCCGAACGGTCCCAGCGCAGGTGGTTGTTGGGCCCCTCCAGGGCGGTATGCCCCAGCACGGTCCAGACGACCGCCGAAACCAGGCCTGATAACACCAGCGCCCAGATCGAATGGGTCAGCAAGCCCAGCACCAGCATCACCACCAGGCCAGCCAACTGCGAGGCAAGGTCGACCAACACCACGCGCTTTTGTTGGAAAGTTCGTACCGCCACATCTATCTTGGTGGACTGGAAACCCCAGATGGCCGCCGACAGGCCGGTGACCGCCAGTACCATCGGCAGTACGGGCGCGGCATAGGTAGAGTCTGCCGGCCAAAGCTCAGCCAGTTGCGCCAACCAAGCCCCCAGGGCCAGCAGCAGGGTAAGGGCAAACAGCAGGAAACCGCGGATGATCTGCACGGTCCAGGCGGTATTGAGAAAATCTGGATCGTCACCACGGTGGCTCTGGATGATGTTCTGCCGCAGGCCCACATCGGAAAGCAAATGCAGCAGTATCGAAACAGTGGTGGCAATGACCATCACGCCGAACATTTCCGGCAGCAGCAAGCGGGCCATGATCAGATTGCCGCCCAGGCGCATCACCTGTGAAGCCACCTGCGAGACCAGGTTCCATGACCCGGCCCTCAGGGCCCGCTTGCGCAGGCTCGCGGCGGCTGACACATCAATCGACGGCATGACTTCAATCTCTGACTGATTGGCTAAAAGTCACTATAGTTTCAATTAGCCACGATGCTAGCCGTTGCCCACCAAGGGAAAGGTGTACATAGCCGATGCCTGAACATTTTCGTGCGTTGATCGTCATCCTGTTTTTGGCGAGCGTGGTCTTCCTGATGGCCCGGCGGCCTGCCACCGACCTGATTCCGCTCAGTGACTACAAGCGCCGGCGTAATCTGTGGTTCCTGCTGACCCTGCTGGCTTTTTTCTCGCACAGCTTCTGGCTGTACCTGGGCGTGGGCGCGGTCGTCCTGTTGCTGGCCGGGCGCCGCGAGCACAACCCCATGGCGCTGTTCTACATGCTGCTGTTCCTGATCCCGCCAGCGTCGGTACAGGTGCCCGGGTTTGGCGTGGTCAATTACCTCGTTGACCTGAACCATATTCGCCTGCTGAGCCTGTGCGTGCTGCTGCCGGCCGCGCTGCACCTGCGCCGCCAAGGTGACACCCTGCGCTTTGGCCGCACCTGGACTGATAAGTTGCTGGCGGCCGGCCTGCTGCTGCTGAGCGTGCTCTATTTGCGCGAAACCACCCCTACCGACACGCTGCGCCAGGCGCTGTACCTGTATGTCGACGTACTCCTGCCGTATTACGTGGCCAGCCGTGGCCTGCGTCAGATCAGCGACTTCAAGGACACCCTGCTGGCCTTCGTACTCGTCTCTTTCGTCATGGCGCTGATCGCTGTGGCCGAGTATGTGCGCCACTGGTTACTGTACAGCGCGCTGGTCGACGCCATGGGCGTGCCATGGAGCATGTCCGGTTACCTGAGCCGCGGCGGTGCGCTGCGGGCGAGCGTCACCACCGGCCAGGCGATCGTACTGGGTTACGTGATGAGCGTGGCCATCGGCCTGTTCCTGTTCGTGCAAGGCTATGTGCAACGTCCGCTGCACAGGGCCATGGGCGCCCTGCTGCTGGCCGCCGGGCTGTTCGCGCCATTGTCGCGTGGCCCGTGGATCGGCGCCGTGGTCATCGTGGTGGTGTTCATTGCCCTGGGCAAAGGCGCTGTCAAGCGCCTGGCGCTGCTGGGTGCGGCTGGCATGCTGGCGTTGCCCTTGCTGACCGTCGTGCCAGGCGGCGACAAGGTGCTGGACCTGCTGCCGTTCATCGGCAACCTCGAGAAAGAGAACATCACCTACCGCGAGCGGCTGATGGACAACGCCTGGATCGTCATCCAGCGCAACCCGCTGTTCGGCTCCTTCGATTTCCGTAACACACCCGAAATGCAGGCGATGATCCAGGGCGAAGGTATCATCGATATCGTCAACACCTACATCAACCTGGCGCTGCGGGCCGGCCTGGTCGGGCTAGGCCTGTTCGTGGCGTTCTTTGCCGTGCTGCTGCTGGGTATCCGCAGGGCCATGCTCAGTTTTGCCGACAAGGATGACGAGCGACGACAGCTCGGCCGGGTGTTGCTGGCAACGCTGACCGGCATTCTGGTCATCATCTTCACCGTCAGCAGCATCACCTTCATCCCGGTGGTGTACTGGTCTATCGCAGGGCTGGGCGTGGCCTACATCCAGATGGTTCGCCGCCTGCACAACAGCCCGGCCGTGGAGCTGGCAGAACCCGACCTACAACCCAGGTAATGTTCATGAATAGGCTGTCCCTGCGTCACTACGTGCGCCTTTCGGCCATTGCCGGCCTGGCCCTGCTGCCGCTGGCCAGCGGGGCTTCAGACTGGCAGGTCAGTGTCGATGAGCAAAATGGCTTGCCTACCGTGACACACGGCGGTGGCCCGGTCATGAAGGCCAAATTCGATTTCTGGGCTGCCAACTGGAGCTGGACCGGTTTCTATACCGACTTCAAGGTCAATGGCCCTGACCACTACACGCTGCGGGGCAAGAACAAGGAACTGGACTTCGACCTGCAGGCTGACATCCGTAAGGAACAGGCACAAAACCTGAGCTGGGCCTTCGACCTCGACGCCCACAGCCGCCAGAACGGTGTCATGGGTGGCGGCATGGTGTTCCAGTTCGATCCGGCACAAATCGCCGGCGACATGGGGGCCCCGCAGTTGCTGCCCGACAACCGCGGCTGGACGTGGGGCAAGGCCGACCAGGGTCGACGCATCGAAATGCGCTTCGACCCGCCACTGGCCAAGGTCTATTTCGAGCGCGGCAACCCGTCCGAGCTGCGCGCATTCCTCTACAAGGACCCGATCAGCGCCGGCCGCCAGCAGCTCAAGGCTGTGCTCAACGTGACCGGCGACATCGAACTCGGCCCGACGCCCACCGAGCGCTTCGGCCTGGCAGACCCCGCCAAGTGGCCTGATGACCAACTGGACTGGCGCACCTCGCCGGTGGACCTGTCGTTTCTCAACGCAGCGGAAAGACCCGCCGGCAAGCGTGGCTTCGTCAAGGCGGTCGGCGACCAGTTGATGTTTGCCGACAACACCCCGATACGCTTCTGGGGCACCAACCTGTCGGCCTACTCGCTGTTCAAAAGCCCCGACGACGAAATACGCCAACAGGCCAAACGCCTTTCGGCACTGGGCTTCAACCTGGTGCGCCTGCATCACCACGACTCGCCCTGGGTCAGCCCCAACGTCTTTGGCGACGGCACCTTGGTGCGCGATACCCAGCAGCTCAGCGCCGAATCGCTGCGCAAGCTCGACCTGTGGATCAAGTCACTCAAGGACGAAGGCATCTACATCTGGCTGGACATGCATGTGCAGCGTGCGTTTACCGCCAACGACAATATCGAAGACTTCAAGGAGCTGCCCGAGCAGGATGGTCGCGTCGACCTGAAGGGTTACGCCTACGTGAACGACAGTATCCAGCAAGCGATGAAACGCTTCGCCGAGCAGTACCTGACCCATGTGAACGAATACACGGGCCTGGCCTACAAGGACGACCCGGCCATCGCCGCCGTGCTGATCACCAACGAGAATGACCTGACCCAGCATTACGGCAACGCCCTGATGCCGAACAAGGATGTACCGCGCCACAGCGCACGCTACATGACGGCGGCCAAGGCCTTTGCCAAACAGTTTGACCTGCCCGCCGACCTGACCTGGCGTGCCTGGGAGCATGGGCCGTCGAAGCTGTTGCTCAACGAGCTGGAACAACGCTTCAATGCCGACATGATCGCCCACTTGCGCAGCGTGGGCGTGAAAGTCCCCATTGCGACCACCAGCACCTGGGGCGGCAATGGGCTTAGCGCACTGCCGGCACTGAGCGTTGGTGATGTCATCGACGCCCACAGCTACGGCGACGCAGGCCAACTGGAGAAGAACCCGCTGACCAGCGACGGCATGATCGACTGGATTGCTGCCGCCCAGGTCGTCGGCAAACCGCTGACCGTCACCGAGTGGAACGCCGAGCCCTTCCCGCTGCCGGACCGTCACTCGCTCCCCATTTACATCGCCGGCACTGCCAGCCACCAAGGCTGGGACGCCATGCTGCAATACGCCTACAGCCAACAAGCATTCAACCCAGGTTGGCGCACGGCGGACAACTGGCACGCGTACAACGACCCGGCGATGATCGCCACCCTGCCCGCCGCTGCCCTGCTCTATCGCCGTGCGGACGTAAAACCCGCCACCACTCGCTACGTGTTCGCACCAACACCAGACACCCTGTACAACCAGGAAATCACCCCGCGTAACTCACCGCTGCTGCGCACGGCCATGGAAAAGGGCCAGTTGCAGATCGCCCTGCCACACACGCCGCAATTGCCCTGGCTAAAACCCGCGCCCATCCCGGCAGGCGCGCAAGTGCTGCATGACCCGGGGCAATCGCTGCTGGCCGCAGATGCCACCGAGTCGGTGACCGATACAGGCGAGCTCAGGCGCAACTGGCAACAAGGCATCTACACCATCGACACGCCACTGACCCAGGCCGCCAGCGGCTGGCTGGGCGGCCGCCCGGTCAACCTGGGTGCCATTCAGGTACAAGCGAAAACGCCTTACGCCAGCGTCGTGGTCCAGAGCCTGGACGGCAAGCCACTGGGCCAGTCGCGCGAGCTTCTGCTGTCTCTGGGCACCCGTGCCATGCCCAAGGCCGATGACAAGACGCCGTTCAATGTCGAGCCCCTTGAAGGCCGCCTGGACATCAAGGCACCCGCCGGCCTGAAACTGTTCGCCCGCGATGCACGGGAACAGCTGAAGCCGCTGCCAGTGGCCTACAAGGATGGGCAATACACCATTACCTTCGAGGGAACCTACATGTCCAATTGGCTATTCTTGAAATAGAGCATATGGCCATCTACGCTCAGGTCACCTGTAGCTGATCATCCCACCTGCACGTGTCAGGGAGTGTTCACTGCGTCTGTAAACAGCAGATTCCAGGAGGTGGGGATGAAATATCTGGTTGTGGGTGGTGCGGGCTACATTGGCTCGCACATGGTCAAGCACCTGCTCGCCGCCGGCCATGAAGTGCTGGTGGCGGACCTGGTCTCACCTGGCCCCGGTATCCAGTGGGCCAAGCTCGACATCGCCGACGAAGCCGCACTGGATGTGCTGTTTGGCGTGTGCCGCTTCGATGCGGTATTCCACTTCGCCTCGTTCATTCAAGTGGGCGAGTCGGTCAGTGCCCCCGGCAAGTACTACCAGAACAACGTCGCAGCCACCCTTTCCCTGCTGCAGGCCATGGTCAATGCCGGCATCAGGCACTTGGTGTTTTCTTCGAGTGCCGCCGTATACGGCAACCCGCAGTACGTGCCGATCGATGAAGCACACACCAAGGGGCCGATCAACCCGTACGGGTTGAGCAAATGGATGGTCGAGCAGATTCTTGAGGACTTCGACCGGGCCTATGGTTTGAAGTCGGTATGCCTGCGCTATTTCAATGCAGCGGGCGCTGACCCGGAAGGCCAGCTAGGCGAGCGTCATGAACCGGAAACCCATCTGATCCCGTTGATCCTGCAGGCTGCATCTGGCCGGCGTGAGGCGGTGACAGTGTTTGGTCGCGACTACGACACACCGGATGGCACCTGCATACGCGACTACGTGCATGTGGCAGACCTGGCGGCGGCCCATGCACTGGCAGTGGATTATTTACTGGACGGTGGCGAGCGTGCCGCGTTCAACCTGGGCAATGGCCTGGGCTTTTCGGTGCAGCAGGTGATCGATACGGCCCGGGCAGTGACCGGGCGACAGATCAATGCCCTTGACGCACCGCGTCGCGCCGGCGACCCGCCACGGCTGGTGGCGGATGCGAGCAAAGCCATGCAGGTGCTGGGCTGGCGTCCGGCATTCGCCTCGCTGGAGCAGATTGTTCGGCATGCGTGGCAGTGGGAGTTGCAGTATCCCTGGGAGCGCTGAGTTGCCCTCGGCTTCCTGTAGGCGCAGCACAAGGCGGCGTCTACAGGCGCATTGCCAGAAGGCTCAGTAATAGGTGCGCGGCTGTTCGTCAGCCTTGTTCAACACTGTCCCGATCAGGTTCACCGTGCCCAGGTGATGCAGGCAATCCTCGATTTCCTTCTTGTTGTTCATTCCGTTGGCCACCACCAGCAACACGCAGTCGAACTTGGGTAACACGGTGATCGCATCGTCCGAGCTGAGCAGCGGTGGCAAATCGAAAATGCAGATGCGCGATTCGTAGCGGTTGCGCAAATCACCAATCAGGTTGTTCACCTTGGGCGAGGACAGCATCTCGGTCGACAGGGGCACAGGTACCCGCGTTGGCAGCACCACGAAGCGCGGCAAGGTGGGGTTGACCAGGCAGTCCTGCAACTCGGCCTTGTCCGTCAGAAACTCGTTCAGTGCCTGCTCCATGGGCAGCCCCAGGTAACTGCCGACCTTGGGCCGACGCAGGTCGAAGTCCACCAGCAACGCAGTCTTGGTGGTGTGGTGGGCAATACTCATGGCCAGGTTGATCGCCAGCATTGTCTTGCCCGCTTCCGGCGTTGGCGAGGTGATGGCCAAGGTGCGCCAGCCGTTCTCGTCCATGGCCCTGAGCACCTGCGTACGCAACAGGTCGATCGGCCCGTTCATGTTGGAGTTCTTGTTGTACGCCACGATGCGGTTACGCTCCAGGTGGTCTGCACGCAGCGGCACCACCTTGGTGTTCACGTAATCGAACTGACCCGGCACTTCGGTCAGCGCCGTACCGGGTGCGGGAGACAGTGCCTGGGGAGTACCCGGGGTAACCTGATGAATATTGTTGCCAACAGCCGGCTTGATCCTGTCCATCACTGCTTTCCCTATACAAACCGAGACATGACTTTGTACAACAGCACATCCAGTGGCATGTAGAACACGTGCACCAGCCCTATCATGATAGCTGCCAACGCCAGTGCCGCCAGGATCAGGCGATTGCGCCAGCGCTTGCGGCGGGCCACGTCGGCCCGGGTATCGATATAGGGCAGTGCCACCAGCACCCGTTTGCCCAGCAGGTTTTCCAGGGCGCCAACGCCGCGCACGCGCTGATTGAGCATTTCCAGCAGCATCACCAGCGCACCGCCACCGGCCGGTGCCAGTACCAGGCCCAGCGCAGCGATTTTCTTGCGGTTAGGCTTGATCGGCTTCTCAGGCAACAGAGGAGGCTCCAGCAGCACAAAGCGTTCAGCCTTGTTTTCCTGCTCGAGGCTTTCGGTAATCTTTGCACCCATTTCCTTGGCACGAATCTCTTCGTATTTCTTGCGCGCGTTGTCGTGGTCACGCATCAAGGTCACCAGGCCACGCTCGACTTGCGGTGCCTCGAGGATCTCGGCTTCATAGCCTTCCATTTTCCGGGTCAGCTCACGCTTTTGCTCTGCCAGCGAGGCAATACGCACCTGCGCGGCACTCATCTTGGCGCGGACACGGGCCGCGTCGAGGCTGACCGTGGACGCTGCCGCAGTGCGACCACCACTGGCTTCGAGCGCCTGGATCTTGCGCTTGACCGCCACGACATCCGGGTGGGCGTCCTTGTAGCGGGTCAGCAGCTGCGCGTATTCGGCTTTCAGGCTTGGCAGGTCTTCGGGCAGGTCGGCACGGGTTGGCCGGGCGCCCTCGACAACCTTGGTGGCAAGGCCGGCATTGGCCGCAGACAGCTCCAGTTCCAGGTAGCGCAGCTCTTCCTGGGCAGCCTTGTAGTCACGGTCGACCTCACGGAATTCCAGCTCCGCCCGCGACAGCATGTTCATGCGCAGGGTCTGGTGCTCGGGCAAGGCATTGGCATGGGCCTGCTTGAAATCGGCCAGCTGGTTCTCCAGGCTGGCCAGCTCGGCACCCAGCTTGTTGGCTTCCTGGGTGAGGAATTCGGTGGTTTCGTTGGCCCGTTCGGTGCGCTGCTTGAGGTTTTCATTGAGGAACAGCGTCACCAGTTCATCGGCGACTTCCTTGGCTACTTGTGCCTGTTTGTGCTCGAACGACACATTGAACGCCACGGTCGCTTCACCACGACCGCGCACGTAGGTGGTCAGGGTTTCGACCACGATCGCGTTGCGCATCTGGTCGATCTTGTCGCTTTCGCTGAAGCGCTTGTCGGCGAAGAGGTCGTACTTGCCGATGATGCGCAGCAGGTTGTCGCGGGTCATCACCCGTTGGCGGATCACCTCGATGCGCTCATCGGCAAAGCTGGTGTTGTTGGTCGACACCAGTTCAGGCGAAATCTGCTGCGACTCCACCAGAATGGTGCCGGTCGACTGGTAGATCGGCGGCACCATCAACGCGACGGCCACGGTCGCGGCGAGAATGACTGCGGCACTCACCCCTAACACCAGGGCCCTGTCCTTGATAATGGCGATGTAATCTCTGAGGGAGAGCTCGTAGTCAGACTTCATAGGGCCACCTGCCTGCAGTTCAGATGTCGGGGTACCTGTACGTCAACGTCAAACCAACGATCGTAGCGGTCGCATCCGGTACATGGTCCTGCTGCCGTTCCTTGTACATCAGCGACAGGCGCAGGTCCCAGTAAGGCGAAAACTGGCGGCTGGCCCATACGCTGTACGTCTGCAGCGTGTTGGGCGACTGCCCTTTGCTGTCTTGCCACGCGGCGTCTGCGCCGACCCGGGACAACTCGGTCAGCGCATAGCTCCACACACCGCGCACCTGGTCCAGTTCGGCGAAGCCGCCTTCAGCGCTTGCCACCGTGCTGCGCTCGGCGGTGAAGCTGGCGTCGGCACGCGGGCCGGTGTACAGCAACGCAACCCCACCCTCCCCGCGCCGGCCGCCGTCGTCACCTGACACTTGGTTGACGCCAACATGGGCATCGGCGCTCAAGCCTTCGGCAAGCTGGTATTTGATGCCGACTGCCGGGCTGTAGCTGTTGGAAGCAGTGGCGGTAAGGTCCTCTTCGGGCTCATAGCGCCGGGCACCAAAACGGGTATACAGGTCAGCCCGCTCACTCCAGGCGTAAGTCCAGGTGAAGACGTTCGCCAGTTCGTCGTAGCCCGTCAGCGTGCTGATGTCGTAACGGGCACGGCTGTAGGTGGTTTCGTTGCTCAAGGTACTGCGCTCGGTCACCGCCTGGCTCCAGTTGCCAGTCAAGGTGTAAAGCTTCTGCGTACCGTCGGTGGTAATCACCCCGGTATCCAGTACTGTCCCCGACAACGTCGAGCTTTCGTTGTAGCGCCCCACCAGGCCGAACCGCCCCCGCTCGGTGGTGCGCTGCCAACCCAGGCTGATATCAGGGTCTTCACGGTCATCGACGATATCCGTATCGGACGAGCGCAGCAGATTCATGCCAAGCCCCAACCTCAATTCGTCGCGGTCAAAAGTGCCGATCAGGGTGTAATCTGGCGCGATGATCGTGCGCGTTATGCCCTTTTCCCCCGAGGTCAGCAGCAATGGGTTGCTGTCGTATTCGACGGATGTCGGTACCACCACCGTAGACTGCCAATTTGCCGCCAGTACCGCGTCCGTGAACGGCAAGACCAAGATTGCCGTTGCAATGCGAGTTGTTCTAAGAAGAGGCATTAAATGTTCTTATTAAAGGCAAGATCAAGGAACGACCAGCGTATCGCCAGCCTGAAGTTGGATGTTGGTGGACATGTCCCGCCCAGACACCAGGTCCTTATATCGCACGGGCAGGATCTTTTGGGAAGCACCGGTGCCGCGGACCACCTTGATTTCGCTTTCATCCGCAAACTTGTCCAGGCCGCCCGACATGCTCAGCGCCTGCAATACGGCCGTGGGGCCTGCCATTTGCACAGGCCCGGGCTTGATCACTTTGCCCTGTACATAGACCATGTTGCCGGCAATGCTTTTGACGACAACGCTGACGTTAGGGTCGGGGAGGAATTTTTCGAGTTTGGCAGCGACCTGCTTTTCGACTGCCGTCACGTCCAGCCCGGCAACATTGATGCGCCCGGCCAAGGGGAAGGTGATACTACCATCGGGAAGTACGGTGGCTTCTTGACGCAGGCTGTCTTCCTGCCACACCGATACCATCACCACATCGCCGGGGCTGAGCAGGTAAGCAGCACTGCTCTGGTCGGCGTTACCGGCACCAGACCACACCGTCAGCATGCAGAAAGCGGCAAACATTGAACGCACCATGAGGGTCCCTCCGGCCAAATGGCCCGACAAAGAGCACTGAATGAGAACAACACACCAACTCTCGCTCCGCTTCACGGCGCACAGCTGCCGCGATGGCCTCGACCTTCCTGGAGGCCCTTGCCTTGACGCTGCAGACGTGGCTGCAACGCCTTGTAAATGTTGGTCCTACGGGCTACTGGGAATATAGCAACGGTTGGAGAATTCACAAGCCATGCTTGTGGCCTCGCAGCAATGGGTCACTTTAGGTACCCGGTATACGGCTCAGATCTTTCTGCGGTTGGCAACGGCAACAAAACCGACCACAGCAAAGGCAAAGAACCAGCCTGCAGTTGAAACAGGAATGATACTGTTCTGATTTATATACGAATCCGCTGCGCGGGCAGCACCACTTAGCATCACCAGCAAGAACATCGATTTGATTATCAGAGTCGTGCGCATACTCCCCTCCTAAAAACAGGAAAATCAATTAGTTATTGGCGCTGTGCTGCGGGAGTTGTTTCGTTGTTGACTTGAGCTTATGGGCACAATGACACTACGTCAATGATCCGACACCATAATAAAATTCAATGAGCGATGGGCGCATTCGTCAAAAAAACGGCATGCAGATTATGCAAGGGAGGGATGATGCGATGAACATGGCGTTTCACAGCTGAGAACACGTGGGGGGCATGATTGCCCCCTGCGGTTTCATTCGTCTGCGTGGTGAACCACAACCAGTAACTGCGCCGGTGTCGCACCTACCGAGCGCAGGCGGTGCGGCGTCTGGGCATTGAAATGCAGGGCGTCGCCCTGCTCCAGCAACACCCGCTCACTCATGAAATCCACTTCCACCTGGCCTGCGTGAACAAACAGGAACTCTTCGCCCTGGTGTTCCTTGAACGTGGGGTCGCTGAACTCGGACGGCGGCTGAATCAGAAACGGCAGCAGGCTGCGCTGGCCAACCTGACTGGTGAGGGCCGCGTACCCCGGCCCTTGCCCATCGCCTACCAAGGCCTGGCGCTCGGTACGGCGCACCAGGCTGTAGCGGCTCTGCCCGGTCTGTTCTTCGGCGAACAGCTCTTCGACATTGACATTCAGTGCCCTCGCCAGTTTCAGCGCCGCAGCGATCGAGGGCGTGTTGAGGCCGCGCTCGACCTTGGACAGGTAGCTTTTGGTCATGCCAGTCTTTTCGGCCAGCATTTCCAGGGTCATCCCCAGTTTCTTACGCAGCAGTTTCAATCGGATAGACATGTGACGCGGGTTTCCCAGGCTGAGGCAGCCATGATACGCGTCTGAAAGCTGACGCCAAGTCTCCAGGGGCCTTGAATCAAGGCATCACGGGCGGCACATACTGCAGCGTTGTACCCAGCGCCCACAGCAACACCAGCACCAACGGCACATGCACCAGCAATTGCACGAACGAGAAACCGATCAGGTCGCGCGCCTTGAGCCCCAGCACGCCCAGCAGCGGCAGCATGTAGAACGGGTTGATCAGGTTCGGCAAGGCTTCGGCCGCGTTGTAGATCTGCACGGCCCACCCCAGGTGGTACTGCAGGTCGTTGGCCACCAGCATCACGTAAGGGGCCTCGATGATCCACTTGCCGCCGCCTGAAGGGATGAAGAAGCCCAGCACCGCCGAATACACGCCCATCAGCACGGCATACGTGTCATGGGTGGCAATCTGGGTGAAGAACAGTGAAATATGGTGGGCCAGCGTCTGTTCATCGACGCCCTTCACCTGGGTGAGGATAGCGGCGATCGAACCATACAGCGGGAACTGGATGAGCACACCGGTGGTGGTCGGTACCGCGCGTGCCACCGCGTCAAGGAAGCTGCGTGGGCGCCAGTGCAGCAAAGCACCGAGCATGATGAACAACAGGTTGTAGGTGTTGAGCCCCGAGATGGCGGTAATCGCAGGTTTTGTCGCAAACTCCTGATACAGCCAGCCAGCAGCCAAGGCCACCAACAGCAGGATCAGGATTGGGCTGTGTTCCAGCCACTCCCCCGGGCGCGTGCGTTGCGGCGCGGGTGGCGCTGTGAAGCTGGGGTCGACACCGCAGTCTTCTGCGCTACGTGCGCTGTTCGGGCCCGGCGCAGTGGCATAGGCAATCACCAGCGAGACCACCACCAGTGCCGCCAACATCACGCCGGACTGCCAGAGAAAGATGGTTTCGGTAAACGGGATCACTCCGGTTATCGACAGGATTGAAGGTGGCAGGCTGGCCGGGTTGGCCTGCAGCTGCGCCGCCGAGGATGACAGGCCCAACGCCCACACCGCACCCAGGCCCAGGTAAGCGGCCGCACCCGCAGCGCGGTAGTCCATCTTCAGGTCGGTGCGCCTTGCCAAGGCGCGCACCAACAAACCTCCAAACACCAGCGACAGCCCCCAGTTGAGCAAGGAGGCCAGCATCGAGATCAGTGCTACCCAGCACACTGCCGAGCGCCCATTGCCGGGGATGCGCGCCAAACGATCGATCAGCCTCGCGGCGGGCGGCGAGCTGGCCACCACATAACCGCCGATGACCACGAAGGCCATCTGCATGGTGAACGGTATCAGGCTCCAGAAGCCGTCGCCAAACGCCTTGGCGGTGTCGGTCGGTTTGGCGCCCATGGCCAGTGCGCCGATACACACCAGCAGCACCGCCAGCGCGGCGAACACCCAGGAGTCGGGGAACCAGCGTTCAGCCCAGTTGGAGCAGCGCAAGGCAAAGCGCGCGGAGCGGCTGTCTTGAATTTCAGCGGCCACGGTTGAATTCCTTTTATTGGTTTTATGGGATGAAGCGGTATTGCCAGGCAACGCAAAAAACCTGTGGGAACGGGTTTACCCGCGAATGCGGCGGTCAATGTACCGACGCATTCGCGGGTAAACCCGCGCCTACAGGTGAGATCACGTCATGCCTTAGAAGGTCATTTCCTTCACGTCATCCGGCACGATCAGTTTGCCGGCGGTTTTCTCGATGATTTCCTCGACGCTGACCCCAGGCGCGGTCTCGCGCAGGATGAAGGCGCCGTCTTCGATTTCCAGGTAGGCCAGGTCGGTCAGCACCTTGCGGATGCAGCCCGCACCGGTCAACGGCAGGCTGCACTGTGGCAGCAACTTGGACTCGCCGTCCTTGGAGGCGTGGGTCATGGTAACGATGATGTTGTCGGCGCCGGCCACCAGGTCCATGGCCCCGCCCATGCCCTTGACCAGCTTGCCCGGAATCATCCACGAGGCGATGTTGCCCTGCACGTCCACCTCGAAAGCCCCCAGTACGGTCAGGTCGACGTGGCCGCCACGGATCATGGCGAACGATTGTGCCGAATCGAAAATCGAGGCGCCGCGGCGGGCGGTGACCGTTTGCTTGCCGGCATTGATCATGTCGGCATCGAGGGTGCTTTCGGTGGGGAATTCGCCCATGCCGAGCAGGCCGTTTTCCGATTGCAGCATCACATCCATGTCGGCGGGTACATAGTTGGCCACCAAGGTGGGGATGCCGATGCCCAGATTGACGTAGTAACCGTCCTTCAGTTCACGGGCAACGCGTTGCGCCATCTGTTCGCGGGTCAGTGCCATGGTCAGGATCTCTTTATTGTTCGGGTGGATGGCGCTCAGGCCTTGACGGTGCGCTTTTCGATACGTTTTTCGAAGGTGCCGACGATGACACGGTCCACGTAGATGCCCGGGGTGTGGATTTCGCTTGGCAGCAACACGCCGGGTTCGACGATTTCTTCCACTTCGACCACGGTGATCTTGCCGGCGGTGGCCGCCAGCGGGTTGAAGTTTTGCGCAGTGTTGCGGTACACCACGTTGCCGTAGTGGTCGGCCTTCCAGCCCTTGACGATGGCGAAGTCACCGGTGATGGACTCTTCCAGGATGTACTTGCGGCCCTTGAACTCGCGGACTTCCTTGCCGTCGGCAACCGGGGTGCCATAGCCGGTGGCGGTGTAGAACGCCGGAATGCCGGCACCACCTGCGCGCATTTTTTCGGCGAGGGTGCCCTGTGGGGTCAGTTCCACTTCCAGCTCGCCACTGAGCAACTGGCGTTCGAACTCGGCGTTTTCGCCCACGTAGGAGGCGATCATCTTGCGAATCTGCCGGTCTTCCAGCAGCACGCCCAGACCAAAACCGTCAACGCCGCAGTTGTTGGAAACCACGGTCAGGCCCTTGACGCCACGCCGCTTGATTTCGCTGATAAGGTTTTCCGGGATGCCGCACAGGCCGAAACCACCGGCCAGTACCGTCATGTTGTCGGTCAGGCCTTCGAGGGCCTGTTCATAGGTTGCAACGCGCTTGTCCAGTCCGGCCATGCTGATCCGCCTTTTGTAGTTGTTTAACCGACGAGGCTGTCGGTGAGCGTGTGCAGACATCTTCACCGCAAGCGACTGATTTGTTAATTTTGTTTTCGTCATCGATTGATAATTTTTACAAAACAAACGATAGGCCCGACATGAACGTCAAACAATTGCGCGCCTTTGTTGCCGTGGCCAAGTACCAGAGCTTCGCCCAGGCCGGTGAACACCTGCACGTTTCGCAACCGGCACTGAGCCTGACCATCAAGGCGCTGGAAGAAAACCTCGGCGGCGCCCTGCTCAGCCGCACCACGCGCAGCGTCAGCCTGACTGCCGAAGGCGAAGTGCTGCTGCCACTGGCACGCCGCCTGCTGGCCGACTGGGACGACACCGAAGAGATGCTGCGCCAGCGCTTTACCCTGCAATTGGGCCGTGTGTCAGTGGCGGCCATGCCGGCTTTTGCCGGCAACCTGTTGCCCCACGCGCTCAAGGTGTTTCGCCAGCGCTACCCCAAGGTCAACGTCACGGTGCACGACGTGATCAACGAACAGGTACAGGAACTGGTACGCCATCGCCGCGTCGAACTGGGCATCGGCTTCGAGCCGGATAACATCGATGGGCTGGACTTCCACCCGTTGTACATGGACCGCTTCGTTGCGGTAGTGGCCGCCGACTCGCCCTTGGCGCTGCTGCCCCAGGTCAGCTGGGCACAGTTGATGGCCGAAGATTTCGTGGCCCTGCAGCGCCCTTCGGCGGTGCGCCTGCTGATGGAGCAGAATGTGGCGGCCCGCCACGGCAAGCTGGCAGTCGCGTTCGAAAGCCACCAGCTGACGACCATCGGCCGCATGGTGGCCAGCGGCCTGGGGGTCAGTGCTGTGCCGGCGCTGTGCATCAACCAGATGCAGGAGCTGGGTGCCCGCTGCGTAACCTTGGTCGAGCCCACTGTCGAGCGGCGCATCGGCGTGATTGCCCTCAGCGAGCACAAGCTTTCCACCGCAGCGCAAGCACTGCTTGAGGTGCTTCTTTCCAATACCCGGATCCCGGAGGTGACATGCGTTACGTAAATCTGGCAGGCACGAGTGTTCCAGCCATCGGCCAAGGCACCTGGTACATGGGCGAAGACCCAGGTCGCAAGGCTGCCGAAGTCGCGGCGCTGCAACAGGGCATCGAGCTGGGCCTGAACCTGATCGACACCGCCGAGATGTATGCCGAAGGGGGGGCAGAAGAGGTCGTTGGCCAAGCCATTGCCGGGCGCCGCGACCGGGTATTTCTGGTCAGCAAGGTCTACCCGCACAATGCCGGCCTGCGCGGCATGGCGGCTGCCTGCGAACGCAGCCTCACCCGGCTGGGCACTGATTGCATCGACTTGTACCTGCTGCACTGGCGGGGTCAGCACCCGCTGGAGGAAACCGTCGAAGGCTTCGAGCGCTTGCGCGAGCAAGGCAAGATCAAGCGTTGGGGCGTGTCCAACTTTGACGTCGACGACCTGCGCGAACTGCGCAACCCTGATTGTGCCACCAACCAGGTGTTGTATAACCCGGCCCAGCGCGGCATCGAATTCGACTTGCTACCGTGGTGCGAAAAACGTGGCTTGCCAACCATGGCCTACTGCCCGCTGGCTCAGGCCGGGCGCTTGTTGCAGCACCCGGTACTGGCGGAAATTGCCGAGCGCCATGGCGCCACACCGGCCCAGGTCTGCCTGGCCTGGGTGACCCGCGATGACGGCGTGATCGCCATCCCCAAGGCGGTGGCGCCCGAGCACGTGCGGCTCAATGCGGCGGCGGGAGCGCTGACCTTGACCGGTGAAGACCTGCGGGCGATCGACCGGGCGTTCCCTGCACCGACGCGCAAGCAGCGGTTGGCGATGGTGTAGGCGAGCACAAGCGGGACCAGGACGCGACCTTTGGGAGCAACTGTCTTGCTCAATTTCTAAAAGGCGGCGCGATCCCTGTGGGAGCGGCCTTGTGGCAAACGTGGCCGTCGACCAAGGAATAACGCACCGTGGCCAATGAATGGTTGGGGCAGGCTCAAGGTTGCAGGCGGTCAATGTGGGGCATGCCCGCGAACACCGGCAAGGCCGGTGCCCTGCAACGCGGTGGCTGCTTCGCGGGCTCGCCCGCACCCACAGGGAACCACGCAAGTACCGAGCGTTGGGGGTCAGTGAAAATCCCGGCTGCGCACATCCAGCCCTTGCAGCAGCGGACTCACATCCTCCAACCGCCGCGCAATCAGGTGCCGCACCCCATTCTCCTGCTCCAACCGCCCACTGACCTTGAGCAGCTGCGAACCCACCAGCGCCCGTCGCTGCCGTTCGGCCAGCGCACGCCACACCACCACGTTGACCATGCCATGTTCGTCTTCCAAAGTAACGAAGGTCACACCGCTGGCGGTTTGAGGCCGTTGCCGGCCCACCACCAGCCCGGCCACGGCAATGTTGTCGCCATGCTCCACACCCTGCAATTCACTGGAGCTGCGACACCCCAGTGCCCTCAGGCGAGAACGCAACAGCGCCAGTGGATGTGGGCCAAGCGTAGTGCCGAGGGTTTGATAATCGGCCATCAGGTCCTCGCCCACGGTTGGCACGGGCAATTGCACCGGTTCTTCAGGCAAGGCCTGCACATCGGCGAACAACGGCAGCTGCGGCTGCACCGCCGCCACCTGCCAGCGCGCCTGATGCCGATCGCTGGCCAAGGCGCGCAGCGCCCCGCCATCAGCCAGGCGGGCACGGGCCCGTGCGTCCAGGCCGGCGCGCAGGCACAGGTCTTCGACGTTGCGCCACGGCCGCTGCGCCCTCGCCTGCTGCACGCGCCTGGCATCGGCTTCGGCCAGGCCACGCACCAGTCGCAGGCCCATGCGAATGGCCAGGGTGCCTTCAGCATCAGGCTCCAGGGTGCAGTCCCAGTCGCTGTGGCAGACATCAACCGGCCGCACCTCGATACCTTGGCGGCGAGCCTCTTGCAGCAGCTGATCAGGGCTGTAGAAGCCCATCGGCCAACTGTTGACCAACGCACAGGTGAAGATCGCCGGCTCATGGCACTTCAGCCAACTGCTGGCATAGCACAGCAAGGCAAAGCTGGCCGCATGCGACTCAGGGAAGCCATAGCTGCCAAACCCCTTGATCTGCTCGAAGATGCGCTCGGCAAACGCCAGCGTGTAACCATTGCGCAACATGCCCTGCACCAGCCGTTCGCGGTGCGGTTCAAGACCGCCGTGGCGCTTCCAGGCTGCCATGCTGCGGCGCAACTGGTCGGCCTCGCCCGGGGTATAGTCGGCCGCGACCATCGCCAGCTCCATCACCTGCTCCTGGAACAGCGGCACGCCCAAGGTACGTTCGAACACTTCCTTCAGTTGCGGCGACGGATACGTCACCGGCTCCTGCTTCAGGCGCCGGCGCAGGTACGGGTGGACCATGTCGCCCTGAATCGGCCCTGGGCGGACAATGGCGACCTCGATGACCAGGTCGTAGAACTTTTGGGGCCGCAGCCGCGGCAACATGGCCATTTGCGCGCGTGACTCGATCTGGAACACGCCCATGGTCTCGGCACGGCTGATCATGGCGTAGGTGGCCGGGTCTTCGCTGGGGATGGTCGCCAGGGTCAGGTGCCGGCCACGGTGGTGCTGCAGCAGGTCGAAGCAGCGACGCAAGGCGCTGAGCATGCCCAACGCCAGTACGTCGACCTTGAGCAGGCCAACCATGTCCAGGTCATCCTTGTCCCACTGGATCACCGTACGCTCCGGCATCGCGGCATTCTCCACCGGCACCAGCTGGTCAAGCGGTTGCTGGGAGATGACAAAACCGCCCGGGTGCTGTGACAGGTGCCGAGGGAAGCCGATCAGTTCGCCGGCCAGCACCAGCACCCGCCGCAGCGAAGGGCTGCCCGCTTCGAAACCGGCCTCGGCCAGGCGCTGGTCATCGGGTATGCGATCGCTCCAGCGGCCACAACATTTGGCCAGGGCATCCACCTGGTCGGCAGGTAGCCCGAGCACCCGCGCCACATCCCGCACCGCACCGGCGGCATGGTAGGTGTTGACTACCGCAGTGAGCGCCGCCCGGTGCCGGCCATAGCGACGGAACACATACTGGATCACCTCCTCGCGCCGGTCGTGTTCGAAGTCCACGTCGATGTCCGGCGGCTCGTTGCGCTCGCGCGACAGGAAGCGCTCGAACAGCAGGTGGTGTTTCATGGGGTCAAGCTCGGTGATGCCCAGTACGAAGCACACCACCGAGTTGGCTGCCGACCCCCGGCCCTGGCATAGGATGCGCTGGCTGCGGGCGAAGGCGACAATGTCGTGCACCGTCAGGAAGTAGCTTTCGTAACCCAGCTCTTCGATCAGCCCCAGTTCCTTGGCAAGCACAGCCCGCACTTTGCCACTCGGCCCGCCTGGCCAGCGCAGCGGCAGGCCTTGCTCGCACAATTCACGCAGCCAGCTTGCCGGGGTATGCCCCTCGGGCACCAGTTCGCGTGGGTACTGGTAGTTCAGTTCGCTCAGGTCAAACTGGCAGCGCCGGGCAATGACCAGGGTCTCGGCCAGCAGGTCGAGCGGATACAACTCGGCCAGTTGCGCCTGGCTGCGCAGGTGCCGTTCGCCATTGGCAAACAGAAAGCGCCCGGCCTCGCTCACCTGGCAATGCTGGCGGATGGCAGTCATGCAGTCCTGCAAGGCACGGCGACCACGCACGTGCATGTGCACGTCGCCACAGGCCACGGCGCGGATACCCACATCAGCCGCCAGTGCCCGCAACCGTTGCAGGCGCATGGCATCGTCACTGCCCCGGTGCAGGTGCACGGCCAGCCACAGGCGCTCAGCGAACACACTGCGCAGCCACGCGCCGGTAGCGGTATCGCCACTGTCAGCGGCCACCCACAAGGCCAGCAGGCCTTGGTGGTGCAGCAGCAGGTCATCACGAAACAGCTGGTACGCACCCTTCTCTGCCCGCCGCCGGGCACGGGTGATCAGCGCGCAGAGGTTCTGGTAGCCGGTCAGGTTCTCGACCAGCAGCACCAGCTTGGGCCCGTCGCACAATTGCACCTCGCTGCCAACGATCAGCCGCAACTGGTGCACCTTGGCTGCCTGCCAGGCGCGCACGATACCGGCCAGCGTGCATTCGTCAGTGATTGCCAAGGCCTGGTAGCCCTGCTCGCGCGCACGCCGGAACAGCTCGTCGGCGCTCGATGCACCGCGCTGGAAGCTGAAGTTGGAAAGGCAATGCAGCTCGGCATAACCCGGGGTGTTCATGCGAACCAACCCTGCAGCCAAAGCGGGCCGGCCTGGCTCAGGTCGCGGTAGGCCCAGCCGCGCAGGCCGTCACGGGTTTCGATGCGGTAGTAGTCGCGACGCACATCGCCGCCATCCCACCAACCTGATTCGATGCGTTCGGCGTAGCCCTGCACCTGGTAGGCGGCGTCATCCAGCGCGATCGGTGCCGACAACAGCCACCCCGGGCGGCTGCCCGGTGCAACCGGCATGTTGCCTTGGGCACCCTGCTCCGCCAACTGCCAGGCGCATTCGGGGCGGTGATCGGCGGCTGCGCCAAGCCCCTTGACGGCCTCATCCCCCAGGCGGGCGCGCAACCGCTCGCGCAATTGCGCCCAGGGTTGCGCCTGTTGCGCCCGCGGGTCGAACAACGCCTGATGCTGTGGCACAAAGGGTGGCAAGTCTTCGGCAACCAGCCGCAGGTTGCGCACCGGTGCGGGTATGCGCAGCGGCTCAAGGCGCCCACGGGCCAGCTCGAACAGCATCGCAGCATCGCGTTCGGCCGCCAGCAAACCCACCTTGAGCAGGGTATCCGGCCCCTCGGCGTGCTCCAGATGCAGGCAGAAGCGCTGCACGCCACAGTCTCGCCCGGCCAGAAATGCAGCAAGGTCGTTGAGCATGCGCCGCAGCGGGAACAACAGCGCCTGGTGCGACTCGACGTCGAAATTGAGTTCCAGCCGGGTTTCGAAACGGTCCGGTGGCTGGTAGAAATCCAGCCCCAGGTTGCGCAGGCCGAGCAACTGGTCGAGGTGCAGCTGCACCTGGGCCGCAAAGCGCCTGGCCAAGGTATCGCGCGGCAAGGCCAATACCTGGCCCAGCTGGTGCAAGCCCATGCGGGCAAACGCTTCGGCCGCCTCTGCCGGCAGGCCGACGCGCGTGATGGGCATGCCAAGCAGCGCCGCTCGGGTGGCGTCGACATCGCCCACGGCCAGGCCATCGTGGCCATTGGCGAGCATGCGAGCAGCCACCGGGTTGCTGGCCAGGACAATGCGTTGACGCAGGCCCAGATCTGCCAGTTCCTGACGCAGACGTGCCTCGAACAAGGGCCAGGGCCCGAACAGTTGCAGGCTGGAGCCCACTTCCAGCAGCAGCGCCCGAGGGTAATGCAGGCTGACCTGGGCACTGAAGCGGTAGGCCCAGGCCGCCAGCAACTGTTGCACCTGATCGATGCGTTTGGGGTCAGCTTCGACGCAGGTGAAGCCATCGGCCAGGGCACGCGCTGCGGTCAGGGTTTGCCCGGCCCGCAGGCCCAGTGCAGCGGCCGCCGGGTTGACTGCCTGCAACACGCGACGCTGGGTCGGCCCGCCAATCAGCACCAAGGGTGTATCAGGGTCGTCACGCTCCCGCAGGACGGTGTCCAGCGCAAGCTGCGGGAGCAGGATGCAGGCCCAGAGCATGGTGCATCAGCCCCGCCCCGGGCAGGGAATAGGCAGCGCTGGAGGCATGCCACCCCGGCTTTTCAGCACGCGCCATTGCGCCGGGCGCGTGTCGACTGCAATGCGCAGCGCTGCGGGTGAAGGGTTGTGCGACGCCTGCTGCGGCCTGCAGGCGAACGCCAGTGCCTGCCCGGTTTCGGCCGCTACCTGCAAGCGCCGCAGGGCGCGGTCATCGGCACGTTCCGGCCAGCACAGCACCGCCGCGCAACTGCCCGAGCGCAGGCACTGTTCGGCAGCCCAGAGGGCATCGGCAGGCTCGGCATCCACCTGTACCAGCCAGCGCAGGTCCACCCCCGCTGCCTGCCAGGCCGGTGCAAAAGGGATGAAGGGTGGAGCCACCAGCACCACTCTGCTGGCTTCTGCACTCAGCCGGGCCAGGGTTGGCCACAGCAACTGCAATTCGCCACAGCCGGGGTTGGCCAGCAACAGCTCGCTCAGTGCTGCCGCCGGCCAGCCACCTTCCGGCAAACGTTCGTCGAGGGCCGCATGGCCGGTGGGCTGCAGCCCGAGTGGCCGCGCCTGGGCCTGCCGGCCGCGCCATACCCGGCGCTGTTCCAGCAGCCTGTCGAGGTCGACCACGGCGCCCATCAGTCGCGCCTCAGCAAGCCGCAGAACACGCCTTCGATGAAAAAGTCCTGTTCGGGCTGCACATCGATCGGCGCATAGGCCGGGTTGCGTGGCAACAGCCGGTAAGTGCCGCCTTGGCGTTGCAGGCGTTTGATGGTCACTTCGCCGTCCAGGCGCGCAACCACGATTTGCCCGTCGCGGGCGTCAGCCTGTTGCAGGATGCCGACCAGGTCACCGTCAAAGATGCCGTCGTCGATCATCGAGTCGCCCCGCACCTTCAGCAGGTAGTCGGGGGTACGGCGGAACAGGCTGGGGTCGAGCAGCAACTGCTCGTGGATGTCCAGGTCCGGGCCGATGGGGGCACCCGCCGCCACCTGGCCCAGCACGGGTATTTCGAGGATTTCTGGCCGGCGCAGCGGTTCGGCCAGGCGTATGCCCCGGGCCTGGTTTGGCGTGACATCGATGTAACCGGCCTGGCACAGGGCGGTGATGTGCTTGCGCGCAACGCTGCGCGAGGCAAAACCGAAGCGCGTGGCGATATCGGCCAGGCTCGGCGGCTGACCATGCTCGGCAATGCGCTCACGGATGAATTCGAAAATGGCGCGGCGTTTGGGGGTAAGAGTGTCCATGGAGCACATTTGTACTCTTTTCGGAGCACGCTGAACAGCCCCCTTCGTCGTCAGCTTTGGTTATGATCCCCTGGCTTGTGTTTTTTCATCTGGATATCCCATGCTGACCGCCCTGCTGTTCGACCTTGACGGTACCCTCACCGACACTGACACCCTGCACCTGCAGGCCTTTCGCCAACTGCTGCGTGAACACGACGGCCGCGAGCTGAGCCAGGCGCAGTTCGACGCCCAGGTCAGCGGCCGCGCCAACGGCGAGCTGTTCGCCGAGCTGTTCAGCGGCGCCAGCGTCGAACAGTGCCAGGCGTTGGCCGACCGCAAGGAAGCGCTGTTTCGCGCGATGTCGCCGTCGCTTGAGCCAATGCCAGGCCTGTTGCGCCTGCTGGAGCATGCCCAGGCCCAGGACATCGGCATGTGCGTGGTGACCAACGCACCGCGGCTGAACGCCGAGCACATGCTGAACGCCATGGGCCTGGGCCAGCACTTTGAACATGTGCTGGTGGCCGAAGAACTGGCACGGCCCAAACCGGACCCGCTGCCCTACCTCACCGGCCTGCAGCGCCTGGGTGCCGAGGCCGGGCAAGCGCTGGCCTTCGAGGACTCATTGCCGGGGACGGCCGCGGCCAGTGGCGCGGGGATCTTTACCGTGGGCGTAGCCACGACGCAGACCCCGGAGCGGTTGCTGGCGGCGGGCGCCAGGCTGGTTGTCGACGATTTCAATGATGCGGCGTTATGGGCGTTGATCGAGCGTATGGCTTCAGACAGGGGCTGTGTTCCCGAAGGCTAAGGAGTGGGAGCCGAACCTGCTGGCGCTGCAGCCGGGGTGCCGGATGTACAACCGGGAACGCTAAGCCGTGACGCCGCATTTCGCCCTTGCAGCCATACCGCCAAAGCCGCCAACCCTGCGGGTAGCAACAACGAAGCGAATACCTGGGCAAAGCTCCAGCCCAGTGCCAGCATCTGTGCCCCGGCAAAGGCACTGAGAATCGCACCCAGGCGCCCGATGCCGCTCATCCAGCTGGCGCCGGTCGCCCGTGCTTCAGTCGGGTAAAAAGCCGCCGCCAGTGCATTCATGCCAACACTTGCCCCATTAAGGCCAAAGCCCACAGCGCTCGCAACCGCACACAACCAGGCGAAGTCCGCAGCGACCTGACCAATTGCAAAAATCACCGCACCACTGAACAGGAAGGTCAGTACCAGCACGCGCTGCGCCGGGTAGCGATCCATGGCCCAACCCACCGAAATCGCGCCCAACGGGCCGCCAATCTGGAAACAGGCGGTGACGATGGCCGCTTCGGCCACCGAAAACCCGCCCCCCTCCTTTACCAGCGTCGGCAACCAGCCGCTGAACAGATAGACCAGGAACAGCGCCAGCACGTACCCACCCCAGAGCATGCAGGTACCAAAGCGATACCGCGCAGAGAGGATGGTGCCGATTGCACCGCCTGCAGCCTGGGCTTTACCAGGCAAGACAAAGGTCGTGTCGGCGTTGACATGCTCACGTGCCAGGCGACGGACAATGGCCAGAATGCGCTTGCGGTCCGCCCCTTTGCTGACCAGGAACGTCACCGATTCCGGCAGGCGCCAATACAGCAACGGCAGGACCATCAGCGGCAACACCCCACCCAATGCCAGGACACTGCGCCAGCCCAGGTTCGGAATCATCCAGGCGCTGACGAAGCCACCTGCCGCCGCGCCCAGGGAGAACCCGCAGAATGCCAGGGTAATGAGCAGCGAGCGGCTGCGTGCCGGGGCATACTCGCTGACCAGGGTGCTGGCATTGGGCATGGCTGCGCCCAGGCCCAGGCCGGTCAGAAAGCGCAACGCGACCAGGGCTTCCAGGTTGGGTGAAAAGGCTGAGGCCAGTGTCCAGAGGCCGAACAGCAGGACGCTGCACAGCAACACCGCCTTGCGCCCATAACGGTCCGCCAAGGGGCCGGCAATCAAGGCGCCAAGTGCCAGGCCGATCAACGCGGCGCTCAATACCGGGCCCAGACTTTGCGCATCCAGGCCCCAATCGCTTTTCAATTGCGGGGCAATGAAGCCGATGATGGCGACGTCCAGGCCGTCCAGGGCGATGATGAGAAAGCCGAGGAACACCACCCATTTCTGGTAACGGCCGATGGGTTGCTGGTCGATCAGTTGGCGCACGTCGAGTGTGTTGTTCATAGGTATCACCTGTTGTTGTTTTTATGACGGTGTTTGTCGCAGCCCTAGTGGAAAAGGCTGGGTAAGCGCACAGGCCTTATGATGCGTGTTTCCTGAGCCACTACCAGGTCGCGGGTGGCATGCAGGTACGCGGCAAAGTCCGGGTCGGCATCCCGCGCTGCGCTGCGCTTCTCGAAGTCATCGAGGCTGTCATAGCCCCACAAGTGCACCACCTGGTTCAACGGCCCGATGCTGCTGGTGTAAAACGCCAGGGGTGCACCGAGGTGGCGCAGCAGGATCGGCATCGCCAGCTGGTCGAACGCCTCGAGAAAGGCCGCCATGCCGCGCGGGCGAATGGTGTAGATGCGGTGGTCGACCACAGGCTTGTCCATCACGCCACCTCCCGTGCGTTGCCCGCCGCCAGCCCCTGCTCGACACCCGCCAGATGGCGCCCGGTGATGTAGGCAAAGGTCATGATCGGCCCCAGGGTGATGCCCGCCCCGGGGTAGTTGCCGCCCATGATGCTGGCGCGGTCGTTACCCACCGCATACAGACCGTCGATGACTTGCCCGTCGGCCGCCAACACTTCACCGGTCACACGGGTGCGCAGCCCGTCGAAAGTGCCCAGATCGCCCATGATCACTTTCACGGCAAAGTACGGTCCCTCGCCAACCGGCGCTACGCACGGGTTGGGTTGTTGCTGCGGGTCGGCCAGGTAGCGATTGAAGCTGGTGCTGCCGCGGCCGAACTGACGGTCTTCGCCGTGGACAGCGCCAAGGTTGTACTCGCGCACAGTCTGCTCCAGCCCTTGCGCATCGATACCGGCCTTGCCGGCCAACTCCGCCAGGGTCTGGCCCTTGAGCAGGTAGCCGTTGCGCAGCAATGGCCCCAGCGGCATCGGCGCAGGCTTGGCAAAGCCCAGCCCGTATTTGGCCAGGGTGCGGCGGTCGCATACCAGCCACATGGCGGTTTCTGCCTGGTCGGAACACGCCTCGATCAGCGCTGCGCCCACGTCGTGGTAGGCATTCGACTCATTGGTGAATCGCTGCCCCGAACGCAGCACGCCGATCACACCCGGCTTGTAGCGGTCGAGCAAGTGCGGAAAGGCAATATGCCGCCCACCACCCACCGGCACCTTCGATACCGGCATCCAGGCTGCAGGTGCCTGCAGGCAGATATCGACCTTTGCTCCCAGCGCCTCGGCCATGCGCGCACCATCGCCGGTGTTGCCCGCTGGCACCGGTGAAAAATGCTCGCCGCCACGCCGTACATGCGGGTAGGCCTGGCGCAGCCGTTGCAGGTCATGGGAGAAACCGCCACAGGCCAGCACCACCCCACGCCGGGCCTCGATGCGCTGCTCGCTGCCGGCCTGCCCGGTCACCGCCCCCACTACCCGCGCCCCTTCGCGCAGCAACTGCCGCGCCGGGGTGCCTGTGAGAATCGGAATGCCCAGGTCCAGTGCCGAGCGTACCAGCCGTGCCGCCAGGGCATTGCCACTGGTGACCTGGGTGCCGCGTCGGTACAAGGCCAGCTCCTTCAAATGGGTCAGCAGGCGTTTGGCCACGTAGGCGAACGAGGTCAACGAACGGGTGACATTGAAGAAGTGCTTGAGGTCGGCATTCGACGAGTTGAACATCATGCCGATGAAGGTGATGGTCTTCAGCGGCGGGCGCAGCCGCGCCATGTCGGGCCCCAGACCACGGATGTCGTAAGGTGCGGCCAGTATCGAGCGGCCCACATCGACGCCGCCTTCCACCTGCGGGTGATAATCGGGGTACAGCGTGGGCACGAACTTGACTGCCGTCTCGCGCTCGAAAAACTCAACCATCTGCGGCGCGTAGCGCAAGAATGCCTCCACCCCGGCCGCATCGAAGCAGGCACCGGTTTCGTTGCGCAGGTAGGTCATGGCCGCTGCTTGGCTGTCATTGCCCCCGTGCCGGGTGCCCGGCACCCACAGCACGCCGCCGGAAAACGCCGTGGTGCCGCCGAAGCACGCCTCCTTTTCGATGACGATCACATCCAGGCCAAGCTTTTTCGCCGTGATGGCTGTCGCCAGGCCGCCAGCACCCGCACCGATGACCAGTACATCGCAGCTACGCGTATTCATTGGCCTGCCCCCTCGAAGCCAGGGCGCGGGATCAATGCCATGGGCATGCTTTCCAATCCGCCATCCACGGTCAGCTCGGCGCCGTTGATATAGTCGGCGCGACGGCTGGCCAGAAACAGCACGGCTTCGGCGATGTCTTGCGGCTCACCGATGCGCTGGTTGGCGGTCATGGCGCTACGCCGGCGCTCCACCTGTGGGTCGGCATAGAACGCCGCCGACAATGGCGTGCGGATCAAACCCGGGCATACGGCGTTGCTGCGCACACCACGCGGCCCCCATTCCACGGCGATCTGCCGCGACAACATGCTGACGCCTGCCTTCGCCGCGCTGTAAGCGCCACTGTTGGGTTGCGGGTAATGGGCTGCAATCGAGGCCACATGCACGATACGGCCCTGGCCGCAGTCCAGCATGGAACGGCCAAAGGCCTGGGCACACAAAAGGTAGCCACTGAGGTTGACCGCCAGCACCTGGTTCCATTGTTCCAGGCTTAGCGTGTCCAGCGCACCGGGGCGCAGCACGCTGGCATTGTTGACCAGTACATCGCAGCGCCCATGCAGCGCCTGTACCTGGGCCGCAGCCTGCTCCACGCTGGCCGGGTCGGCAATGTCGCAGGCCAGGGCAATGACTTCGCCTGCACTGTGTTCCCCCAGGGTGGCCGCCAGTTCGCGGCATTTGTCCAGGTCGCGGTCAAGCAGCACCACGTGGGCCTGCTGCTCCACCAAGGCTGCGGCCAACGCTGCGCCAATGCCGCCGGCCGCGCCGGTCACCACGCATACGGCCGACTCCAGGCCTAGCCACTGAGAAAGGATCTTGTTGTTGTGCATGCTGCTCTCCAGAGCGTTGCTTGTTCTGGGCAACAGGCTATGGCCGGCAGGCCCACCGGCAGAATGGACAAAACCTGCAACCAGCCCCACATTCCCGTCAATTTGCCCACTGCGCCCTGAAGCCTGCGTGCAGCTATGGCACAGTAGCGGGCAGTGAACAGAACAATTACAACACCATGAACAAGATCCCCAATTACGCCCTGTACGGTGAAACCGCGCAGCCGGTGTGGCACGAAGCCTTGCATGTGGAGCAGATATCCCAGCGCTCTGGCGCGCACAACTGGGAGATTGCCGCACACCGTCACGAAGGCTTGCTGCAGCTGTTGTACCTGCAAAGCGGTGGCGGCGAGGTGCTGTTCGACAGTGACCGGTTTCAGGTTCATGCACCCTGCGTGGTGTACGTCCCGGCGCAGGTGGTGCATGGATTTCATTGGGCCAGCCAGGTAGAAGGCCAGGTAATCACGGCTGCACAGCACCCGCTGGATAGCATCGCCCAGGTGCTGGCACCCAGCGTGCGGGTGCAACTGCGCAAACCACAGGTAATTGCCCTGCCCCACTGGGCCGCCGATGAAGACCCGTTGTTGCCCCTGTTTCGGGCCCTGCGCGAGGAATACCACAACCGCGCCCGCGAGCATGTGGCCAGCAGCATGGCGCTATTGCTGGCACTGATGATCCATGTCCTGCGCCATGAGCCGTACATGCCCGCAGGTGAGCAGCGCCCAGTATCAAGACGCAGCCAGCAACTGACGGCTTTTCGCGAGCTGGTAGACATGCACTACCGCGCGCACTGGCCACTGGCGGAATACGCCGCCGAATTGGGCATGACCCTGGTGACGTTGGGGCGGTTGTGCCAGGAACACCTGGGCATGACGCCGATGAATGTGATCAATGCCCGACTGGTGCTGGAGGCCAAGCGCATGCTCGGGCATTCGAGCCTGAGCGTGAAAGAGATCGCCCATGAGCTGGGGTTTGCCGATGTGGGGTATTTCAGCCGGTTCTTTCGCAAGCAGGCGGGGGTGAGCCCTAGCGGATTTCGGGAGGGCCAGTAACGCCCGCAGGTTCTGTGGGCGGTACTGGCAATGCACGCGTCTGTGGCTTACCCGCGAAGAAACCCGTGCAGGAAACATCAAACAGCCAAGGCCCGCTGCACTTCCCCCACCGTGGTCGCCAAACTGCTCAGGTGCAGGCTCGACACCCGCTCCACCGGCGCCTGATCCAGCGGCCATTGCAAGGCAATGCTGCCGACCAGGCGCCCTTCGGCATGTACTGGCAAGGCAATGGCGCGGATCAGGAACGGCAGGCGCACCGGGTATTCCCAGTAGCCTTCGGTGCGCTGACCAAAGCCCTTGTGCGCTTGTTCTTCGATATCGCGCAACAACCCGTCGTCACCCAGCCGCTCATGGGCCGCCAGGCGCTGCACTTCGTCCACCGCCAGCTCCCCGAGGCACGCCCGCCCCATCGCCGAATGAAACAGGCTGGCATGCTGCCCAACGATCTGACTGGTGAGCGGATAGCGCTTGCGCAGCACCTGGGGGATGGCGCTTTCCATCACCTCCAGCCGCTGGCCGTCGAAACACGACAGGTCAGCGACCAGCCCGGTGCGCTCACTCAGCTCCAGCAGCATGGGCGCTGCGCTTTCCACCAGGCGCCGCTTGAAACGCAACTGGCGGTCACCGAACAGGCGTCGCGCGCACAGCCGGTAGCGCCGGTCGGCAAGGCCGCGGTACACCCAGCCTTGCGCCTGCAAGGTGGCGATCATGCGCGACACCGTGGCCTTGGGCAGCGCCGTCAGGTAGTGCAGTTCTTCCAGGCCCAACGCCTGGTGTTCGCCCAGCAGGTCGACAATGGCCAGCGCCCGCTCCACCGAACGCACGCCGCCGCTGTCTGCCGTGATGCCCATGGGTATGACCTCCTTGTAGCGGGATGGTCAGGATAGCCAGCAAGATCCGCGCCTGCCCATGCTTTCATGGCGCAAGCAGGCGTTGTGGCGGGCAGCGCGCCACCCAGCGGGTGAGCTGTTCATGGGCATATGCCAACTGCAGCACGGCATGGTCGGCCTGCGCCGGGCCGATGATTTGCAGGCCCATGGGCAACCCGGCGGCATTGAACCCCACCGGCACGCTGATGCTCGGCAAGCCGGCCAAGGTCGGCCCGATCACCACTTCCATCCAGCGGTGGTAGGTGTCCATTGCCCGCCCCCCGACCACCGCCGGCCATGGCTGGCGTGCATCGAAAGGGAACACCTGGGCCGAGGGCAACAGCAGGAAGTCGTAACGCTCGAACAGCTTGCCCATGGCGCGGTACCAGTCGCTGCGGTCCAACGAAGCCTGGTACAGCGCCGCCGCACTCAGCTGCAAGCCACCTTCCACCTCCCACTGTGCTTCGGGCTTGAGCAATGCGCGCTTGCCAGGGTCGGCATAGGCTGCGCCGAGGTTGCCATGCACCAGGAAGTGGCGGTGGGTCAGCCAGCATTGCCACAAGCGCGCCAGGTCGAATGCCGGCTGGCAGGCCTCGACCCGGCAGCCCAGCTCGGCAAAGTCGGCCAGCGCCGACTCGCACAGGCTCATTACCCCGTCATCCATCGGCAGATAGCCGTTGTAGTCGCCCAGCCAGCCCACCCGTACACCGCGAAAATCGCGCGGCAAGCCAACGGTAAAATCGCGCCAGCCTTCGCTTAGCGACAGCGGCGCCCGGGCATCAACACCCGCCTGTATCGACAGCAGCCGCGCCACGTCGACCACACTGCGGCCCATCGGCCCTTCTGTGGCCAGCTGCTGCACGAACAGCTCGGGCGCCGGCCCATGCGGCACGCGGCCCTGCGATGGGCGCAGGCCGAACAGGTTATTGAACGCCGCCGGGTTGCGCAGCGAGCCCATCATGTCGCTGCCGTCGGCCACCGGCAGCAAGCGCATGGCCAGCGCCGCTGCAGCCCCACCGCTGCTGCCACCCGCCACCCGCGACGGGTCGTAGGCGTTGGTGGTGGTGCCAAACAAGGGGTTGTAGCTTTGCGAGCCCAGGCCAAACTCAGGCACATTGCTCTTGCCCATGATCAATGCCCCGCTCGCCCGCACCCGCGCCACGCTGATCGCATCCTGTTCGGGTACCTGCTCGGCAAACAGCGGCGAGCCGAGCGTGGTACGCAGCCCGGCCGTGGCGGCGAGGTCCTTGATTGCCTGCGGCATGCCATGCATCCAGCCGCGCGAATGGCCACAGGCCAGTTCGCGGTCACGCGTCTCGGCCTCGGCCAGCAGCACTTCGGCCGGGCGCAGCGAGACCAGTGCATTGACCTGCCGATTGAAGCGCTCGACATGCCCCAGGTAAGCCTGCATCACTTCCCGGCATGACAACTGGCGGGCATGGATGGCCTGGGACAGTGCTTCGGCATCGAGGGCAACAATGGGGTCGATGGCTAGCGGCTTCACGGTTTTACTCCAAGGTTGAAGGCGGCAGGCTTGACTGCCCGCGGTGCTTCTTTCAGGCAATAGGTGCCCAGCAATGTCAGCAGGCAGGCAAACAGCACGTAGAACGCCGGCGCCACTGGGGTGCCGAGCACCTGGGTGAGCCAGGTCACGATCAACGGGGCAAAGCCACCGAACACCATCACCGCCACGTTGTAGGCCACCGACACGCCGGTGGAACGCACCTGGACCGGGAACTGTTCGGCCAGGGCAGTAGGTGCCGGGCCGAAGAAACCACCGATGGCCGTGCACAACAGCAGTTGCATGACCAACAGGCGCTCCAGGGAAGGCGCAGCGGCCACCCACACATACAGTGGGTAAACCATCACGAAGAACGCCAGGGTGAAGGCCATCAGCACCGGGCGCCGCCCCAGCCGGTCAGACAGCGCCCCGGACAACGGAATCACGAGGGTCATCAGCCCCACGGCGAGCATCTGCACCAGCAGCACCTGGTCCAGCGGCAGGCCTAGGCTTTTGTGGGCGAAGGTCGGCATGTTCACCAGCACCACGTAGAACGAAACCGTCGCGCCGCAGGCCAACCCCATCGACACCAGCAGGCTGCGCCGGTGTTCACGCAGCACCTGCCACAGGCTGGGCGACTGGCCCTTGGCATGGCGACGCGCCTCGACAAACGCCTCAGGCTCCTCCATATGCTTGCGAATCCACAGCCCGACCGGCCCGATCAGCAGGCCCAGCACGAACGGGATGCGCCAGCCCCAGCTTTCCAGCGCCTCAGGCGAGCACAGGTGGGTAACCAACGCCACCATTGCCGCCCCGGAAAACACCGCCAGGCACTGCCCTACCAATTGCCACGAACCATACAGGCCCTTGCGGTGGGCAGGCGCGCTTTCCACCAGAAACGCCGTGGCGCTGGCATATTCACCACCGGTGGCAAAGCCCTGCAGCATGCGCGCCACCACGATCAGCAGCGGCGCAGCCATGCCGATGGCCAGGTAGTCGGGTGCGAAGGCGATCATGGCGATGGACACGGTCATCAGGCGGATGATCATCTGCATGGCCGCCTTGCGGCCCTTGCGGTCGGAATACATGCCCAGCAGCACGCCGCCCACAGGGCGCATGAAAAACCCGACGCCGAAGGTGGCAAGGGCCATCAGCAGCGAGGCGTACGCGTCGTCGGACGGGAAGAACTGCCGGGCGATGATGCTGGCCAGAAAGCCATACACGATAAAGTCATACCATTCCAGGGCGTTGCCGATAACGGCGGCCACCACTTGCCGGGTACGCGACACGCCGGTGCTCGAAGTCTGCATAGGGAACACTCCACACAATGATTGGGTGATCGCCCAGGCGCAGTCGCGCCCGGGTTCCAGCGGCAGTGGTCAAAAAGGGACAATCAGGCAGGTGCCAGCCAGCGCTCTGCCAGCGCGCCCCAGTAGGCGGCGCCGGTCAGCAGGATGTCGTCGTTGAAGTCGTAGGCCGGGTTGTGCACCATCGGCCGCGATACACCATTGCCGATGAACAGGTAGGCCCCCGGGCAGCGCTGCAGCATCCAGGCGAAGTCTTCGCTGCCCATCAGCTTGCGGGTGTTGCCATCCACTGCCTGGGCGCCCAGCAACTCGACCCCTACCTGGGTGGCGAAGGCGTTTTCAGCGGCATGGTTGACCAGCACCGGGTAGGCCGGGCGATGCTCGATGCTGGCGCGGCAGCCAAAGCTCTCGGCCTGACTGACGATGATTGCCCGCACTCGCTCAAGGGCCTGCGCCCGCACCTCGGCGTTCAGCGCGCGCAGGCTAAGGCGCAACAGCGCCTGTTGCGGGATCACGTTGGCCGCTTCGCCGGCCTGCAACGCGCCGACGGTGACCACTGCCGCCTCCTGCGCATCGATATTGCGCGCCACCACGGTTTGCAGCGCCATCACCACACTGGCGGCCGCCACCAGCGGGTCGACGGCTAGGTGCGGCATCGAGCCATGGCCACCCAACCCGTCCAGGGTCACCGTCAGCAGGTCTTGCGAAGCCATCATCGGCCCTTCACGAAACCCCAGGTGCCCGGCCGGCAGCCCTGGCATGTTGTGCATGCCGAATAGCGCATCACATGGGAAGCGCTCCAACAGGCCGTCGGCCAGCATCGCCTCGGCACCGCCCTGGCCCTCCTCGGCCGGCTGGAAGATCAGTGTCAGCGTGCCGTCGAACTGCCGGGTGGCCGCCAGGTAGCGCGCGGCGCCAAGCAGCATGGTGGTGTGCCCGTCATGACCACAGGCGTGCATGCAGCCTGGGTGCTGGCTGCTGTATGCCGCACCCGTTGCTTCGTGGATGGGCAGCGCGTCCATGTCGGCGCGCAGGCCCAGCCGGCGGGGGCTGCTGCCGTTGCGCAGCACGCCGACCACGCCGGTCTTGCCGATACCGGTGTGCACTTCATAGCCCCATGCCTCCAGCAGTCGGGCGACCAATGCCGAGGTGCGGCTTTCTTCAAAGCCCAGTTCCGGGTGAGCGTGGATATCGTGACGAATCGCGTGCAGGTCGCTGGCCACGTCAGCGAGCCAGGCCTGGATATGCTGATGTCGGGACATGTGGAGTCTCCTCGCGCGGGTGGTTTCCCGTTCTTGTTGTTCGCCTTCAGGTCACGACAGGTGAGGCAGGTCGTGCTTGGCTCACAGATAAGCGCGAGTGACGCGGGATCACAAACGAATGTGGTTCCGCCCAGCGGAACCAGTCGGGGGGAGAAGCGGAATGGGTGTGGAGCTGGAGTCGTAGGTAAAGCTGTACGTGGCGTTGTTTTCGTTGAACAGTGCGGTCAGGCGGCCTTGTCGTACTCGTAGCGAACCCGCTGGCCCTTGGCATCCTGGCGGCTGCTCGGCAGGCCGCGGGCCGTGCGCATCAGGCGGGTGGTCTGGCCCTTGCCGTCGGTGTGGCTGAGCACCTGACCGTAGACGTTGTAGGTGAAGCTTTCCGTGGTGCCGTCCGGGTGGCTGATGCGCAGCACTTCGCCGTCGGGCTTGCGCGCCAGCGTGGTGGTCTGGTTCAGCGCGTCCGTTACTGCAACTAGGTGCTGGCGTTCGTCATAGCGGTAGTACGTACTCTTGCCCGAGCAGTCCTGGTAGCGCTCGACCTGGGCCAGGGTGTTCCACCACAGGTACTTGGACTTGTAGGTCGCATCGATGATGGTGTGCGGC
>NZ_JBQENN010000006.1:0-79705 GCF_052044625.1 Pseudomonas sp. 22515
CAATCACCAATGTGTGTCCAACCCTGATCAGGTGTAGGAGCGGGTTTACCCGCGAATACGGTAGCGGCGGCAGCGGTGACCGGCGGGTGGAGATTGGCCAGCAGGGCTGGCCCTTTCGCGGGTGAACCCGCTCCTACACGACGGCCTGTGTCCAGCCACCGACATCTGTCCACCACCGATCCGATGTAGGAGCGGGTTTACCCGCGAATACGGTAGCGGCAGCAACGGTGAACGGCGGGTGGTGATTGGCCAGCAGGCCCGGCCTCTTCGCGGGTGAACCCGCTCCTACGGGGATCTTCACAGTTTCAACAACTGCGCAGTCCTGTGAGAGCGGCTCCAACCGCGAAAGGGCCGTACAGGCTTACGCCGGTGCCGAAGTCCGAATCAGGTGGTCAAAGGCCGCGAGCGACGCCTTGGCCCCCTCACCCACCGCAATGACGATCTGCTTGTATGGCACGGTAGTCACGTCACCTGCTGCAAACACACCCGGGATACTGGTCTGGCCCTTGGCGTCGACAATGATTTCGCCACGCGGCGACAGCTCGACGGTGCCCTTCAGCCAGTCAGTGTTGGGCAGCAGGCCAATCTGCACGAAGATGCCTTCCAGTGCCACTTCGTGCTGTTCATCCGTGGTGCGGTCCTTGTAGCGCAGCCCGGTGACCTTCTCGCCATTGCCCAGCACCTCGGTGGTCAGCGCGCTGGTGATCACGTTGACGTTCGGCAGGCTGCGCAGCTTGCGTTGCAACACCGCATCGGCACGCAACTGGCTGTCGAACTCGATCAGCGTCACCTGGGCGACGATACCGGCCAGGTCGATGGCCGCTTCCACACCCGAGTTGCCGCCGCCAATCACCGCCACGCGTTTGCCCTTGAACAGCGGGCCGTCACAGTGCGGGCAGTAGGCCACGCCGCGGCCACGGTACTCTTGCTCACCCGGCACGTTCATTTCGCGCCAGCGGGCGCCAGTGGCCAGGATCACGGTCTTGGCCTTCAGCGAAGCGCCCCCCGCCAGGCGCACTTCGTGCAGACCGCCCTCGGCGGCCGGAATCAGCGCGTCACCGCGCTGCAGGTTCATGATGTCGACGTCGTACTGTTTGACGTGCTCTTCCAGCGCCGTGGCCAGCTTCGGCCCTTCGGTTTCCTGCACCGAAATGAAGTTCTCGATGGCCAGAGTGTCCAGCACCTGGCCGCCGAAGCGCTCGGCGGCAACACCGGTACGGATGCCCTTGCGGGCAGCGTAGATAGCAGCAGCGGCGCCAGCGGGGCCACCGCCGACAACCAGCACGTCAAAGGCTTCCTTGGCGTTGATCTTCTCGGCCTGGCGGGCGCCAGCGTTGGTGTCGATCTTGCCAATGATTTCTTCCAGGCCCATACGGCCCTGACCAAACACTTCACCGTTGAGGTAGATACTCGGAACCGCCATGATCTTGCGCGATTCCACTTCGTCCTGGAACAGCGCACCGTCGATGGCAACATGGCGCACGTTGGGGTTGAGTACCGCCATCAGGTTCAGTGCCTGGACGACGTCCGGGCAGTTCTGGCACGACAGCGAGAAGTAGGTTTCGAAGTTGAATTCACCTTCCAGGGCCTGGATCTGCTCGATCACTTCGACACTGGCCTTTGACGGGTGGCCACCCACTTGCAGCAGTGCCAGCACCAGCGAGGTGAACTCGTGGCCCATGGGAATGCCGGCGAAGCGCAGGCTGATATCGGCACCCGGGCGGTTCAGCGAGAATGAAGGGCGACGGGCATCGGTACCGTCCGCGCTGAAGGTAATGAGGTTCGACAGGCTGGCAATCTCTACCAGCAGGTCGTGCAATTCGCGGGACTTCGCGCCGTCGTCGAGGGAAGCAACGATCTCGATCGGCTGGGTGACCCGCTCCAGGTAGGTTTTCAGTTGCGATTTAAGCGTGGCGTCCAACATACGGGCGATTCCTTTTTCAAAACTCGGATACAAAAACGCCCAGGCGAGGTCGCCCGGGCGTTTGACGGGGCGGTAGGTACTTCAGCTTTGGCGGCTGCTTACCGCCCGCGTTATGGGCATGACCTTAGATCTTGCCTACGAGGTCCAGCGACGGCGCCAGAGTGGCTTCGCCTTCTTTCCACTTGGCCGGGCACACTTCGCCTGGGTGAGCGGCAACGTACTGAGCAGCCTTGACCTTACGCAGCAGTTCAGCAGCATCACGGCCGACACCACCGTCGTTCAGCTCGACAATCTTGATCTGGCCTTCCGGGTTGATCACGAAGGTACCGCGGTCGGCCAGGCCGGCTTCTTCGATCAGCACGTCGAAGTTGCGCGAAATGACGTGAGTCGGGTCACCGATCAGCGGGTATTCGATCTTGCCGATGGTGTCCGAAGTGTCGTGCCAGGCTTTGTGAGTGAAGTGGGTGTCGGTGGAAACACCGTAGATTTCCACGCCCAGTTTCTGGAACTCGGCGTAGTTGTCAGCAAGGTCACCCAGCTCGGTCGGGCAAACGAAGGTGAAGTCGGCCGGGTAGAAGAACACGACAGACCACTTGCCTTTCAGATCGGCTTCGCTGACCTGAACGAACTCGCCTTTGTGGTAGGCGGTGGCGTTGAAGGGTTTGACCTGGCTGTTGATGATTGGCATGAGAGACACTCCTTCATGGGGTTGGAATCAGTTGATGGACAGAATCCTAACCAATCATCCCGCTGAAGGCTCATTGGCAAAGCTCATGCTTTCAATTGGTTTTGGCTATAACCGGGGTTACTTAATAGAAGGGAACGGGCTGAGCAAAGGATTGCGGTCCTGAGCGCTGCACTGGCAAAGAAATGTAACAGCTCCCCATTCGGCATCGCGGGCAAACGGGTCTAGGCTCAAACCCATGTGATACCGGGCCCCTCTGACGGCTGCCAAGCCGCCATGTCGGATCACTGTTGCCTTGCAACGTCGACATTCAAGGAGGGGCTCATGACAGCTCTGCAAGCATTCCTCACAACACCTGTCCTCGGTACCAGCGCCTGGTTGTGGCTGGTGTTCATGGCCATCGTCATCGGTTTGTTGGTGCTCGACCTGGGCGTGCTGCACCGCCACGACCGGGAAATTGAAATGCGCGAGAGCCTGCTGCTGTATTCAGGCTATTTCAGTGTCGGTGTGCTGTTCGGCGCGGGGGTCTGGTACCAGTTGGGCGCGCAGTCGGCACTGGAGTTCTACACCGGTTTTTTGGTCGAGCAATCGCTGTCCATGGACAACGTGTTCGTCATGGCGATGATCTTCAGCTACTTCGCCATCCCCCGCCGCTACCAGCACCGCGTACTGTTCTGGGGCATCCTGGGCGTGGTGTTCCTGCGGGCCATCATGATCGGCGTGGGCGCGGCGCTGGTACAGAACTTTGCCTGGGTGCTTTACATCTTCGGTGCCTTCCTGCTGTTTACCGGGGTGAAAATGGCGCTGTCGAAGGAAGACAGCCGCCCGGACCTGGCCAACAACCCGATCCTCAAGTTCGTGCGGCGGCACATGCGGGTTACCGACCAGATCCATGGCTCGCACTTCTTCGTACGCCACACCCCGGCCGGGCACAGCAAGGCGCTGCGTTATGCCACCCCGCTGTTTCTGGCGCTGGTACTGATCGAACTGGCCGACCTGGTGTTTGCCGTCGACAGCGTGCCGGCGATCTTCGCCATCACCCAGGACCCGTTCATCGTCTACACCTCCAACATCTTCGCCATCCTCGGCTTACGCTCGCTGTATTTCGCGCTGGCGGCGCTGATGCACCGGTTCGTCTACCTCAAGTACGCACTGGCACTGGTGTTGATCTTCATTGGCTGCAAGATTTTCTACCACGGCATGGTGGGCAAGGTGCCGGCGCTGCTGTCGTTGGGCGTGACATTCGGGTTGTTGCTGGGTGGGGTGGTGATTTCGTTGATCAAGACGCGGGGGCAAAAAAAGGATGACAGTATGGATGGGCACCAGCCGCACGCCATTGGACAAGAACCCGCGTCCAAGAGAGAAAAAGACACGCAACTAGGTGCCTGAGTGAATCACTTGCACTGGCCACGTCGCGGGCAAGCTGAGTGCTGCCCGTGTAGGCGCGGGCTCACCCGCGAATGGGCCGGCGCAGGCTGACGCGTTCACCGCCCGCTACGCAACATCTCCACCGGCACATACTTGCCAATCTCGTATTTGCCAATCGCCGCCCTGTGCACTTCATCCGGCCCGTCAGCCAGGCGCAGGGTGCGCTGCATGGCATACATGTAGGCCAGCGGGAAATCGCCGCTTACCCCTGCCCCGCCATGTATCTGGATAGCCCGGTCGATCACCTTCAAGGCCACGTTCGGCGCCACCACCTTGATCTGGGCGATCTCGCTACGGGCCACCTTGTTGCCGACGGTGTCCATCATGTAGGCCGCTTTGAGCGTCAGCAGCCGGGCCATGTCGATTTCCATGCGCGAGTCGGCGATCTTGTCGACGTTGCCGCCCAGGCGTGCCAGTGGCCGACCGAAAGCAGTACGCTCCACCGAGCGCTTGCACATCAGCTCCAGTGCGCGCTCGGCCATGCCGATCGAGCGCATGCAGTGGTGGATACGGCCTGGGCCCAGGCGGCCCTGGGCAATTTCGAAGCCGCGGCCTTCGCCAAGGATCACGTTTTCGTACGGCACCCGCACATGATCGAAAAGGACTTCGGCATGACCATGGGGCGCATCGTCATAACCGAATACCGGCAGCGGGCGGACGATCTTCACGCCTGGCGTGTCGGTCGGCACCAGCACCATGGAATGCTGCTGGTGGCGTGGCCCTTCAGGGTCAGACAGGCCCATGAAGATCATGACCTTGCAGCGCGGGTCGCAGGCGCCGGAAGTCCACCACTTGCGGCCGTTGATCACCCACTCGTCACCGTCCCGTATGGCGGTAGCAGCCATGTTGGTGGCGTCCGAGGAGGCCACGTCCGGTTCGGTCATGGCAAACGCCGAGCGGATCTCGCCACGCAGCAGCGGCTCCAGCCACTGGCGTTTTTGCGCCTCGCTGCCGTAGCGCACCAGCACTTCCATGTTGCCAGTGTCCGGCGCCGAGCAGTTGAACGGCTCCGGCCCGAGCAACGAGCGGCCCATGATCTCTGCCAGCGAGGCGTACTCCAGGTTGCTCAGGCCGGCGCCGTATTCCGACTCTGGCAGGAACAGGTTCCACAACCCTTCGGCGCGGGCCTTGGCCTTGAGCGCCTCCATGATTGCAGTGGGCTGCCAGCGGTCACCCTCGGCGACCTGGCGCTCGAACACGGCTTCGGCGGGGTAGACATGAGCGTCCATGAACGCAGTGACACGCTCGCGCAGTGCCTGGACCTTGGGCGAATAGGCGAAATCCATCTGGGCTACCTTCACAGTTCGGAGTACGTGGGCCAGAGCCTAGAGCAGCATTGCTCCATCCACCTAGTCTATTTTCCGCGTGTATAAACATTCATAACCGATATATGATCGGCCGATAATTCCAACAAAGAGCGGCGCCCATGAACCTTAGCAAGGTCGACCTCAACCTGTTCATCGTGTTCGATGCGATCTACACCGAAGCCAACCTGACCCGCGCCGGGCAGATCGTCGGCATTACCCAGCCGGCAGTGTCCAATGCCCTGTCGCGCCTGCGCGAAACCTTCAATGACCCGCTGTTCGTGCGCACTGCGCAAGGCATGGTGCCCACCCCCATGGCGCAGAACATCATCGGCCCTGTGCGCAACGCGCTGGCGCTGCTGCGGACTTCGGTGCAGGAAAGCCGCATTTTCAATCCGCAGCAGGCCAACAAGACCTTCCGCATCAGCATGACCGACCTGACCGAGGCGGTCATCCTGCCGCCGCTGTTCCAGCGCCTGCGCCGCCTGGCGCCGGCAGTCATGATCGAAAGCTTCCTGTGCAAGCGCCGCGAGACCACCAAGGAACTCGCGGCCGGCCGCCTGGACTTTGCCATCGACGCGCCACTGAACACCGACCCGCAGGTGCGCCACATCAAACTGATGCAAGACCGCTATGTCTGCGCCCTGCGCCAGGGTCACCCGCTGGCCGACAGCAAGCTGACCCTCGACAGCTACCTGGGCATGACCCACATCCATATCTCCAGCCGCCGCAACGGCCTGGGTTACGTCGACCTGGCGCTGGGCAAGATGGGGGTTCAACGCAAGGTCGCCCTGCGTTCGCAACACTACCTGATGGCGTCGCAGGTGTTGCAGCAGACCGACATGGCGATGACGGTCCCCGAGCGCTTCGCCCGTCGCCATCAGTTGCGTTATCAGGCGCTGCCGGTGGAGGTCCCTGCGCTGGAAACGCACCTGTACTGGCATGAAAGCACCGACCAGGACCCGGCCAACCGCTGGATGCGCGAGCAGATTACGGAATTGTGCGAGCGCGTGGTTGCAGAGGAAGAGAAGGCTCTGGAGCCCTGACGGTGCCGGCGAGGGCCCCTTCATGGCTCTCACCAGGCAAAGTAGAAAATCCCATGAAAGATCTTCGATAGAGAATTTTTTTCTAAAATAATCGCGAATCGACCTGAGGGAAACGAAAAAAATACCGCTGCTGGCAGGTACGCTTACGTCAATGATTGCCGATTTGACGGCCACTGACACGGACCCGCCCTCAATGCCTAGCGCCCCACTCTACTTCGATTACGCCGCCACTACCCCAGTCGACGACCGGGTTATCGAAACCATGCTCGCCTGCCTGGGTAACCAGGCCAACTTCGGCAACCCGGCGTCCAGCGGCCACGCCTTCGGCCAGGCTGCACGTCACGCCGTGGAACAAGCGCGCCAGCAAGTCGCCGAGTGCGTCGGCGCGCACGCCGAGCATCTGGTATGGACGTCGGGTGCGACCGAGTCCAACAACCTGGCGCTCAAGGGTATCGCCCAAGGCATCGGCCAGCCCGGGCACCTGATCACCAGCCAGCTGGAACACAAGGCCGTGCTCGACACCGTGGCCGAACTGGAGCGCCAGGGCTGGGCCGTTACACGCCTGGCAGCGGATGCCGACGGCCTGATCCAGCCCGCAAGCGTGCAGGCAGCGTTGCGCGCTGACACCCGCCTGGTATCGCTGATGGCGGTCAACAACGAACTGGGCACGGTCACTGATTTTGCCGCGATCGGCGAGCAGGTACGTGCCCATGGTGCCCTGCTGCACGTGGATGCCGCGCAGGCCGTGGGCAAGCTGGCGATCGACCTGCATACGATGGCCGTGGACCTGATGTCTTTTTCGGCGCACAAGGTCTACGGGCCAAAAGGCATCGGTGCGCTGTATGTCGGGCCGCGCGCCCGCGTGCTGATGCGTGCGCAGATGCACGGCGGCGGCCACGAGCAGGGCCTGCGTTCCGGCACCCTGGCGACCCATCAGATAGCGGGCATGGGCAGCGCCTTTGCCTTGGCCGGCCAACCTGGCGACAGCGAACACCAGCGCCTCGAGCAACTGGCAAGACGCCTGCGCACAGGCCTGCTGGCCATGCCCGGCGTTACCCTGAACGGCTGCGCCAAGCAACGCATTCCCCATACCTTGAACCTGTGCATCGACAGCAAGGGCTTCAACAGCACGGCGCTGGCCGGCGAGCTGGCCTTGTCGACCACCTCGGCCTGCAACTCGGCGAGCAACGCTGCCTCGCATGTGCTGCTGGCACTGGGGCTGGATGAGCGTCAGGCTCGCAACAGTGTGCGCTTGAGCATCGGCCGTTTCAGCACCGAGGCTGACGTGGACAAGGCGCTCGAAGTGTTTGGCCGGGTGCTGGCGTCAGCATCGGCAGCACTGTGGTGACCACGCCCTAGTGTGGTGTTTCACAAATAACGACCATAACTCGCGGCGCTTTTTGCGCTCATGCGGCGTTGTCGCTCCTCGCCGTAGCTGGGCTACGACTCGTCGCGACGCCTTGCCTGAGCGCAAAAATCGCTCGCGAGTTATTGGCCGTATTTGCAAAACACCACACTAGAACAGGCGGCTGTCCGGCGTGAAATCCTCAACCTGGATTTTCGCGCTCTGCGCCTGCGGGTGCCGTGGGTTGAACAGGTAATTGGTGGTGCTGGGCATGATCGCGCTTGGCACCGGCAGCAGCAATGCCGAACCGTCATCCAGAAAACGATTGCCCAGCGTACGGGTCAACTCAGGCTGAGCAGACCAGCCGGGCTGCAAAGCGGGCAACTGCGCCTGGGAAACCGTGTCGGGCAGTTCGATGCGAAGCAAGCGCATGGTGGTCGGGAAATCCTCGGGGTCGATCTCCAGGTGCACCAACACTTCCAGCATCGCCCCGGGAGGGCTGGTGGCGGCATACACCACCGGCCGACCCGCCTGGTGCCAGCGGCCACTTACACGCAAGCCCCCCGTACCGCTCAAATCTGCATAGGCGCTGATTCGCCACAAAATCACAGGCCATAGCCCTCGGCAATCTGCAGCAGCATTTCTTCGACCTGCGTGGTGCCTTGCTGGGTGGTGAGCATCTGCATCGGCGTCAGCCCCGAGAAACGCTCCTTGGGCTTGGAAAGCCAGCGTTTGGCCTTGCCCGCTTCACCGAACACAGCCTCGGCCATGGCGGTGATGTGGGCCGAGCGGAACAGCCGATCGCTCTCATCCACGGTCAGCGGTTGGTCGCGCTCGATACGGGATTTGAGGGTGCGCAGCGGGATGATCTGGTCGCGCTCCACCGGTGTGAGCACACCGCGTTCGGTCAGCTTTACCAACCAGGTGGCGGCAAAACCATCGGTGATGCGGGTGTGGATTTCGAAATCGCTGGCAAGCTCGGGAATGTCCAGCAGCGCCTGCAAGCGCGCCCGGTACTCGTGGTAACCGTTGTCGCGAAGCACTTCGGCAAGCATGGCAGGCTCCTTTTCGGCATTTGCCGATAAGTATGCGGTATATGCCGGATCATTGCCAGTTTGCCTGATCGGGCGGTCGACGTCTGGGCTTTGCCAGATTAACCGCCAGCGTTGCCAGGGCCGCACAGCGGCCCCGGAAACCTCACAGGAAGGTGAACACTTGCGATGCCGGCAACCGCGACTTGCTCAGCCCGGCATTGAAGTCCGCCTCACTGCGGTAACCCAGGCTCAGGATCACCACACTGGTAAAGCCACGCTCACGCAAACCCAGTTCGGCATCGAGGACCTTGCTGTCGAAGCCCTCGATCGGCGTGGCATCCAGCCCATGCGCCGCTGCACCCAGCAAGGCAGTTCCCAACGCCAGGTAGGTCTGCTTTTCCATCCAGTGCTGCACATCCTTCTGGTCGAAGCGGTGCAGGTTGACGTAGTGCCGGCGGCTCTGGTTTTGCCCGGCGCGCGCTTGCTCATCACGGAAACGGCCATCGGCAGCCTCTTGATCGAGCACGGCGTTCAGGTGTTCTTCAGTCATTTCGGTACGGGTGCAGAACACGATCACATGCGAGGCATCGAGAAGCTTCTGCGTGTTGTAGGCATAACCCTCAGCAGTGCTCTTGGCCAGGCGGGCCTTGCCTTCGGCCGTGTCGGCGACGATGAAATGCCAGGGCTGGGAATTGACCGACGACGGGCTGTGACGCAGTTGTTCGAGCAGGGCGTCGACGGTGGCCTGGGGAATGCGGCGTGAGGCATCGTAAGCTTTGGTGGTGTAACGGCGCTTGGCCAGCGATACGGTATCCATGCGACAACTCCGGAGTGAACAGTGGATTTGCCGGGCATCTTATCTTTCCAGCAAAAAAGAAAAAGCGGCACAATGTAACAACACTTTCATCTTTGGAATGAAAATGCTGCGCATCACCGACCTCGAACTGTTTGCCCGCAGCAGCGTGCTGGGTAGCTTCACTGCCGCCGCCCATGAAGCCGGCCTGCTGCCGGGCCAGGTGGCTGCCGCGATCAAACGTCTGGAACGCGACCTGGATGTACGCCTGTTCGCCCGCACCACCCGCAGCCTGCGCCTGACCGCCGAGGGCGAGCGCTACCTGCCAACCGCGCTGAATGTGCTGGAAAGCCTGCGCCAGGGCCATGAAGATCTGCATGGCAACCCCAATAGCCTGCGCGGCACCCTGCAGGTGTCGGCGCCTTCCGACATGGGCCGCAACATGTTGTTGCCCTGGCTCAGCGCCTTCCGCCACGACCACCCGGCATTGCAACTGCGCTTCTTCCTGTCCGACCAGATGGCCGACCTCAACCGCGACCCTGTGGATGTGGCCATCCGCTATGGCCTCAACCAGGATGCCAACTACATCGCCCTGCCACTGGCCGAATGGAACCGCCGCGTGCTGGTGGCCTCGCCCGACTACCTGGCCCGCCACGGCCGCCCGCTTACCCCCGACGCACTGCAGCAGCATGCCTGCCTGCTGTACATGCAGCACAGCCGGGTGTACGACAAGTGGCAGCTGGGTAATCGCACCGTGCAGGTGCGTGGGCCGCTGGTCAGTGACGATGCCGACGTCATCCGCCGCCTGGCCATCCAGGGGGAAGGTATCGTCTACAAGTCGTGGCTGGATGTCAGCGCCAACATCGCGGCCGGTGAACTGGAAATGGTCCTGCCCGAATTGCTCGGCGAGCCTACCCCGCTGACCTTGGTCTGCCCTCATCGCAAACAACTCACACCGGCCGTGAAGCAATTGCACCTGTGGCTACGCGAACGCTTCGAGGCCCTGCGCGCCCGGGCACTGACCAACGGCTGCACAATCGTTCCAGACTGAGCCGGGGGCGTTGCGCTAAGGTAGCCATTTACCCCACGGTACACGTCCATGAGCAACTGGATCGACTTCAAACAAGACGCCGACACCGGCATCGAGTCGGTCCGCGCGCATTTTGTCGGCCATGCCTATGATCCCCACTGGCACGACAGCTTCCTGGTCGGCGTGACCGAACAGGGCGTGCAGCAGTTCAACTGCCGCCGGGTGCGCCACCGCAGCACGCCGGGGCAGGTATTCTTACTTGAGCCTGGCGACATCCACGATGGCCTGGCGCCCACCGAAGAAGGCTTCACCTATTCGACGCTGTACCTGGAGCCCGCCTGGCTCGACCAACAGCTGCGCGCGCTGTACGAGCACGCGCCGGGCGACAGCCTGCCCAGCTTCGCCGACACCCTGTGCCACGACGAACGCCTGGCACGGGCCACCGCCCTGGCCTTCAGGGCCGTGCATGACCAGGACTTGCGCATCGTCAGGCAAACGGCCATGGACGATCTGCTGGCTTGCCTTACCCGCCACCTGCACTGGCGCCGCCGCATCAACCCCGACCCGCGCCTGCCGCTGACCGCACAGCGCGCCCGGGACTTCCTGCATGCCAATCTGGAGCGCGACATCGGCCTGGAGGACCTGGCCCAGGCCTGCGGCATTGACCGCTTTCGCCTGACGCGTGCGTTCAAGGCGGCGTTCGGCATTGCACCCCATGCCTACCTGATCCAGCTGCGCCTGGCCCGCGCGCGGCGCCTGCTTGCCCAAGGCCAGACACCGGCCGAAGTGGCCGTGGCGTTGGGCTTTGCCGACCAGAGCCACCTGGGGCGCTGGTTCCGCCGCGCCTACCAGTTGACCCCGGCCGACTACCGCAGGCGCTGCTCAAACCTTCCAGACTGAGTGCCGGCGGGCAGCGAGCATGGTGCTTCGATGTTACGGAGCCCATGAACCATGTCTGAGTCGTTGTTGCCCTTCATTCTGTTTGCCCTGGTGTCCAGTATCAGCCCGGGGCCGACCAACCTGTTGATCCTGGCCCATGGCGCCCGCCGGGGCCTGCGCGCAAGCCTGGCGCCGATCGTGGCGGCGTGTGGCGCGGCTGCAGCCATTGTGCTGCTCGTCGGGCTGGGGCTGGGCGAACTGCTGCTGCGCCACCCCCTGGCACAACAGCTGATGAGCTGGGCCGGGGTGCTGTGGCTGAGTAGCCTGGCCTGGAAGATGCTGCGCAGTGCCGCCGCCCCGCTCCACACGACCACGGCGCCAGGCTTCAGTGCGCTCAGCGCGGCTTCGTTGCAGGTGGTGAACCCCAAGGTGTGGTTGATGGCCGTGGCGGTGGTCGGGGTATTTGCCGCGCCGTCGTTGCCAGTGTGGCAGCTGGCGCTGGTGTTCTTGCTGATCGCTCTGCCGAGCATGGCCGCGTGGGCGGTGTTGGGGGTGGGGAGCGCCCGGTGGCTGCAGGCACCGGGGCGGTTGCGGGTGTTCAACCAGGTATTGGCGGGGGTTTTGTTGATATCGGCATGGGCTGCCGTATTGGCCTGAGTCTCTACTTGACCGGCAAGGGGCCTGAGCGGCCCCGGCTCAGCGTGCCAACGCCTCGCGAAAACGCCGGGTACTGGCAACGGCCAGTACCAGCCCGACCACTGCCACGCTGCCGCCCACCAGGCCGATATCCGCCACATTCATCTGGCTGCTGACGATACTGCCCAGCAGCGCACCCCCGCCAATACCGATGTTGTAGATACCCGAGAACAGCGCCATGGCCACATCGGTGGCGTCGGACGCCAGCTTCAGGGTCTTGGACTGCAGCGCCAGGCTGAAGCTGAGAATGGCCACGCCCCAGAACATGCTCAGCACTGCGAACACATAGAAGTTGCCCGACAGCGGCAACATCAGCAACAGGCACGCGGCGAGTACCCCGATCGAACCCACCAGGAAGCCATGCGGGAAGCGGTCGCTGTAACGGCTGAACAACAACGAACCAAAAACCCCGGCACCGCCGAACAACAGCAGCAACAGTGTGGTGCGGTCGCCGCCGATCTGCGCTACGTGCAGGGCGAACGGCTCGATATAGCTGTAGGCCGTGAACTGCGCGGTAATGACCAACGTCACCAACAAGTAGGTAATGACCAGTGCCGGGCGCTTGAACAGGACCGGCAGGCTGCGCAACGAACCGGAGTTCTGGCTGGGCAGCAGCGGCAGCGATTTCATCAGGCACAGCATGGTGGCTAGCGCTACCCCGCCAATGCTCAGGAACGTGATGCGCCAGCCCAGTGCCTCGCCCACCACACGGCCCAGCGGGATGCCCAGGACCATGGCCAGGGTAGTGCCGGTGGCCAGCAGGCCCAGCGCCTTGGCCTGCTGGCCCGGCGGCGCCACACGCACCGCCAGCGAGGCGGTGATGGACCAGAACACCGCATGCGCCAGGGCAATGCCGATACGGCTGACCAGCAGCATGGCGAAGCTCTGCGAAAGCCACGACAGCACGTGGCTGACAATGAACACCAGGAACACGAACAGCAGCAGACGCCGCCGTTCGATGTTGCGGGTCAGCAACATCATGGGCAACGAGGCCAGCGCCACGATCCAGGCATAGATGGTCAGCATCAGGCCGACCTGGGCAGTGCTCATGTCGAAGCTGCGGCCAATGTCACTGAGCAGCGCCACCGGGACGAACTCGGTGGTGTTGAAAATGAAGGCCGCCAAGGCCAGGGCGATGACGCTCAGCCAGCTGCCGCTGCCCGTTGTGGGCGGCAGGTGTGTGGGTATGGGTCCGTTCATGGGTGGAAACCGCTTCTCCGCAGACAAAGCAACAGGTCGCACGCCAGCCCCCCGCTTGCAGGGGTGCCAACGTACGTTTTGTTATGGATAGGAATGCCCGGCATGGTACGCGTCAAGCTGGGGCCTCACAACCGCAGGGCAGGCAGAAGGAGTACCATGCGCGCTTTGTGTGAAACGCGCGTGCAACAAGGAGCCCGATCCGCTCATGGACAAGCAGCACCCCCAGCAGCAGTGGCAGCAGGCAGTCATCGCCTATGCCCAGGCCGTCAACGACTACGTCGCGCAGGGCCGTGCGCACGGCTGGGACAACCTCGAAGAGCCGCAGGCACCCGCCACCGAACACCTGCTCGACGCCTGGCTGGCAGCCCTGCAGGCAGCCAACCGCCCTGGCATGGACGAACCGCAGCGTCAGGCATTTCGCGAGGCTTGGCCACCCGCACACCACCCCTTGATACCGTTGCTCGAAGACCACGGCCAAGGCATCAGCCATGTCCTGCTGCTGGAAGATGGCAGCCTGCTGGCCCGCATCGGTATGCCTTACGACAAGGGCCAGGTGGTGCGTATCGATCACCATGGGGTAACCCCGGTCATCGGCATCGAACACTTTGGCCGTTGCCCGGCGCGGCGCTATTTCGCCCTGGCCAATACCGAGGGCGTGCGTGTGACCGATGGCTGGGGCGGCCCGCAAGTGCAGCGCCTGGCCTGGCCTACGGGGCTGGAGGGGTTGCCGCCAGGCTACCCGTTCGAGCCGTTCGACCTGCCGCCCACACCGACCGCGCTGATCCCCTTCCCCGATGGCCAGCGAGTGCTGCTGGTGAGTGCCGAAGGTATCTTCGTGCTGGCCACTCAAGGTGCGACTCGCCTGCTGCCACAGCAGACACGGGTGCTCGATGAGCTGGCCGAGGGCACCGACCCGGACGACATCAGCCTGGGGCTGAGCATGGAGCATGGTGCGGTGTCGGCGGATGGCCGGCTGATCGTCGTGGGTGAGCAAGGCAGCCGACACCTTGTTCTGGACGAACGACTCAAGCCGCTGGCGCACATCGGCCCGGGCAGCGAATACCCGCACTTTGCCTTGTTCAACCGCGCGGGTGACCAGTTGATCGTCAATGCCTGCCATTTCTACAGCGGTGCCACGCTGGCCGTGAGGGTGGCAGACCTGCACGGGCTGGATACCGATTACTACAGCCAGGACCCGCGTACCCCGCTGGTGCAGGATGGCGCAAGGGTGTATGCGGGGGTTGCGCGCGATGGCGAGTACATTGTGGGTGATGCCTATGGCTACCTGCGGGCGTTTGGCGAAGAGGGTAAGGAGCATTGGCAGCATTACCTGGGATCGACCATCAGTGCGATGGATATCAGCGTCGACGGACAAACGCTGGTGGCGGCGAGCCATGCGGGGGTTATTTCGGTGATTGCGCTGGATAGCGGGCGGCCCGAGTGGCAGATCGGTACCGGGGCGCACGGCGAGGTGCGGCGGTGGTTGTTCTGGAAGGGCTGGGACAAGCCGATGGCCTGGTAAAACGGCTGCATCGGTGCTGCCTGTACCGGCCCCACCGCGCGCAAGCCCCACATCACCCCTGTGTAGGAGCGGGCTTGCCCGCGAAGAGGCCGGTACAGGCAACCGCCCCATCAGCCCTGTAACGTGGCCATGTCGATCACGAACCGGTACTTCACATCACCGGCAATCATCCGCTCATAGGCCTGGTTGATGTTGCGGATATCCAGCATCTCGATATCGCAACGGATGTCGTGCTCGGCGCAGAAGTTCAGTACTTCCTGAGTCTCGGCAACCCCCCCGATCAACGACCCCGCCAGCACTCGGCGCTTCATCACCAGGTTGGCCGCATGCAATGCCGGGTCGATCGGTTCGATCAGGCCGACCAGGATGTGCACACCGTCGAACTTCAGCGTTTCCAGGTACGGGTTGAGGTCGTGCTGCACCGGAATGGTGTCGAGCAGGAAATCGAAACGACCGGCAGCGGCGCGCATCTGCTCGGCATCGGTGGAGACGATCACATGGTCGGCCCCCTGGCGGCGCGCTTCCTCGGCCTTGGCCTGAGAGCGCGTGAACAGGGTCACTTCCGCACCCAGGGCCTTGGCCAGTTTGATGCCCATGTGGCCCAGGCCGCCCATGCCGAGGATGCCGATCTTGTGGCCCGGGCCAACGCCGTGGTGCTTGAGCGGCGAATAGGTGGTGATGCCGGCGCACAGGATAGGCGCAGCGCTGGGCAGGTCCATGCCGGCCGGTATGCGCACCACGAAGTGCTCGCTGACCACGATGCTGCTGGAGTACCCCCCCATGGTGTTGCTGCCATCGACCCGGTCCGGGGTGGCGTAGGTCATGGTCGGGCCTTCGAGGCAATACTGTTCCAGGTCCTTGGCGCAGGCTTCACAGGTACGGCACGAGTCGACCATGCAGCCGACGCCCACCAGGTCACCGACCTTGTGCGCGGTGACCTTGTCGCCCACCGCCGTGACCCGCCCGATGATCTCGTGGCCCGGCATCAGCGGGTACACGGCAATGCCCCATTCGTTGCGCGCCTGGTGGATGTCGGAGTGGCACACGCCGCAGTACAGGATGTCGATGGCGACGTCATCCGGGCGCGGGCTGCGGCGTTGGAACGTCATGGGGGCCAGGGGGCTGGTGGGGGTTTGAGCGGCGTAACCGATGGCGGTATACATGCAGGGCCTCGCAGTGAAGTGAAACGATTCAGGCGACGCATTTTGCGCGTCGTTCGCCGCCTCGCCCACGGCTGATTCTCCGGCATGCATGCCTGATTCTCCGAAGGTGTCATCTAACACCTGGCGCCACGCCCTAAATCTGCGATGATCAAACTGTCTGATTCTCTGCCCTTGGTCCACCATGCAACTGACCCGTCACGTCGACGCCAATGCGCCGCTTTGCGCACTGATCCGCAGCCTCACCACGCGCCCAGGCTTCGTGCCCACCCTCCTGCCCCAGGTGCAGGTGCTGAGCTGGGACCACTATGTGGCCAGCAGCCCACAGATTTACGAACCCAGCCTCATGATCCTGGCCCAGGGCAGCAAGCTGGCACGCCTGGGGCCGCGCACCCTGGAGTACGGCGCCGGGCATTACCTGGTGCAGGCGTTGTCGGTGCCGTTCATGTGCGAAACCTTCGCCACCCCTGACGCGCCATTGCTGGGCGTGGCGGTGGGCATCGACCGTGGCGTGCTGGGCGAGTTGGTGCAGAGCATGGGCTTGGCACCGGACGCTGAAGTGCAGGCGCAAACACCGCAATCGATGACGTCGGCGGCACTGGATGCGCCCATGCGCGAAAGCGTGGAGCGGCTGCTGCGCTGCCTGCACGACCCGCTGGACGCCAAGGTGCTGGGCCCGGCGCGTGTGCGCGAAGTGCTGTACACCGCCCTGCGTGGCCCGCAGGCCGGTGTGTTGCGGGCACTGGTGGAGCAACAGGGGCACTTCGCCCGCATCGGCGCCGCCCTCGCCCACCTGCGCGAGCACTACAGCGAGCCGCTGAGCGTGGAGGCACTGGCTGCGCGCGCCAACATGAGCGTTTCAACCTTCCACGAACATTTCAAGCGCTGCACCGACATGGCGCCGATGCAGTACCTCAAGCGCTTGCGGCTACTCAAGGCGCAGCAGATGCTGATCGGCGAAGGCCTGGGCGTGGCACAGGCTGCGCACAGGGTGGGCTATCAGAGTACCTCGCAGTTCAGCCGCGAATACAAGCGCCAGTTCCAACGCAGCCCAGGGGATGAATTGCCTTACCAAAGCATGCCGGTGTAATCACCCGATCTGAACAGCCCCTGCAGGTACGCATCCGGGACAAGGCGTTTTTCGCCCGGCGAGTCAGTCCGCCAGCGGCCACTGCGCCAATGGCCAGTAAGCCCCCTTGCGCGACTCGTAAAGCGTGAAGTGTCGCGCGGTGAGGTAAAACTCCGGCGCGCTACTGGCCTCGGGCGGCTGCCCGCGGTAATCCCTGGACAGCGTCAGGTGCGGTCGATACTCACGCGTGGCCGCTTCCAGCCCCAACGGCAGCAACGCCTGCTGCAAACCGTACACCAGTTGCAACAGGGCGGGCGGTACCTGCTGCGCCTCCAGCACCAAGGCGCCGGCCCGCTGCCACACCTGCAAGCGGTCAAGCAGAAGCCGCGGTGCCATGGCCGGCAGTGCCAGTTGATCGACTGCCGCACAGATCGCAGGCACCTGGGCGGTATCTACATCGCCGAGGAACAGCAGCGTGACATGGAAGTTGGCCGCCGGCACCGGTTTGCCGCTGCGCAGGTTCAGCCCGCGCCGCCACTGGGCCAGGTCACGGCGCTGCGCGTCGCTGACCGGCAAGGCGAAGAACAGCCGCTTGAACGGGCTACCGCTGGGGCGTATATCCTGAACCATACAAACTCCCTGACATGAAACGTTTGCGCAAGACTGTAGGGTATTACACCAATGTCGCCCCGCAGTTTGGTAACAATAAGTACAAACTGCCCCCATGATTGTTTATGCTGGCGGGCTCATGCCTCGGCGCATGGCCATTTTTCGACAAGTAAACGTCCATGAAAATTGCACTCGTACTTATCTTCGTCTTCTCGATCGCCTATGTTCACCTGCGCGGTCGGGTTCGCCACAAGCTGACTCGTCAGCTGGGCGACCACTCCAGCTTCCTGGCCCCGATCAACAGCTTCCTGTACCTGTTCTCCAAACACCCGGCCAAGCCCTACCTGCCGGTCGAGGCCTTTCCAGAACTGAAACCGCTGCAGGACCACTGGCAGGAGATCCGTGAGGAAGGCCGTCAGTTGCTGCACGTAGGCGAAATCAAGAAATCCGACAATTACGATGACGTCGGTTTCAACTCGTTCTTCAAGACCGGCTGGAAACGTTTTTACCTGAAGTGGTATGGCGAAAGCCACCCGTCGGCAATGGCCCTTTGCCCACGCACGACCGAGCTGCTGCAAGGCATCGGCACGGTCAAGGCCGCCATGTTCGCTACCCTGCCTCCGGGAGCCAAGCTGGTGCGCCACCGTGACCCGTATGCCGGCTCGTACCGCTACCATCTGGGCCTGGATACCCCGAATGACGACGGCTGCTACATCGACGTGGACGGCGAGAAATACGCCTGGCGCGATGGTGAGGGGGTGATCTTCGACGAAACCTACATCCACTATGCAGCCAACACCACCGAGCACAACCGCATCATCCTGTTCTGCGACGTCGAACGCCCGCTCAAGTACCGCTGGGCAACCGCGTTCAACCGCTGGTTCAGCCGCAACGTGATGGCCGCTGCCGCTGCGCCCAACGATGCCAGCGACAAGACCGGTGGCATCAACCGCCTGTTCACCCGCATCTACAAGATCCGCGAGCGTGGCAAGGCGCTGAAGAAGCGCAATCGCCTGCGCTACTACCTGGAAAAATGGGCAGTGGTCGCGGCGTTGGTGCTGGTGTTCATCTACATCTGAAGGCTCAACGCAGGCCACTGTACGAGTGACCTGCGTTTACCCACCAAAGTACCGCCTCGCACGTGCCACGCTTCGACTAGCCTGAAAGCTCCACTCGCAACCCCCCAAGGTGAAGACGATGAGCATGATGGACTGGGACGCCTACCGTAAGCAGTTGATGGCCGGCATCGGCGATCTCAAGCAACTCTCCCCCGACACCGTAGCCGGCTACATGACCGCCAGCGGTGCAGGCGCCAAAACCAACCACCTGGATGCCAAGACCCGCGAGCTGATCTCCTTGGCCGTGGCTGTGACCACCCGCTGCGACGGCTGTATCGCCGTGCATTCGCAGCAGGCCGTCAAAGCGGGTGCCAGCCGCGAGGAAATTGCCGAGGCCCTCGGCGTGGCCGTGGCCATGAACGCCGGTGCCGCGCTGGTGTACTCGGCCCGCGCAATGGACGCGGTGGGCAAGGCCAACGGTTGAGCACAAACGGCGTCGCCGCCCTTGCGCGACGGCGCCGCGCCACCCAGACTGGGCGGCTCACCCCGCGCAGGAACCCGCATGATCCACATTCGCCCCATGACGCCGGAAGATTTTGATCGTTTCTGGCCCACCTTCCAGGCCATTGTCCAAGCCCGTGAAACCTACGCTTTCGACCCGGCGCTGAGCTTCGAACAGGCGCGCCAGCTGTGGCTGGAGCTGCCCTTGCACACGCTGTTGGCCGAAGAAGATGGCGAGCTACTGGGGTCGTATTACCTCAAGCCCAATGCTGCCGGGCCTGGTGCGCATGTGGGCAATTTCGGCTACATGGTCTGCGAACAGGCGCGCGGCCGGGGCGTGGCGCGCTTGATGTGCGAGCACTCGCAAAAGCTGGCGCGCCAGGAAGGCTTTCTGGCATTGCAGTTCAACTCGGTGGTAGCCACCAACGCAGTGGCCGTGGCGCTATGGCACAAGCTGGGCTTTGAAACAGTCGGCCGTTTGCCCAAGGCCTACCGTCATGCCCGCCTGGGGCTGGTGGACTGCCTGGTGATGTACAAATGGCTGGCGGATGAGCCGGTGGTGGAGAAGCCGCCGCTGCTGATCGGGCGCAAGAACATCGAGGCACGGGTATCGCGGCGCCGCGGGCGCTAGCTTTACAGGCAAGCCTGCCTCCCCAGCCAACTCATCACGCTGGGGCCTGATGTTCTTGCCAAATGGGGCTCCGGCGCCGCAAAAACGCACAACCTGTTGTTTTCTCTCAGCATTCACAGCACACCAACATTTGACGCCCCAGCCTTTCAATGGTCAGATGCGCGCCAGTTTCAGGTGCCCTGCGCCGCCGCGCGCAGGGTGAAACGGGAAACCGGTGCGTCGTGTTGCCCACGACAAGTCCGGTGCTGCCCCCGCAACGGTAAGCGAGCGAACCCTTCGAGATACCACTGTGCTCAAGCATGGGAAGGTGAAGGTTTCATGCCCCTCGCAAGCCCGGAGACCGGCCTGGAGCTTCACTTGGCAACCCGCGGTGGGCGGGCGCAGGCCGGAATCCGTGCGCGCGCCTGCCTGCATGGTTCGCCTTTGCGTGTTTTCCACCGGGATCCATTCATTCCTGCAGCAGTGGAACGACATGTCCCGTATGTTCAAACTTCACCCCCTGGCGGCCTGCCTGGCCGTTGCCCTGCCGGCGCTGGCTGATGACCGCGACCCGCAGCCTCTGGCCCTGCCTTCCACGGCCATCACCGACACCCAGGACAACCGCACCATCGACCTGGCCACGCCGACCCAGGCCGGCTCGCGCCTTGGCCTCAGCGCCCTGGAAACACCGGCCAGCACCAGCAGTATCAGCGAACGGCAGATTCAGCAGCGCAACAACATCACGGTGCAGGATGCAGTGACCCGCTCACCGGGCATTACTTTCGTCGGCTCCCCGGGGGACGGCGGTACAGGCCTGTCTGCCCGCGGCTTTGCCGGCCACAGCTCAGTGATGACCCTGTTCGACGGCGCGCGCCTGTACACCGGTGCCGGCACACAGACCTTCCCGGTCGACCCGTGGATGGTCGAACGCATCGAGGTGATTCGCGGCCCGGCCTCGGTACTGCATGGCGAAGGCGCCACCGGCGCAGTGATCAACGTGATCCCGAAAAAACCTTTTGCCGGCGAGGTGCGCAACCACCTGCGACTGGGTTACGGCTCGTGGGACCGCCAGCAGCTCGGCCTGGACAGCGGCGGCAGCCTCAGCGAGCGCCTGAGCTACCGCCTGACGCTGAACCAACAGGCCGGCAATGGCTGGGTCGACCGCACCGCTTCACGTAGCCTGGCCCTGAGCGCCGCGCTGCGTTTTGACGCCAGTGATGACCTCAGCTTCACACTGGCCCATGACCGCGGCGATGCACAACCTGCCAACTACTACGGTACCCCGCTGATCGACGGCCACTACCGCAGCAGCCTGCGCAAAAAGAATTACAACGTGCAGAACGACGTACAGCAGTACGTTGATGAATGGACCCGGTTCACGACCGACTGGGCGCTGAACGACCAGCTCAGCGCCAGCAACCAGCTGTACTACATCAAAAGCCGCCGCCACTGGCGCAACGCCGAGGACTACAGCTGGGACGCCGGGCGTCAGCAGTTGCTGCGCGGCAGCTACCTGGAAATCAAGCACAACCAGGAACAGTTCGGCGACCGTCAAACCTTCACCTTCGACCACACCCTGTTCGGCCTGGACAGCAAGACCGTGCTCGGTGCCGAATACAACAAGGTGCGATTCAACGTCGACAGCAATTCACCCTACAACGATGTCGGCGGCGACTACATCGACCCGTGGCAGCCGCAGCCCGGCGGGTTTCATAGCGCCTCGCCGTTGCGGCCGCAAACGCTTTCGACCACCCATACCTTTGCCCTGTTTGCCGAGAACCGCCTGCAATTGAGCGATCGCCTGTCTTTGGTTACCGGCGTGCGTCGCGACCAGAACCACATCGACCGCAACAACTTGATCAACGACAGCCGTAGCGATCGCAGCCTGCAAGGGGGCAACTGGCGCGTCGGGCTGGTGTACGCAATCAGCGACGACCTGTCGTTGTACGGCCAGTACTCAACCAGCGAGGATGGGGTCAACAACCTCATCAGCCTCAGCCCCGCGCAGATGAACTATGACCTGACCGAGGCGAAGCAGACCGAGGTCGGCCTCAAGCAGCGCTTTTGGGAGGGGCGCGGCGAATGGACGCTTGCCGCCTACCACATCGTCAAGAAAAAGCTGCTGGTGGACGACCCCATCACGCACGAGAAGCAACAAGCCGGGCAGCAGACCTCCGATGGCCTGGAAGCGACGCTGGAGCTGGCCCTGGCCCATCAGTGGCAGGTGTCGGCCAACGCATCGCTGGTACGTGCCAAGTACGACGACTTCGACGAAAGGGTCGGCGGCATGCCGCAGGACCGGGCAGGCAACCGGCCGGCCAACGTGCCACGGCGTACCGCCAACCTTTGGTTGAGCAAAGGCTTCGGCCAGCAGGTGGAGGCCGGCATTGGGGCGCGCTATGTGGATGAGCGTTATGCCGATACCGCCAATACCCAGAGCGCCCCCGGGTACACCGTGGTCGATGCCAACATCGCCTGGCAGGTGATGCCGGATGTGAAGGTGGGGTTGCAGTTGAACAACCTGTTCGATCGCGAGTATGTGCAGTCGGCGTTCAGCGGGCAGCAGTGGTTGATGGGGATACCGCGGTCGTACTTCGCGACAGTGGATTACAGCTTCTGATCTGGGTGGTTTGTGCCGCGAAGAGCCCGGCACAGGCCACACAAAAACCTCTATTCCCTTTTAGCGTCTTGTTATACGATAACGTTTCACATGAAATTCATTCCTATTAGACAACCCATGACAAGTGCCAGCGCCACGCCCACGCTGATCACCCAGCGCCTGCAGAGCATCGATGCCCTGCGCGGCCTGGTGATCCTGTTCATGCTCCTGGACCACGTCCGCGAGACTTTCCTCCTGCACCGCCAGGTCAGCGACCCCATGGCCATCGACACCACGGAACCGGCGCTTTTCTTCAGCCGCACCCTCGCCCACCTGTGTGCGCCTGTGTTCGTCCTGCTGACCGGCCTGTCGGCCTGGCTGTATGGCGAGAAGCATCAGGGCCGTGGCGACGTCTCCGCGTTCCTGTTCAAACGCGGGCTGTTCCTGGTGGTGCTGGAGTTCACCCTGGTCAACTTCGCCTGGACCTTCCAGTTGCCCCCGAGCGTGATCTACCTGCAAGTGATCTGGGCCATCGGCGTCAGCATGATCGCCCTGTCGCTGCTGGTGTGGCTGCCACGCGCCGCACTGCTCGCCCTGGGCGCCAGTATCGTCGCCGGCCACAACCTGCTCGACGGCCTGCACTTTGGCGTGGATTCAGCCCTGCATGTGCCGTGGGCAATCCTGCATGATCGCGGCTGGCTGGCGTTTTCCGAAAACCTGCACCTGCGCACGTCTTACCCGGTGCTGCCGTGGATCGGCGTCATCGCCTTGGGTTACGGCCTGGGGCCCTGGTTCGCCCGCGGCAGCGATGCCGGGCAACGCCAGCAACACCTGCTGGCGGCTGGCTTGCTCGCGCTGCTTGGCTTTGTCCTGCTGCGCATGTTCAACGGTTACGGTGAGGCACCGTGGAGCGGTTACCCAACCTTCACGCAAACCCTGATGAGCTTCTTCAACATCACCAAATACCCACCGTCGCTGCTGTTCCTGACCCTGACCCTGGGCTGCGGCCTGTTGTTGTTACGCGCGTTCGAACGGGCCGGCCAGGCGCGCTGGATCACTGCCCTGGCGGTGTTCGGTGCGGCACCGATGTTCTTCTACCTGCTGCACCTGTATGTGCTGAAGCTGCTGTACCTGGCCTGCGTGGCGCTGTTCGGGCTCAACCATGGCGACTACTTCGGTTTCAACGGTGTTGCAGCGATATGGCTGGGCGCAGTACTGCTGGCGGTTTCGCTGTACCTGCCGGTGCGCGGGTTCGCCCGACTGAAGCAGCGCCGCCGTGACATCCGTTGGCTGAAGTACTTCTGAAAAGCGTTTTCACCTGGCGACGCGATGGTCTACCATGCGGGCCGCCGGTTTCCACCACGGAACTAACAGGGAATCCCAGGCCTGCCAATACGGGCCAAACGGAACTGCCCCCGCAACTGTAGGTGCCGAGCCTGCTCCATCAATGCCACTGGGCCTGTCGCCCGGGAAGGCCGGAGCCGGGCCGTGACGCACCAGTCAGGAGACCTGCCGGCCTACATTCACCAACCGGCGGGGTGTCCGGGATTGGCCATCCGTGTTGCCCCGGCCACCCGCTGGGCCTCGGCGATGCCTGTCCGTGCGTTCCTCACCAGAACTGTCCGATAGGAGATCGCCCAGCATGCTGCCCCGTTTCGCCACCCTGCTCGCTGGCCTAGGCTTCACTGGCCTGGCCCAGGCCGCTGCCACCCACTATCCGCTGACGGTCGACAACTGCGGCAAGCCGCAGATTTTTGCCCAGGCGCCGCAGCGCGCCGTCACCATCGGCCAGGCCGGTACCGAGCTGCTCTATGCCCTGGGGCTGGGTGACAAGCTGGCGGGCACTTCGCTGTGGTTCAACAATGTATTGCCCGAATACCAGGCGGTGAACGCCAAGGTGCCGCGCCTGGCCGACAACGACCCCAGCTTCGAGGCGGTGGTCGGCAAGCGCCCGCAGCTGGTCGCGGCGCAGTTCGAATGGATGGTCGGTGCCCAGGGCGTGGTCGCCACCCGCGAGCAGTTCGATGAGCTGAAGATCCCCACCTACGTGCTGCCATCGGACTGCGAGGGCAAGGACAACCTGGTCGGTGCAGACGGCACCCGCCTGCAAGCGTTCCAGGTAGACAGTATCTACAAGAGCGTCAGCCAACTGGCCGAGATCTTCGACGTTCAGGACCGCGGCGCGGCCCTGAACGCCGAGTTGCAAGGGCGCCTCGACAGCGCCAGGGCACAACTGGCCGGCAAGGACCTGTCGGCAACTTCGGCGCTGTTCTGGTTCTCCAGCGCCGACCTAGACATCGACCCCTATGTGGCCGGCCGCCAAGGTGTCGCCGATTTCATGCTGCGCACCCTCGGTGTGCGCAACGTGGTCGAGTCCAGCGAAGAATGGCCAAGCGTAGGCTGGGAAACCCTGGCCAAGGCCAATCCGACCTGGCTGATCATCGCGCGCATGGACCGCCGCCGTTTCCCCGCCGACGACTACCAGAAAAAACTCGAATTCCTGCGCAGTGACCCGGTAACCCGCAACATGGACGCGGTGAAGCACGACCGCATCATTATCCTCGACGCTGACGCCATGCAGGCCGGCATCCGCCTGTTCCGCGGCATGCAGACGCTGTCCACGGCCTTCGCCAGCGGTAAAGCAGCCCCGTGATGAACCGCCTGTTACCCTGCATCGCGGTTGCCCTGGCCGCTCTGTTGGCCGCCCTGCTGGCCGGTACCGCCATTGGCGAAACCAACCTGTCGCCCAGCGTGGTTGGCCAGGTGCTGGCCAACCACCTGTGGCAAGCCGACTACCCGGTGGACCCGATCGACGCCGGCATCATCTGGAACTACCGCCTGACCCGCACCCTGGTCGCGGCCGCTTGCGGCGCCGGGCTGGCCACCTGCGGTGTCATCCTGCAGGCGATGTTGCGCAACCCACTGGCCGAGCCCTACCTGCTGGGGCTGTCTGCCGGCGCCTCGACCGGCGCAGTACTGGTCGGCCTGCTGGGGCTGGGTAGCCTGGCATTGAGCATGTCTGCAGGGGCCTTCATCGGCGCCGGGGCCGCATTCGCCCTGGTGCTGGTGCTGGCCCGCGCGGCCGGCCCCAGCAGCAACAATGCACAGGTCATCCTTGCCGGTATCGCCGGCTCGCAGCTGTTCAATGCACTGACCGCCTTCCTGATCACCAAGTCAGCAACCGCCGAGCAGGCGCGCGGCATCCTGTTCTGGCTGCTGGGCAACCTGAGCGGTGTACGCTGGCCTTCGGTGTGGCTGGCCGTACCGGTGGCTATTTTCGGCTTGCTGGTGTGCCTGTGGCATCGCCGTGCGCTGGATGCCTTTACCTTCGGTGCCGATTCGGCCGCCTCGCTGGGCATCCCGGTGCGGCGCACCCAGTTGCTGCTGATCAGTTGTGCAGCGCTGGTGACGGCTGTGATGGTGTCCATTGTCGGCGCCATCGGTTTTGTCGGGCTGGTTATACCCCATGCCCTGCGCCTTCTGCTCGGCCCCGGGCACAGCCGTCTGTTGCCCGCCAGCGCACTGGGCGGTGCGCTGTTTCTGATTGTGGCGGACATTCTTTCGCGCACGCTGATCACCGGCCAGGTGATCCCGGTGGGCGTGGTTACGGCGCTGATCGGTGCCCCCGTATTCGCGCTGATTCTGGTCAGCCGTCGGGGGCGCCCATGACAGCCATGACCGCTGTTCGCATCCCCCCGCTGGCCTGCCATGGGCTGGGGTTGCAACTGGCCGGCACTACCGTGCTCAGCGCTATCGATCTCAGCGTTGTCGCCGGTGAAACCCTGGGCATCGTCGGCCCCAACGGCTCGGGTAAGTCCTCGCTGTTGAAGTTGCTGGCAGGGCTGCGCAAACCCGCCTGCGGCAGCGTGCAGCTCCTGGGTGAGCCACTGGCACAGATGCCCCGCCGCCGTGTTGCCCAAGCGCTGGCACTGGTCGAGCAACAGGCCGACACACTCGATGCGATCAGCGTGTTCGACGCGGTTGCCTTGGGCCGCACGCCGTGGCTCTCGGCCCTGGCACCGTTCTCCCGGCAGGACTGCGCCATCGTCGAGCAAGCCCTGGCCGACCTCGACGCCCTGCACCTGCGCACGCGCCTGTGGGGGTCGCTGTCCGGTGGCGAGCGCCAGCGTGTGCACATCGCCCGTGCGCTGGCCCAACGGCCGCAGGTGCTGCTGCTGGACGAACCGACCAACCACCTGGACATTCAGCATCAGCTAAGCCTGCTGCAACAAGTGCAGGCGCTGCCGGTCACCACCCTGGTAGCGCTGCATGACCTCAACCAGGCGCTGACCTGCGACCGTGTTGCGGTTCTCGACAAGGGCCGTCTGGTCGCCCTCGGCAACCCCTTCGAAGTGCTTACCCCCGAGCGCCTGTTGAGCACCTTCGGCGTCCACGCCCACTACCTCACCGACCCTTTCGACGGCGCGCGCATCCTGCGCTTTCGCGCCCCCTGAACCTGGTAGCCTTGCCCATGCTGTTGCGCCCTGTCGCCCTGCTGCTCACCAGCACCCTGCTTGCCCCGACCGCACTGGCCGAAGTGCATGAAGTGAAAATGCTCAACCGTGGCAGCGACGGCGCCATGGTCTACGAGCCTGACCACTTGCGCATTGCCCCCGGCGACAGCGTGCGCTTCCTGCCGAGCCACAGCGGGCATAATGCCGCCAGCGTGGCGGGCCTGCTACCCACCGGTGCCGAGCCGTTCAAGAGCACGCTGAACCAGCCGTTCGAGCACACCTTCCGCGTGCCGGGCGTATACGGTATCCAGTGCATTCCGCACGTGGCCATGGGCATGGTCATGGTGATCCAGGTCGGTGATGCGCCTACCGCCGAATTGCCGGCCAGCTTGCCGGCGCGGGCCAAAGCCCGCTTTGCCGCACAGTTGCAAAAGCTCGAGGCCGGGCAGTAAGGCGGCTATTCGGGCCGCTCACACCCTGGCCGGCTCCGCCCCGTTGCACAGCAATGGCTTTACCGAGGATGGCAACTGGAACCTCATCAACCGCCGTGCGTTCGACCCAGTGACCCAGGGCGCGATCTTCATCGCCAATAGGCACGTTCCCACAGGTCAGCGTAATCGCAACTGCATGTGCGTGGTCTGCCACACCGGGTCCTGCTCCACATCCACCACCGTGAAGCCTTGCCGCTCCCAGAACGCAATGGCACCCGGCAGAAACGGATGAGTATGCAAGTAAAGGCAGTCCAAGCCCGCTTGCATCGCCCGTTCGCGCAAGGCACCAAACAAGGCAGCCGCCAGGCCATGCCTGCGGTAGGCCGGCAACACGAACAGCCGCACCACCTCGACTACCCGCTCTGCGCGGTAATCAAGCTGGGCAAAGCGATGGTCATAGGGCAAGTAACCGATCACCGCGACCAGCCGCCCACCCTCACGGGCTTCCAGAAAGCAGCCCGCACCGTCCAGGTAAGTGTCGGCGAAATGCGCCAGGTCACGCGGCAAGGGTGCGTTGGCGAGCATCGGGAAAAGCGCGCGCCGGGCGCTGTCGACAAACGCCAGCACTTCGGCAATGGCGTCACGCGCCACAGGTTGCAGGGTCCAGTTCGGCATCGGGCTATTGCCAGTGTGGTTGGGAGCGCACGGTTCTACCGCAGCGTGCCGCACAAGGCAAATCACAGGGCTCGTCGTGGCAAGGCGGACATCGGTATAATCAGCAGTCTTCACTGCCCGACCAGGCCACACCATGCCTCGCCTCCCGAAGTTGCTGTTACCCCTGTTGCTGGCTGCTGCATTCACCGCCTGCGACCAGAAACCCTCCCGTGAAGATCAGATCCTCAGCCAGCTGCCGCTGCAGGACGCCTACACGCACAACATCGAGCGCATGTCCGCGCTGCTGGGTCGCACTCACCCGCAGCTGTCGCAAGCGACCATCCAGGACGTACTGCGCAAGCACCTCACCGTCGAGGACCAGCGCCGGGACTTGTTCCGCCTGTACAGCGAAAAGAACTTCAGCGACGCCGAATTCGCCACCATCGTCGCCGCCACCCAGGACCCCGCCAAAGCTCGCGCCCTGGAAGACACCGAAGCCGGCAAACGCTTGAGCGAAAAACTCACCGCCCTGATGCGCGAAACCGCCCGCGATGTGAACGTGCAAGCCTTGGTGGAGCAGCGTATGCAAGAGGTGGAAGATGAGCTTGATGCGCTGGACAAAGCAGGCTCTTGACCGCTGCCCGGCAAGGTAACTTCCGTTCAGCCGCCCTTTACGATCACCCGAGGTCAGGATTGACACACACCAAGCATGGATTGCGCCTGGATCTACGTACACTCATCCTGGTGCTCTGCGCCCTTACCGCAGTGGTCATGCTGTGCGCCAGCTATTTCGCCAGCTACCGGGTGCAGCGCCAGCTATTGATCGACAATGCCCTGGAAGCCAACCGGGTGTATGCGACGAAACTGGCCAGCATCACCGAAACCTTCATTGGCAACGCCTTGCAGCAACTGATGTTCAGCGCCGGCGTGCAAAGCCGGCAGTTGAGCGACACCACAGCGCTGCAGTTGGAAACCGACCGCGTACTGGGCCAGAGCATGGCCTTCAACTCCACCTTCGTGATCGATGCCAACGGTGTACTGCTGGCAGTATCCCCCGCCCCGCTACGCCACCTGCTCGGCACCCACGTGCAGTCGCCCGGTGCTCTGGAAGCCCTGCGCGAACGCCGTCCACTGGTTTCCACGCCCTACCTGTCGGCGGCCGACAACCTGGTGGTAGCCTTATCGCAACCCATTTTCGACAGCAACGGCAACTACCTGGGGTATGTGGGTGGCAGCCTGTACCTGCGTGAACGCAACATCCTCAACAGCCTGCTGGGCGAGCATTTCTACAAGGACGGTTCGTACCTGTATGTGGTCGACCGCAACCGACGCCTGCTGTACCACCCCCATAGCGAGCGGGTAGGGACGGTGGTGGAGGGCAATGCGCTGGTCGACCAGTTGGCGACACTGGACAGCGGTACCCGGCAACTGACCAATAGCCTGGGCGTGGAAATGCTCGCCGGCTTCGCCACCGTCCCCAGCGCCGGCTGGGGCGTGGTAGCGCAGCAGCCCTTGGTGCAGACGGTGGCGCCGTTGCACCATCTGGTGCTGAACGTGATCGCCAGTTCGGCGCCCTTGGCGCTGGTTGGCAGCCTGCTGCTGTGGTGGCTGGCCCGTACCATCGCCCGACCGCTCTGGAAGCTTGCCGCCGGTGCCCGCACGATGGACCGCGCCGCTACCGCCGAGCACTTGCATCAGGTGCGGGCCTGGTACTTCGAGGCGGCAGAGCTCAAGCGCGCGTTGCTGTTCAGCCTGAACTTGCTGCAAGAGCGTATCGGCCGGCTCAATCGGGACGCCCAGACCGATCCGCTGACCGGCCTGGGCAACCGCCGCAGCCTGGAAATCAGCCTGTCGTTACTGGAGGCTGAAAACCGGGAGTTTGCAGCCATTGCGCTGGATATCGACCACTTCAAGCGGATAAATGACAGCCATGGACACGAAGTGGGCGACCAGGTGCTGCGCCAGCTGGCGGAGCTCATGCGCCGTTGTTGCCGCGAGGGCGACCTGCTGTGTCGCACCGGTGGCGAGGAGTTCCTGATATTGCTGCCTGGGGCCACCCTGAACGTGGCGGCCGCGGTGGCCGAACGGTTGCGTGTGACCGTACAGGATATGCCGGTGGAACCGGTGGGGGCAGTGACGATTTCGCTGGGGGTGACGCACTGGGATGGCGAGACTCACGGCGAGCCCATGAACGCATTGGGCGAGGCTGACCGGGCGCTTTACCGGGCCAAGCAGGAGGGGCGCAACCGGGTCGCTTTTGCCTGAACGTCTTGAGTTGTCTGCAGGGGGCGGGCTTGCCCGTGAAATGCCGTTACAGGCAACGATGAATCGGTGGCTTGTAACAATTCCTGTCATAAAACTGCAGTGTTTCAGTCATAGGATTGACCCCGACCTGACATTTTTACTTCATGGATGAGCGTCTCATGCGTCGTGTGGTTTTCAATCAGAAAGGTGGCGTCGGCAAATCCAGCATTGCCTGCAACCTCGCCGCAGCCAGTGCCGCCGAGGGCTACCGGACCTTGCTGGTCGACCTCGACCCGCAGGCCAATGCCACCTTCTACCTCACCGGGCTGGTCAACGACACCATTCCTGCCGGCATCGCCGACTTCTTCCGCCAGACCTTGTCGCCGGTTACCGCCGCCGGCAAGAAGCACCGCGTGGCCATCACCGAAACCCGCTACCGCAACCTGCACCTGGTCACCGCCAGCCCTGACCTCAGCGACCTGCAAAGCAAGCTGGAGAGCAAGTTCAAGATCAACAAGCTGCGCAAGTTGCTGGTGACGCTGGGCGAGGACTATGAGCGGATCTACATCGACACCCCACCCGCGCTGAACTTCTACACCTTCAGCGCGCTGGTGGCGGCCGAGCGTCTGTTGATTCCGTTCGACTGCGACAGTTTCTCGCGCCAGGCCCTGCACAGTGTCATGGCCGAGGTCGAAGAACTGCGCCAGGACCACAACCCCGCGCTGGTGGTGGAAGGTGTGGTGGTCAATCAGTTCGCCGGGCGCACGGCGCTGCACCAGACCTTGGTCGATCAACTGCGCAACGAAGGCATGCCGGTATTGCCGGTGTACCTGAGCAGTTCGATCAAGATGCGCGAATCGCACCACGCCTCGGTGCCATTGGTGCATTTGGCGCCGCGGCATAAACTGGCCCTGGCATTCATCGATTTGCTGGATGTGCTTGAGCGTGCGGCCTGACAGGCCGTTGGGGGTACTCCGGCTGTAACATGCTGCACCGGTCGAATCAGGTATACCGAGGTCGCCCTCGACAAAGCGCGTTGCAGCGCTCGGCTATCTACTGGCAAGCACAATAACGATGGCGCGGCCCGACTGCGCCACTTTCAACATGGCTGCCAAAGGAAACCGGAGAGCACCCGCATGTCCGCATATCATGAGGTATCCCCCGCCACCCTGCGCAGGGTGATTGCCGCTTCGGCCATCGGCAATTTCGTCGAATGGTTCGACTTCGCCGTGTACGGCTTTCTCGCCACGCTGATCGCCAGCCAGTTTTTCGCCAGCGAAGACGCCAGCGTAGCCTTGCTCAAAACCTTCGCGGTGTTCGCCGTGGCCTTCGCCCTGCGTCCCTTGGGCGGCATCGTCTTCGGCGCCCTGGGCGACCGCCTGGGACGCAAGCGCATCCTGTCGCTGACCATCTTGCTGATGGCCGGCTCCACCACGTTGATCGGCCTGCTGCCGACCTACGCCAGTATCGGCCTGGCAGCCCCGGCGCTGCTGACCCTGGCCCGCTGCCTGCAGGGTTTTTCTGCCGGTGGCGAATATGCCGGGGCCTGCGCCTACCTGATGGAGCACGCGCCTGACAACAAGCGCGCCTTTTATGGCAGCTTCGTGCCTGTGTCGACCTTTTCCGCCTTTGCCTGTGCGGCGGTGATCGCGTATGGCCTGGAAGCCAGCCTGTCGACCGAGGCGATGAATGCCTGGGGTTGGCGCATTCCGTTCCTGATTGCAGCACCGCTGGGCCTGGTCGGCCTGTACCTGCGCTGGCGCATGGAAGAAACCCCGGCGTTCCGCGAAGCCGTCGCCCAGGGCAAGGAGCACGAGCATTCACCGCTGAAGGAAACCCTGCGCCACCATGGCCGGGTCATTCGCAACCTGGGGGCGTTCATTTCGCTGACCGCATTGTCGTTCTACATGTTCACCACCTACTTCGCCACCTACCTGCAACTGGTCGGCAACCTGACCCGCGCGCAGTCACTGCTGGTAACCACCGTGGCCCTGCTGTTCGCTGCGGTCGGCTGCCCGCTGGCCGGGGCATTTTCTGACCGGGTGGGGCGGCGCAAGACCATCGGCTTTACCTGCCTGTGGGTGATGCTGTGCGTGTTCCCGGCGTACTGGCTGGCCAGCTCTGGCTCGATGTCGGGTGCGCTGCTGGGGGTGATCCTGCTCGCGGTGGGGGCATTGTGCAGCGGCGTGGTTACCGCAGCCTTGCTCTCGGAAAGCTTCCCTACCCGTACCCGCTACACCGCTTCGGCAATTACCTACAACGTGGCCTACACGCTATTTGGCGGCACAGCGCCGCTGGTGGCAACCTGGCTCATCGGGCAGACCGGCAGCAGCCTGGCACCGGCGTTCTACCTGGTGGTGATTGCGCTGGTGGCGTTGGTGGGCGGGTTGGCGTTGCCGGAAACGTCGCGGATTTCTTTGCATGACGACCTGGGTGTGGACGGTGTACGGGCTGGTGCCCGAAGGGCCGTTTGAGGTTGTTGGGGCTGCCTTGCAGCCCCACGTACTCAGCCTTCCTGCTGCTCATCCCGCCGATACGCCCACTGATACAACGCCGGCAACACCAGCAACGTCAGCGCGGTAGAAGACAAGATCCCACCAATCACCACCGTCGCCAGTGGCCGCTGCACCTCTGCCCCGGTCCCGGTGGCCAAGGCCATCGGTATGAACCCCAGCGAGGCCACCAGCGCCGTCATCAGTACTGGCCGCAAGCGGGTCAGCGCCCCCTCCTCGACCGCCGCCCGCAGCGTGCGCCCTTCCTCGCGCAGCCCGCGGATAAAGGCAATCATCACCAGCCCGTTCAACACTGCCACTCCCGACAATGCAATGAACCCGACGCCGGCAGAAATAGACAGCGGAATATCACGCACCCACAGCGCCAGCACCCCGCCGGTCAGGGCAAAGGGGATGCCGGTGAACACCAGCAGGCCATCCCTGAGGTTGTTGAACATCATCAGCAACAGCGCCATGACCAGCAGCAAGGCCACCGGCACCACCACCTGCAGGCGCTCGGCTGCCGACTGCAACTGTTCGAACTGCCCTCCCCAACGCGTCCAGTAACCCGGTGGTACCTGCACCTGGTCGATCAGGGCCTGCTCAGCCTCTTGCACAAACGAGCCCAGGTCGCGTCCACGCACGTTGGCACTGACCACCACCACGCGCTTGCCATCCTCGCGGCTCACCTGATTCGGGCCCAGTTGCAGGTTCAGCGTGGCGACCTGCGACAGCGGGATGAAACCGATTTGCCCGGCCCCCTCAGCGGCACTGGCCGGAACCGGAATCAGCAGGCTGGCCAGCCCGTCGACATCGGTACGCAAGGTCTCCGACAGGCGCACGACCATGTCGAAGCGGCGGTCGCCTTCATACAGCGTACCGGCGGTGCGGCCGCCCACGGCAATGGCGATGGCATCCTGCACATCGCCCACATTCAGGCCATGACGTGCGACCTTGTCACGGTCGATGTCGATGGTCAGTACCGGCAGGCCCGTCGTCTGCTCCACCTTCACCTCGGACGCGCCCGACACCCCTTGCAGGCTGGCAGCGATCTGTGCGGCAGTGCGGTTGAGCACCTCCATGTCGTCACCGAACAGCTTCACCGCCACATCACTGCGCACCCCGGAAATCAGCTCGTTGAACCGCAGCTGAATCGGCTGCGACAGCTCGTAGTTGCTGCCCGGCACACTGGCAGCGGCGCGTTGCACCTGGGCGATCAGCTCATCCCGCGGTTTGCCCGGGTCAACCCATTGTTCGCGCGGGCGCAGCATCACGTAGGCATCGGAAATGTTCGGCGGCATCGGGTCGGAGGCAATCTCGGCAGTGCCGGTGCGGGCAAACACCCGCTCCACCTCCGGCACCTGAGCGATGATCGCCTGCTCCAGGCGCTGTTGCATGTCCACCGACTGCGACAGGCTGGTGCCCGGCACGCGCAGGGCCTGCAGGGCGAAGTCACCCTCGCTGAGGCTGGGGATGAACTCGCTGCCCATGCGGCTGGCCATCACGCCCGACAACAGCACCAGGGCGGCGGCGGCGGCACTTGCCAGTTTGCGCCGGCCCAGCACCCAGGCCAGCACCGGGGCATAGCGCTGCCGTGCCGTACGCATCACCAGGCCTTCCTCTTCCTTGACCTTGCCGGTGACGAACAGGGCAATGGCTGCCGGAACGAACGTGACCGAAAGGATCATCGCGCCCAACAGGGCCATGACCACGGTAAAGGCCATAGGGTGGAACATCTTGCCCTCGACCCCGGTCAGGGCAAAGATCGGCAGGTACACCACCATGATGATCAACTGCCCATAGATCAGCGGCCGGCGTGCTTCGCGGGCAGCGGCAAACACCTCATGGAACCGTTCGCCGCGGGTCAGCATGCGACCGTGGCGCTGCTGGGCATGGGCCAGGCGACGGATGGCGTTTTCCACGATCACCACCGCGCCGTCGACGATGATGCCGAAGTCCAGCGCGCCCAGGCTCATCAGGTTGGCACTGACCTTGTTGCTGAACATGCCAGTAAAGGTGAACAGCATCGAAAGCGGGATAACCATGGCCGTGATCAGCGCAGCGCGAATGTTGCCGAGGAACAGGAACAGCACGGCAATCACCAGGATCGCACCTTCGATCAGGTTCTTCTTCACCGTGGCGATGGCTTTCTCCACCAGGTTGGTGCGGTCGTACACCGTCACGGCGACTACGCCCTTGGGCAGGTTGCGATTGATCTCGACCAATTTTGCAGCGACCGCCTGCGACACCGTGCGGCTGTTCTCGCCAATCAGCATGAACACCGTGCCCAGCACCACTTCCCGACCGTTTTCGGTGGCTGCCCCCGAGCGCAGCTCTTCGCCAAGGCCAACCTGGGCGACATGGCTGACGCGGATCGGCGTGCCGTCGACGCTGGAGATAACGATGTTGGCAATGTCTTCGGCCGAGGCCACCTGGCCCGGCGCGCGAATCAGCAACTGCTCGCCATTGCGCTCGATATAGCCAGCGCCAATGTTGGCGTTATTGCGCTCCAGCGCTGCAATCAGGTCGTTGAGGGTGAGCTTGTAGGCCGCCAGGCGCTTGGGCTCTGGTGCAATCAGGTATTGCTTGGCATGGCCGCCGATGCTGTTGACCTCGGCCACACCCGGTACATTGCGCAGCTGCGGCTTGATGATCCAGTCCTGAATCACCCGCAGGTCAGTTGGGGTGTAAGGTGTACCGTCTTCCTTGAGCGCCCCCTCCTGGGCTTCCACCGTCCACAGGAAAATTTCCCCCAGCCCGGTGGAGATCGGCCCCATGCCCGCCTCGATGCCCTCAGGCAATTGCTCGCGGGCCACCTGCAGGCGCTCGTTGACCAGTTGGCGGGCGAAGAAGATATCGGTGCCATCATCGAAAATGACCGTGACTTGCGACAGGCCCGAGCGCGACAGCGAGCGGGTCTGCTTGAGCCCTGGCAGGCCAGCCATCGCGGTCTCGATGGCAAAGGTGATGCGCTGCTCGGTCTCCAGCGGCGAATAGCCGGGGGCGGCGGTGTTGATCTGCACCTGGACGTTAGTGATGTCCGGCACAGCATCGATTGGCAGTTTCTGGTAGCTGTGGATACCCACCGCGGCCATCAGGACCACGGCCAGCATCACCACCAGGCGCTGCTCGATGGCAAATTGAATCAGGCGTTCGAACATGCAGGTGTCCCCGTGATCAGTGGCTGTGCTCGGCCGAGCCCTTGCCCAGTTCCGACTTGAGGACAAAGCTGCCGGCGGCCGCAACCTGAGTACCGGCGGCCAGGCCGCTGGTGATTTCCACCTGGCCAGCATCGCGACGGCCAGTCTTCACCGGGCGCGCCTCGAAGCCTTCCTCCGTGCGGGCGAACACCACGGTCTGCGCCTCCCAGGTTTGCAGGGCGCTTTCCGGCACCGCCACGGCGGCATCGAAGCGGTCGACGCTGACAGCCACATTGACGAACAGCCCGGGGCGCCAGGCGCCATTGGGGTTGGCCAGTGTGGCACGCACAGTGGCGGCACGGTTCTGCTCGCCGAGCAGGCTGCCGACGTAGTTGACCTTGCCCAGAACCTGGGCGCCCAGGTCCGGCGCACTGACCGTGACTTCACGGCCGGTCACCACCTTGCCCAGGTCACGAGGGGCCACGGCGAAGGTGGCCCACACCCGGCTCAGGTCGGACAGGGTGAACGCGTTGCTGGTCTCGTCGACCACCTCGCCCACGGTCAGGTGCTTCTCCACGACGACCGCATCGAAGGGGGCGCGCAGTTCATAGCGGTTGCCGGCACCGGCCGGCCCCACCGCTGCGACCTTCTGCCGAGCATTGGCCAGGGCGATCTCGGCCTCCTGCAACGCCTGACGTGCCTGCAGGTAATCCTGCTCGGCGCTGATTCGCTCCTGCCACAGCTGTTGTTCCCGTTGAAAGGTCAACCGCGCCAGTTCCAGGCGACGTTGAGCGGCCTGCTGCTCACTGCGCAGGTCGGAGATCTGCTGGCTGGCAATCACCGCCAGTACCTGGCCGCGCTTGACCGCCTGGCCCAGCTCGGCTTGCACCGCTTCGACCACACCCGGCACGCGGGGTACCACATGTGCGGTGCGGTCCTCGTCAAAGCGGATCTCACCCGGGAAGCTGATGGCGGTGCCCAGCTCACGGGGGCCTGCGGCAGCCAGTTGTATGCCAGCCGATTCGATCTGCGCGATAGACAGGTGCAGCTGGCCTTCTTCTTCGCCGTGCTCCTTCTCTGCAGGGCCTTCGGCGGCCTGCGCTGCAGCATGGCCGTGGCTGTCTTCACCATGGTCGTCATGGGGGGCTTGAGCCTTGGACGCCTGGCCGAGGTTGCCGGTCCAGGCCAGGCCCGCGAGGCCAAGCGCAGCAATGGCGGCAGCCAGAAGGGCTAGCTTGCGTGGGTTAGTCATTGTTGCTCCTGCTATTGGATTTGTTGCTCACGCCATCGAGATCGCCGTAGATCCGCTCCACTTGTGCACGCGCGTCGGTCGCCGAGGCCAGCGCCTCGAGGTACAGCCCGCGAGCCTCGATCAGCGTGCGCTGGGCGTCGAGTACATCGAGGAAAGCGAACTTGCCCATTTCAAAACCGCGGGTGGCGGTGTCCACGGCCTGCTGCGCAGCAGGCAGGATGGTGCGGTCATAGGCTTCAACGTCCTGCATCGCCGTCTCCCACTGGCTGATGGCACTACGGGTTTCACTGCGCAGACGCAGCGCCACGGCATTGCGCAGGTCGCGCGCCTGATCGGCGCGGCGCGCAGCTGCCAGAACATTGCCCTGGTTGCGGTCGAACAGCGGCAACGGCATGGACAGGCCAACCACGTTCACTCGCTCCCGGTCTTCGCGGCTGTACTGGCTGCCAAGGCTGACGGTGAGGTTGGGGATACGCTGGGCTTTTTCCGCCCCCAGGGAGGCGTCGCCGCGCTCGACCTGGGCAGCGGCCAGGCGCCATTCGGCAGTCTTTTCGACCTGGTCAAGCAAGGTGTCGGCACCCGGCGCGATGCCTGGCGAAAGGTTGGCTGCCTGCAACCGGTCGAAGCTTGCCAGCGGGCTGCCCGTCAACCGGGCCAAGGCCTGGTAGGCCACGCTGCGCTGGGTTTTCGCGCGGCGCACTTCGGCCTGGGCCTGGGCCAGTTGCACCTGGGCACGGGTGGCCTCCACCGGGGATGACTGGCCTGCCGTAACCCGCCCTTGCACCACCCGCAGACCGCGTTCAGTCAACGCCTGCGACTGCTGAGCCAACTCCAGCGCGGTCTGTGCACGCAAGGCAGCGTGGAAAGCCTGCACCACATCGGCCCGCAGGGCGTTGCGCTGGCGCTCCAGGTCAAGCTGGGCAATGGCCTGGCCGGCACCCGCCACGGCGAGACGCGCGCCGCGCTTCCCGCCCAGTTCCAGCGGCTGGCTGAGGGTGACAGTGGTGGTGCTGGTGTCGCGGCGGGTGTCCTCGACCTCCCAGGCCAGCTCCGGGTTGGGGAGCAGCCCGGCCTGGCGCCGTTCGCCATCGGCAATGCCAATTTCACGGCCGGCTGCAGCCAGCTCCGGGTTCTGGGCGAAAGCGGCGGTAAGCGCCTGGGGCAGGCTCAGCACCTGGCTGGCCTGGGCGCCGGTGGCACTGGCCAGCAGCAGACAGAGCAAGGCGATCTTGCGGGGGATGGGCACGAAACAGTCCTCTGGGCGAAGCATTGGCGAGGGACTGTAGAAAGGGCTGGTTATCGGGGCGGTGGCGGCAAGATTACAATTTTGTAATGACGCCCTGCAGTTCGTTGCAGGGGCAGCTTTGCACGGCTGGGTACAGGGCATTCAACGCCCAATAAGTTCGATAATCGCCCACTTTCCCGGTGCGACGATCTTGGCCAATTGACGGAACTAACCAGTCAGTACAAAACTACGTGCATTCAACAACAACAAAGCGATGCCCGTCATGAAGCCCCTTATTCTCGTGCTCAACGGCCCCAACCTGAACATGCTGGGCACCCGCGAGCCTGCCCAGTACGGCCACGAAACCCTCGCTGACCTGGCTCAGGGATGTGCCGACACTGCCCACGCCCACGGCCTGGAAATCGAATTCCGCCAGACCAACCACGAAGGTGAACTGATCGACTGGATCCACGCCGCCCGTGGCCGCTGCGCCGGCATCGTGATCAACCCCGGCGCCTGGACGCACACCTCGGTCGCCATCCGCGATGCCCTGGTGGCCAGCGAACTGCCGGTGATCGAGGTGCACCTGTCCAATGTGCACAAACGCGAGCCGTTCCGTCACTTGTCGTTCGTATCGTCCATCGCCGTCGGTGTCATCTGCGGCCTGGGCAGCCACGGCTACCGCATGGCGCTGAGCCACTTCGCCGAGCTGTTGCAGGAGCGTGCGGCATGAGCCAGCAAGCCATCCTCGCCGGCCTGATCGGCCGCGGCATCCAACTGTCACGTACGCCGGCCCTGCACGAACACGAAGGCGACGCCCAGGCCCTGCGCTACCTGTACCGGCTGATCGACGCCGACCAGCTGCAACTGGACGACAGCGCCCTGCCCGGCCTGCTCGAAGCCGCGCAACATACCGGTTTCACCGGGCTGAACATTACGTACCCGTTCAAGCAGGCGATCCTGCCGTTGCTCGACGAACTGTCCGACGAGGCCCGCGGTATCGGCGCGGTAAATACCGTGGTGCTCAAGGACGGCAAGCGCGTCGGCCACAACACCGATTGCCTGGGCTTTGCCGAAGGCTTGCGCCGTGGCCTGCCCGACGTTGCACGGCGCCAGGTGGTGCAGATGGGTGCCGGTGGCGCTGGCTCGGCCGTGGCCCATGCCCTGCTGGGTGAAGGGGTAGAGCGGCTGGTGCTGTTCGAAGTGGATGCGACCCGTGCGCAGGCGCTGGTGGACAACCTGAACACCCATTTCGGCGCGGAGCGCGCCGTGCTTGGCACCGACCTGGCCACAGCACTGGCCGAAGCGGACGGGCTGGTCAACACCACGCCGGTGGGCATGGCCAAGCTACCGGGCACGCCACTGCCGGTGGCGTTGCTGCATCCCCGCCTGTGGGTGGCAGAGATCATCTACTTCCCGCTGGAGACCGAACTGCTGCGCGCGGCCCGGGCACTGGGCTGCCGCACACTGGATGGCAGCTACATGGCGGTGTTCCAGGCGGTGAAGGCATTCGAGCTGTTCAGCGGGCGGCAGGCGGATGCGGCGCGAATGCAGGCACACTTTGCCAGTTTCACCTGATAGAAAAGTGTTGGCTTCTTCGCGGGCACGCCCGCTCCCACAGGTACTGCGCAAACGTTACTGATTGCACTCTCCCTGGGGGAGCGGGCATGCCCGCGAAGAGGCCGGTACAGGAGAATCACCCTTTTTCATCCAGCAACGCCTGTATCACCTGTTCCTGCTCGCCATAATCCCCCTCGCCAACGTGCACATGGCGCACCTGCCCCTTGCGGTCGACAAAGTAATGCGCCGGCCAGAACTGGTTGCCCCAGGCATTCCACACCTTGTAGTCGTTATCTACCGCCACCGGATACCCGATACCCAACCGGGCTAACTTGTCCCGCAACGTGTCCACATCATGCTCGTAGTCGAACTCGGGCGTGTGTACCCCCACCACCACCAGCCCTTGATCGGCATAGCGCCGCGCCCAATCATTCACATGCGGCAGGCTGCGCCGACAGTTGATGCAGTCCCAGGTCCAGAAGTCCACCAGCACCACCTTGCCCTTGAGCCCCGGGGCATCCACGGGCGGCGAATTCAACCACTGGCTGGCGCCTGACAGCGACGGCATGGCGCCGTAGCTGTCGCGTGCCTTCAGGTGCCCAGCCAACCCAAGCCCCATCAGCGCCAGCGCAAAACCACCTGCCTTGAGCATCCGGCGCCGATCAATTGTCATGGCAACCGCCCGTGGCGTAGGTGCGGTACTGCACGCTTTGCCGCTGGCCATGGGAGTCAAGGTAGTCCATTCGGGTGTTCACCAGGCCGCAGGCGTTGCTCTGATCGTCCTGCACCGACAGCACTTTCTTCACATCCAGAGGCTCACCGTAGCGGTACTGCATGACCCCGCCATCCTGCATCGGGGCCGTGGCGGCCTGGGCAGCGATGGCGCCGAAGCTGAGCACGGCGAACAGGCTGGCGCTGGCGATAGTCTTGACGTTCATGGCATCTCTCCTGGGTAACACTTGGGGGTGGGGAGTGTTGCTCCCCGGTCGAGAGCCATTTCACGTCAGCCAGGTATCCCGCATGTGTCTCCCAACGTTGTGATGTGCGTCCTGCTGTATCCCTACCCGTGCCAGATACACTGCAATACAAACTCCCGCAGGCAAGGGCGAACGCGCTCGGTACACTGCGCCCAACCCCCTTTGCACAGGAACCCAGCGCATGGAACACGTCGATCACATCCTGATCGTCGACGACGACCGCGAGATCCGCGAACTGGTCGGCAATTACCTGAAGAAGAACGGCCTGCGCACCAGCATCGTTGCCGACGGCCGGCAGATGCGCGCCTTTCTCGAAGCCAACAGCGTCGACCTGATCGTGCTCGACATCATGATGCCTGGCGACGACGGCCTGCTGTTGTGCCGCGAGCTGCGCGCCGGCAAGCACCGCAATACGCCGGTGCTGATGCTGACCGCCCGCAATGACGAAACCGACCGCATCATCGGCCTGGAAATGGGCGCCGACGATTACCTGACCAAACCGTTCTCGGCCCGCGAACTGCTCGCCCGCATCAACGCCGTGCTGCGCCGCACACGCATGCTGCCGCCCAACCTGACCATCAGTGAAAGCAGCCGCCTGCTGGGTTTCGGTCAGTGGCGCCTGGACACCACCGCGCGCCACCTGCTCGACAGCGAAGGCACCCTGGTGGCCCTGAGCGGCGCCGAGTACCGCCTGCTGCGGGTGTTCCTCGACCACCCGCAGCGGGTGCTCAGCCGCGAACAGCTGCTTAACCTGACCCAGGGCCGCGAAGCCGACATCTTCGACCGCTCCATCGACTTGCTGGTCAGCCGCCTGCGCCAGCGCCTGGGTGACGATGCCCGCGAGCCCAGCTGCATCAAGACCGTGCGCAGCGAGGGCTACGTGTTTTCGCTGCCGGTGCAATTGCTCGAGTCTCCCTCATGAAATGGCCGCGCACCCTGGCCTCGCGTCTGGCGCTGATCTTCTTCACCGGCCTGGTGTTGGCTTATGGTCTGTCGTTCGGCCTGCAGGCCTACGAGCGCTATATCAGCAGCCGCTCGATGATGCTCAGCAACCTCGAACAGGACGTGGCGACCTCGGTTGCCATCCTTGACCGCCTGCCCGCAGCCGAGCGTGCCGCCTGGCTGCCACGCCTGGAACGGCGCACCTACCGCTATCGCCTGGACCAGGGCCTGGCAGGCGAAGCGATGCCGAGCAGTGACCCACCGATGGCCGCCGCGTCGATCGTCAAGGCCATTGGCAGCGACTACCGCCTGACCTTCCTGGAAATCCCGGGGCCCAATGCGCACTTCCAGGCGCACCTGAACCTGGCCGACGGCGCGCCACTGACCATCGACGTGACACCCGCACCGGTCCCGGTAGCCCGTTGGTTGCCCGTGGTGCTGCTGATTCAGCTGGCTGTGCTGTTGCTGTGTACCTGGCTGGCGGTACGCCTGGCCATCGGCCCGCTAACCCGTCTGGCCCAGGCAGTGGACAACCTCGACCCGGACCAGCCCGGCGTGCAACTGGATGAAAGCGGCCCACGCGAGGTGCGCTACGCTGCCGTGGCCTTCAACGCCCTGCAGGCGCGCATTGCTGCCCACCTCAAGGAACGCATGCAGTTGCTGGCAGCCATTTCCCACGACCTGCAAACACCGATCACTCGCATGAAGTTGCGGGTCGAAGTGATGGATGAGGGGGTCGAAAAGGACAAGTTCGGGAGCGACCTCGATGAAATGGAACACCTGGTGCGCGAAGGCGTGGCTTACGCCCGCAGCATGGACAGCAGCACCGAAGCAACCTGCCGGGTCAACCTTGATGCCTTTCTCGACAGCCTGGTATTCGACTACCAGGACAGCGGCGCCCAGGTTGAACGCCACGGCAGCAGCGGGACTCTGCTGGAAACCCGCCCGCATGCGCTGCGCCGGGTACTGGTGAACCTGGTCGACAACGCCCTGAAGTTTGCAGGTGCTGCCGAGCTGCAAGTGTCACGCGAGGGCAGTACCACCATCATCCGCGTGCTCGACAACGGGCCAGGGATACCCGGTGACGAGCTGGATGAAGTGCTCAAGCCGTTCTACCGGGTGGAAGGTTCACGCAATCGCAGCACGGGTGGCACCGGCTTGGGACTGGCCATTGCCCACCAGCTGATCCAGGCCATGGGGGGCCGGCTGACCCTGAGCAACCGCGAACAGGGCGGATTGTGCGCGCAGATCGAACTCACCTGAAGTGCGATCGTTGGCAGGAACGGCCTTGGATCTCGATCGGGCCGTTCCTGTAAAACGCGCGGTCGCCTCTACAAACAGATACACAACTGCATCCCCCTGACACACTGCAGATACCCCGCCCCGAGACACTCCCGGTCACACAACCACACCCCGGGAGTCCCTGATGAAAGCCCTCACCTTGCCCTCCGGCTGGAAGCTGTTCGCCGCCCTCGCCGGCCTGACCTTGGCGATGACCGCCATAGTCCTGGCCAGCCAACCTGACCCGGACGGCTTGCGCAGTGCCATCCGTGCCACCGCACGCAGCTCGTTCGCACTGTTCCTGCTGGCGTTCCTGGCCTCGTCGCTGGTGACCTTGCTGCCTGGCACATCAAGCCGCCGCATCCTTCAGGAGCGACGCTACCTGGGGTTGGCATTCGCGTTCTCCCACACCGTGCACGGCGTGCTGATCTATCGCTACGCCCAGCAATTCCCCGAGCTGTTCTGGGCCGGCCGCACACTGACTTCCAGCCTGCCCGGGACAGTCGGCTACCTGTTCGTGCTGCTGCTCACCGCCACCTCGTTCAAGCCCCCCATGCGGCTGTTGGGCGGCCGTGCCTGGCAAGCGCTGCACAGCAGCGGCATGTGGGTACTGGCTGCCGTGTTCTGCCTGTCGTTCTACAAACGCATCCCCATGGGGGGGTGGTACCCGCTGGCGTTCGCCCTGATGTTCAGCGCCATCGCCGTCAAGCTCACCGCCAAAGTGGCCCGTAAACAACGCCGCAGCACCCGCGCCCTTGCCTGAAGAGAGCACCGCAAATGACGACCTTGACCCGTACCCTGACCACCGTTGATCGCCTCGGCAGCTGGAGTGCCGACGTGCCATTACGGGTATTTCTGGCCTGGGAGTTTTTCGAATCCGGCCTGGAGAAATTCAACGGCAGCAACTGGTTCGCCGACCTGCAGTCCAGCTTCCCGTTCCCCTTCAACCTGCTGCCCGCGGAGCTGAACTGGCAGCTGTCGATGTGGGCCGAGTTGGTGCTGCCGTTGCTGCTGTTGCTGGGCCTGGGTACCCGGCTGGCATCGTTGGGTTTGATGGTGGTGACCGTTGTAGCCATAGCGGCAGTGCACTGGCCGGCGCACTGGTCGGGCCTGGCGGAGCTGGCCCAAGGCTATGCCATTACCGACCAGGGCTTCGGCAATTACAAGTTGCCGCTGATCTACCTGGTCGCGTTGCTGCCCCTGCTGCTCAAGGGCGCCGGGCGCCTTAGCCTCGATCATTGGCTTGGCATGCGGTTCGGCAGATGAGGATCGGGGGCTGCTGCGCAGCCCCCTATGCCTTCAGACGGTTCCGACAATGACGCCCTGCTCGCGCAATGCCTCCAACAATGCCAACCCTTGCTGCACATCCCCGCCCAACGCCTGCAGCCGCTCTCTTCCAGTCCCCTGCTCCACCAGCAACCGATACGCCATAGGTGCCAACCGGGCAAAGCGCACCTGCAACCGGGCATCGCGATAAACCAGCAGCAAGCTCGGCGATACTGGGGCAGCCGTTGGCTGGTAGTCCACGCCAATGCTTTCCACCGGCCAACGATAGGCCAACACGCGCGCCACACAAGACAACAACGGCTCTCCCGCCAACAGGTCACCACCCGGGTCATGCGCCGGGTCCTCGGCATCGCTCAGGTACAGTTGCGCCTCGACCCACTCATAGTGCGCCAGCTCCAGCTGCCAAGGGGTGTCCAGCGCCACACGTTGCAGGTAGTCGACGAACGTCTCGGCAATTTCGGTAAACAACGGCGTCTGGCAACGGTAACTGGCGTAGAAATCACGTACTCGGGCATGCCAGCGCTGCTCGCCCAACGCCTGGCGCATGACCGGGAAGCTGCCAGCCAGCAACCCTTCGATGGCACCATAGAACAATTCACGGTAAACCTTCAGGCGCCGGGCCTCGACGCCGGGCGGCGGGGCATGGCGCTGTGGATCGCGCAGGTGACGGGCCAAGGCATACTGCTGCGCACGCAGGGTCTCATTCATCTGCTTGCCCTCCGGCAGCGCTTTGCACAGCACGCATACGCGCCGTCTCGGCCAACAGTTCGGCCAAGGGCGGGTAGTTGAAATCACGCTCAAGCACCGTCGGCTTTACGCCAAAGCGCACGCAAGCGCTGGCGTACAGCGTCCAGACATCCTCCTTCACGGCGGCCCCATGGGTATCCACTTTGAGGTCCGGCGCTTCATCGTAATGCCCGGCAACGTGCATCCCGGTCACGCGCGCCGGGGGCAAGCCTGCAAGGAATTGCTGGGCGTCGTAGCCATGGTTGCAGGCGTTGACATAGACATTGTTGACGTCCAGCAGCAGGTCACAATCCGCCTCTTCGAGCACCGCCTGGATGAAGTCGAGTTCGCTCATCGCCTGATACGGCGCGGCGTAGTAGCTGATGTTCTCCACGGCAATGCGCCGCTCCAGCTGCTCCTGAGCCTGGCGTATGCGCGCGGCCACATGGTGTACGGCTTCATCGGTGAACGGGATGGGCATCAGGTCGTACAGGTGCCCGTCATCACTGCAGTAGCTCAGGTGCTCGCTGTACAGTCGCACCTGGTATCGATCGAGAAACTGCCGGGTCTGCTCAAGGAAATGGCGATCCAGCGGGGCACTGCCACCCAGCGATAAAGACAACCCATGACAGGTGACAGCAAAGCGCTCCGCCAACTGGGCCAAGCCCTTGCCATAGGCGCCGCCCACGGCAATCCAGTTTTCCGGCGCACACTCGAGAAAGTCCACTGCACCCGCCTCCATGGCCAGCAGTTCCGGCAACAGGCCGCGACGCAAGCCTAGCCCGATGTTCAACATCGCAGGAAACATAAAAGTTCTCCAACAAGCACAACGCCCCACCTGGCCAGCAGGAGGAGCGTTGTGGCGTTTCATGGGGTAGAACGTCAGGGCTTGCCGGTCAGGTGGCTGAACAAGCCATCAGGCATGGCTTTGCCATTGGCCTGATAAATCGCCTTGAGGTGATCGGCCGCTTCCTGCTCGGAGATGAAACCGTCATGGTTGCGGTCGATCGTGTCGAAATCACGGGCACGGTCCTTGGCCACCGCCAGAAACTCATCGCGCGAGACCTTGCCATCGTGATTGCTGTCGGTCTTGGCGAACGAGGCGTCACCGCACTTGCCTTCACCACACTTGCCCTCGGCCCCAGCCTTGGCGCCGGCGCCGCACTTACCCTCACCGCACTTGCCTTCGCTCTGGGAAGCCTTGCCGCTCCCCCCGCACTTGCCTTCACCACACTTGCCCTCGCCGGCCACTTTGGCCGAGGCCAGTTGGTAACCTTGAGCCAGCGGCTCGACGGCGAACGCACTGTTGCTCAATGCCATGCTGCCGATCAGGGCGGCGCCGAGCAGGCCGAGGGTGTTTTTTGCTTGAGTCATGATGCAGCTCCACTGGGGTTGGAAAGTGGAGCCATTAGGCCGTTGCGGTTTGTCGTGGATGTATCGTGCCAGGCGCACTTTTGTATGGCAGTAGGTCTGCAGCACAGGCAGATACAGTGCGATACACACCACCCGGCAACGGGCCCCAAGTTGCCTTGGGGCCATGAGGCGTGATCAGTCTTCCAGCGGTTTGGGCGGGGCCGCTGGCTTGGCGGGCTTGGCCGGCTTGCTGTCCTTGTCCTTGGCTTGCGGGGCCGCCGCTACGGGCTCGGGCGCCGCCACCGCCTTTTCGCTGGCAGGCAGTTCATCGACCGCTTTGAGGATCACCTGTGGGTCGATGGCCTCGCCGGTGTCGTCGTCCTTGAGCATGTGCCGCTCACCATCCTTGCCCACCAGGATCACCTTGGTACCCTTGCTCGCACCCAGCTTCAGTTCCCGAATCAGGGCCATTGTGGTCTGCTGCTCGAGGTTCTTGTCCTCTCGCTTGCCCATCATGTTGGCGACGCTGTACAGGACAAGGTTGCGCTCCTTGAACGCTGCCTGTGTGGCCGGGTCCTCGAGCGCTTTGTTCAGCCCTCGCAACGTTGGGTCGGCACTGCTGGGAGCGATAACCACCAATGGTCTGGCCTTGCCCAGTTCCTTGGCTAGAGGCGCATCACTGTCTGCGGCAAACAGGGGGCCGGCAACAGCAAGCAAGGTTGCGAGGGTCAGTGACCGGACAAGCATGCGTATCTCCTTATTGTCTCGATAAACCAATGACTACAGATCACGGAGAAAAATCCGACAGGGAGCCTAAACCACTTCATTCCAGAACGGGGTGTGTAAAAGTAACTGTCGATTTCCGAGCCACCTGAAGCCAAGACTACGGCGCTGGTACAAACCACATTCAGCTTGATTGAGCATAGCCCAAAGCCGCTTTGGCAGGGCCGGGCAAGCCCTTACCCTGAGCGCATGTCAACGTACATCGATCGATGGCCCCTTGGGTCCCATTTCCATCGCTTGAATCGTCATATCCAGCATCAGCCCTCTGCGTGCAGCGCGCTGAGCATCACGAATGGCATCCGCCTGGTCGATCCTGGCCCCTTCGCTCAGCGCTTCGTCGTCAAGCACGGTTTCAAGCTGCCTTCTGAACGGCAGGTCGACCGCAGCGAATCGCTCAGGATGGGAACGCTCCAGGTGCGCCTGCCAAAATTCACGGTCAACCATGGAGCGGGCAATCTCTTCCGGCGTTTCTGCATCCCGCACCGCAGCCTCTGCCTCTGCAAGGTCCGCCTCCAGGACGCCTGAGATCGCAAGAAAGCTCATTTCTCCCACCTGCAATGGCAGGTCGAGACGCTCCCTCAGCCCGATCCTGAAAGCCAACCCCACCTCGCTTCCTTCCAGCGTCCTGCCATGCTGTAGCGCCCATCGGGTAGCGAACATGTCGACTGCATCCTGGCGCCATAAACGTCTGCCCAGGTCTAGCAAAGCGCGTTCGCTTTCTCCCTGAGCCGCGTGCTCAACCTGCCAAACCAGCAAATTCAGTTCAAGGTTGCTCAAGCACCAGGTTGCACCGTCCTGGCACCCCCACTCATCATTGGCCACTGACAGCAGGTTCTGCCGCAGCTCTGGCGTAATGGCCATCGCTTGCAATACCGCCATTACCCGATTGCCCAGTGCACGCGCATTGACACGAAAGTCTTCGGACAGCAACAACTGGCGAAGCACACGGAAAAAGCGCTCGGCGTCCTGCCCTGAATCCAGCGAGTCCCAGGCAGCAAGCATCAGGCCGCGATGCTCCGGGGCCACGGCATCCCCCCAGACTTCACGCGCGTGCTGCAGGCGCAAAAGCACTTGCTCCTCGTCGAGGGCAGGATCGTCGCTGCTCAACGAAGCCTGCAAGCGTAACGTCTGGGCCTCGCCTAAGGGGTTCGCATTCAAGCGAAACCGCCGCCGATGCCACAGGGGCAACTGGTAGAAACCCTCTGGAATGTGCCTGATCCGGTTATCCCGCAAGTCAACGGATACCAACTGAGCGTTGTCGAACACGCCCAGTGGAAACTGCGAGATCTGTGTGTCGCGCAAGTTCAGCCAACGCAATTCAGCCAAACCCGCCAACGTGAACCGGCTCCCCAGGGGGTTGTGGGATAGGTCGAGAGACTGCAGGTTCGTGCAACTGGCCAATGTGGCGGTTTGTGCAATGTTCAGGACGATCCGGTTGTTGGTCAGGCTCAGATGCCGCAGCTGCGCTATCTGCAGCAACGGCTGCGGAAGGCGCGTCAACAGGTTCCCTCCCAGATCGAGGGTTTGCAGGTTAGGGAAAGCCAGCAATAGGCTGCTGGGCACCTCCAGAAGGTCAAGGTGCAGCAGCGACAGGCTGGTCACACCTCTGAAGCTGACTTGTGGGGGTATGTTGGGCAAGCCGCTCGATCTGAAATTGCAGAACATGACGTGGAGGTTTTCCTGTGCATTGATTTGCAGTTCCCCCACGCCGACTGACCGCCGCCAGCAATTGAACAACGTCTGGCGTAGAGCCTCTCGATCTTCCCTGACATCGCCCTGCCCTCGTGCCACCCAGGTATTCAGTGTGATGCGCAGGATGGCGAACTCATTGCGAAGGTCCGCCAGTACGTGTTCAATCTGCTGCCCTGAACGCCTGGCGTCATCGGCGAAGGTCTCGACCTGCTCATCACTCAACCACGGAAAGAGATCGCGCAGCGTTGCCCTCAGGGCACTCCCCCTTGATGCGAAACCACCTACTCCGCCACCACCCAGCGGGTAGCCAATACGTCCATCGGCCAAGCGCATGGGCCCTCGGACAGCACCTGGGCGTACCGCGCCAAGCAAACGACTGATTTCATCACGATGGCGTGCCGCTTCGCGCGCCAGTATCACCCTGAGGTTGTGCGCAAATGGATCGCCGATCCCCATCGCCGCCCTCTGCGCTTCGGTATAGGCTGGCGCCATGACGTCGAACAACTCACCTGCCTCACCCAGCGCCGTGCCCTGGCTGCCATGCAGTTGAAACGTACCGTTCACGTGCACCAGATCGAACGCCCGCTGCCCTTGCTCGGTCTTCGCCAGCATCGGCCCGCCCAGGCAACCTTCGTACAGACGCCAGCACACACCTTGTTCGCCACCGGGTACATACCGCAGCAAGCCCAAGGCCACCCGTGCCAAGTCTGCGTGCTGCGGGGTATCAAGGTACAACGCTTCAAATACCCGAGCCTGGCGGGTAGCCAGCACACTGCCCCTTGCCGCTTCAGCGAGCCCCAGTGCAACCCTGCCGCTGGACCGCAGCCGCATGCGATCCACGCTGCTGGCGGCCTGTACCAATGCTTGCGCAGTGCGCGCGCTCAGCCCCGGGAACACCCGGCGCAGCGCCGCGCTGCCAGGGGTGTCGCTGGGCTGCAAGGCTTCGAAAAGGTGCTGCAGCAGTGTTCGGCGCTGCGTCCATGCCAACGTGGCCAGTGCCTGATCTGTCAGGCCACTCGCGCCTGGCAGGCGCCGAGCGTGATCGAGCACTGTTGTATCTGCGACCGGCTCGCCGCTGCGCAGACGGCCAATCATGCTGCGGATGCGTTGATCAAGCCTGACCCGCTCCACACTGTCGATCATCCCTGGGCTCGGTGCCTGGGCGTGTACATGCAGGCCACGCAGGTCGTCGCCATCAAGGCCATGGAACAGCAGAACCTCATCGATCTGTTCGTCATTCAGCCTATTGAAGGGTTCGCCCAAACGCCGGAACATGCGGTATTTGTCGGTCCACCGAGCCGGTTGCTCGCTCCACAAACGCCAGGCACCTGCGCCATTGTGGCGCAGCAACGGCCCGTGGCCGTCGACCGGATACAACTGCCATTGATCATCACCCGCCTCTGCCACGCGATAGTGATGCCCGTCCATTTCGATCCAGGCCCGCCCGTCCTGACGCCGAATACCCAAGGCATCCCGGCTCGAGGCCGCAACGGGGGCCTGGCTTTGAAACAGGGTCAAGTCGTGTTGCCAAAGTTTCTCAGTGCCGTCCTCCAGCCGGGCCGGCACCATGGCATCGACCTTCGCAGAGCGTGCCCAAACCCGTCGAGCGACACCCACCCCGGCGACTGTGGTCGCCAGCACGGCAAGGTCTGTCGCCACGTGGGTCAAATGGTCGAGCGCCTCCGGACGATCGCCTTGCTGCCAGGCCTCGGCGCCATGGTAGACCTCACCCAGCAGTTCGCAGGCCGTCACGGCCAGCAGCGCCAGGCCAACCCCGGGCACAAAGAAACTGGCCAGGTTGAGCAGCGCCCATCCTTCGGCTGCAAGGCGCAGGTCATGCTGGCGCTGAACCTCACGATCCAGTCTGGCCACAGGCACCGCGATCATCGCCGCATCGTCCTTGATCTGGTGGATACGTGCCTGTGCCAGGCTGATGAACAACGGCTGCGGGTAAGCCTGCAAGCGCGGTTCGAGATCACGAAACGCCCAGCCCGGCAGGTCATCGAAGCGCTCCGCGACCTGGGCGAAAAAAGCCTGGCTGTCGCGCCGCAGCACGAAGCGGCTGAAAAAACGCTGGTAAGCCTTGTCTCGCAAGCGACGGCCCAGTTCGCGGTTCAGTTTGTCGAGGCTCTCGAACGCGCGCCAGGGCGAAAAAGGGTCTCCAGGCACGTAAAGCAACACCCGACGCGTCGTGTTGAACAAAACGCCCTGCTCAACCACTACGAACACGGTCACCTGCTCAATCTGGCAACCCAGCAATTTCAGTTGCCTGGCCTGCACAAGGTCGCCCGCCAAGCGCGGCAGTTTTCCCTTCTCGCACACAGCTACCATCACATTGAGTTCGCTGGCATCCAGCGTTCCCTCTTGCCTGGCTTTGTAGGCGTCCACAAGCATGGTGTAGCGCGTGGCATCTACAAGCTGCGATACCAGGCGCTCGGCACTGCCAGTGGGCGTGAGGATGGCATCCAGATGACGTTGATAGCGCTCACCCAGGTCCAGCTCACGACACAGTCCGGCAAACTCGATGCTCGTAGGGGGTTTGGCCGTGCCGTGGCGTGGAAGCAGCAGGCGGTTACCGCGCGGCTGGCCACCTTCCTGCGCCTGCGCGTCCGTGAAGTTGCGCAATGCCACTTCGAGCAGTGGCTTTTCTTCATAGACCACGGTAGTCAGGTGCGCGCCCACCGGCTGACTGTTGATCACAGGTTCCCGGCGGCCCTCCAGGAACCTGAGCACGTGCGGGTTACGGCCAAGCCCGTAACGCTCGTCGAGGGCCTTTCCCAGGGCTGATGCGACGAAACTGTCGAGGCCCTCGATACCTCGCAGCACCGTGTTCACTTGCTCACAGCAGCGAAGGCTGTTTGACAATGCCCTGCCGATCTCAGGCAGTTGCTCAGCAGGTGCATGACGCAACCAGGGTGGCAGGCGCCTGCCGATGATGCCGTCCTGAAAGGCATCGATGGCGGCCTGCGCATCTGACGGCAAAGTGGTGTCCATAGCGGGGGCCTCTTCATGAAAAGAGGCCAGACTAAATTGCCTGCTCCCCGCCAGGCGCTATATAGCTAATGCCTGCGTTCAGACAACCGCCAACCCGCTAGCTGAGCGGACGCTGCACCGTGTTCCGGTCCAGCGCCTCCAGCGTCAACTGCAGCAACACCGCATGCTCGCGTTGCTGATTGCGGATCTGCAGCCGCGCGATTTCCTCGTCCCGATTCCCCAGCGCCATCAGCCGTTCCAGCTCAGCGTGCATGGATTGGGGCACTTGCAAGCGAACCGCGCAGGCCTTGCGCAAGTAATCCTGCCAGAACCACTGGCGTGACAAGTAATCAGCAATGCCCTCCCGGGTCTGTCGCGCCAGAACCCTTTCACGGGCCAGGAGAAGGTCCTGGCTACTCAAGGCAGGGATACCTGCATAGAGCATTTCATCGGGTTGGCCAGGCAAGTCCAGAGACGTGCGCAAGCCGATTCGATAGGCCAAGGCGAATTCGATCGATTCAGCGCTCGCCCCCACCCGATGAGCATGTTCAGCGGCAATTTGCTCAAGCACCGCCAACCGCCACATCCGGGCACCGAGCTTCAGCAAGGCCCGTTCAGGCCGGGCAGATCCGCTGTGCCTCGTGCGCCATATCATCACTCGCAGTTCCAGGTTGGCGAAACGCGCGGTGGCGTTATCCTGGCAACCGGTCGCCGCAGCGTGCTCGAACAGCTCCTGCCTGAGGGCATCATGCTCAGACATCGCCTGGAACATGTCGAACACACGGGCCGCGAGCGCGGATGCAGTCGATGAGAAGCTGAAGGCGCCCGATTCCGTCAGCATCGACAGGGTATTGAAGAACGCTTCCGATTGTTCCTCGGCCTCCAGATGGGCCCACAGTGCAGCCATTTCATCTCGGCGTTCGCCAGGCAGCGCATCCAGAATGCGCAACCGGTAAGGCACGCGACTGGCCTCAAGCAAATGCCAGTTTGATAACCCAACCTGCGCCCCCCCCAGCCGATTGCCGGAAAGCTCGACCCTGCCCAAGCGCCACAGCTGCGACTGATGAAAACCCTCGGGCAGTTCAGAAATACGGTTGCCGCTGAGGTTCAGGGTATGCAGTTCTGGCGCGTCCATCAGCCCGTAGGGGCACTCGGGCAACTGGGTGTTCGACAGGTAGAGGGCATTCAGCTCCGTCATTGCCTGGACGGAAAATGCCCTGCGCAACGGGTTGTCCGAAAGGTTCAGGTACACCAGGGATCGGCAATCTGCCAGGACCAACGCCTGGCCTTGGTCGAGGGTGATCTGGTTACCAGACAAGTCGAGTACCTCCAGCTTCTGGACAAGCATCAGAGGCAATGGCAAACGCCGGAGTCGGCAATGGGTGATTTCCAGGTTGCGCAAGTTGGGAAACGCCCGCAGAAACTCATCCGGAACGTGCTCCACGCGCATGGCGCGCAAGGCCAGGATCGAAACGTGGGGAAAGCCCACTTGCGCGGGCAGGGCCGGCAGGTGGCCCAAGCGGCTGATGGTCTGGGTCAGCATGAAGCGCCCGTCGTCCAGTGCTGCTTGTCCTTGCAGTTCCGGCACAAGACAGCGCCAGCAGTTGATCAGCCCCTTTCTGAACTCACGCCGGGCGGGCAGTTCTGATGACAGCAAGGCACTGCGCGCCCACTGGGTCAAGTGCCTCTTGAGCACCCCGTATTGCTGTTCCAGCCTCTGTAACCTGGCCTGCGCGTCGCCTGATGCGAGCCAGTGCCCAATCTGCTCGTCACTGAAAGCTGGGTACAGATCACGCAGCCGAGCCTGAAGCGCCCTAGGCCTGTTCCGCCCCAGCGCCCCCCAGAACCTGCCGCCCGCCAAGGGGTAGCCAACCCTGCCATCAGCCAGACGTTGTGGCGGGAGAAACGAGCCGGTCGGCTGTTCCAGCCTGAGCAGATTCACCACGGTCTGGCGTTGCTCGATAGCAACGTCGGTCAGCGCCTGGCGCAGCGCAGGCACAAACGACCGGCCTTGGCCGATGGCCGCTTGCGATGCGTCGTCATAGGCTGCGGCCAAGGTCTCGAACAACTCCCCCCTCTCACCGGCAACCGTGTGCGTTCGGGTACGCAGGCGGAACAGCCCATGACGATGAAGCAAGTCAAACGTCTGCCCCGATCCCTCGACCGTCACTAACGGCTCGCTGGCATCACCGTCGTACAATCGCCACCCGGGCCCGCCAGCCCCCGGCACATGCACCAGCAGATTAAGTACCACACGCGCCAGGTCGAGGTTTTGCGGCGTATCGATGCTCAGCGCCTCATACACCCGCGCTATTCGAATCCGCGCAACCTGCAACCTTGCTGCCTCGGCCATCGGCAACGGCACGCGCCCCGTCTCACGCAAAAGCTGCAGGTCATCCTCGCTGGCATCGCGTAGCACCTCATCCGCAGCCAGGCGGTGCAGGCTGGCAAAATTCTGCCGTAAGAGACGGCCCGTTTCCGTGTCGGGATTCTGCTCTTCGTACACCGCCTGCAGCAGTGCTCGTCGCCCGGCCCAAGCCACATCGGCCAACGCTGCTCCGTCCTTGCCGGCGGCCTGTGGAAGGCGCATGACCTGCTCCAGCAGCAGCGGGTCTGCCGTTACCCCTCCCTCGCGCAAGTGGTTGATCAACGTCCCAATCCTGCCGGCGAGCCGCACGCGTGCGACGGTGTCGACCAGCGCTGCTTCCGGCGCAAGGCCATACACATGCCATGCCCGAAGGTGCTGATCATCGAGGCCATGGATCGCCAGCGACTGGTCGATCTGCGCATCGTCAAGGTCGCTGAATGGCCCGCCCAGGCGGCGGAACAACTGGCGTGTGTCGCCCCACTCGGCGGGCTGCTCGTACCACAGCCGCCATGCACCGGCCCCATTGTGACGCAGTGGCGGCGCATAGCCCTGATAAGGGAGCAGTTGCCACTGTTCATCGTCGTTGTGCCAGGTCATCTCATACCAGTGCCCGTCCATGCTGATCCAGCGGCGCTCGCCCAGGCGGTGCATACCCTCCATGTCCGGCACCGCCGTGTCTGGCGGGCTTTCGCAGCGATAGGGGCCGAGGTCTGCGTTCCACAGTTTTTCCTCACCGTTTTCCAGCTGCGCCGGTACCAGGTTGTCCACCACACTCCAGGCGCGTCGGGCCGTGGCGACTACGGCAACGGTTGCCCCGACAGCCAGCAGTCCTTTGCCTACATTCAGCAGGTGCGCCAGTGCCGCATTGCGTTCGTTGTCCTGCCAATCCCCTACAGCCTGGAACGTCTGCTCAAGCAGCTCCCAGGCCATCACCCCCAACAACACCGCGCCGATGCCCGGAACGAAAAACCCTGCAACACCCAACAGGGTCCAGCCTTCAGCACGCAAACGGCGGGCGTGTTCGGCCTGGACCTCGCGATCAAGCAAGGCCACGGGCGGGGCGATGACCGCAGCATCGTCCTTGATTCGCGCAATCCAGTCGTCAGCAAGGTGTTCGAACAATGGCAGGCGATAGGCAAAGGTCTGCTCATCGAGGTCGCGGGTTGCCCAGCCGGGCACATCATCGAGGCGCTCACTGACGGCCGAGAAGAATCGCTGGCTATCGCGTCGGCGCACGAAGCGGTTGAAGAAGCGCCGGTAGTCATCTTCGCGCAGGCGTTTGCCAAGCACCCGGCGGGCATAATCTTCCAGGTCGCTGCGCACGCTCCAGGGGCCGTGCGGGTCACCCGGTACATAGACCAACACGCGCTTGCTGGTGTTGAACAACAGGCCCGCGTCGATCACGTCCAGCACGACGATCTGCTGCAAGCGGCAACCGAACACCGCCAACTGCCGCACGCGAACCGAGGCGCCTTCGAGCTTGCCGAGCGTGTCCTTGGTGCAGAGCGCCACCACCCACTGCAGTTCGTCTGCGCTCAATACGCCCTGCGCCCTGGCCTGCAGGGCATCCACCAGCATGCTGTAGCGTTGCCGTCGCGTCAGCAATCCCCTGACTTCGGGCTGAAGTACCGAATCCAGATGCGCCTGGTATTTCTGCCCAAGATCCAGCGCTCGACACAGCCTGGCGAAGCTCGGTGCAGACAGCTCACTACGCCTTGCGCCGCGCACATCGACCAGGCAATTACCCTGTGGCTGGTCGCGCTGCTGTTCTGCGGTGAAATTGCTCAAAGCAGCCTCGAGCAGAGGGATGTCGTAGTAATCGCTGCCGACAACCGGAAGCCGACTGGTTACATAATGGATCGTGGGCGAGGTAAAGGTGTACCACTGGCGAAAGTACAGGCGATCGACGTCAAGGTCGCCGTGGGCACCGAGCGCTTGCTGCAGCAAGGGCTGGGTAAATGCATTCAGGTTGCTTAGCCGCGCCAGCGCTGACGACAAGCCTGCACGGCACGCCAACAGTTCAGCCAGCGCCTCGCTCAGCAGGCTGAATTCGGCCATGCTCAGCCGCTTCATCCAGGCCGGCAGCCGCTGTGCGATGTAGTGGTCCTGGCATGCTTGTGCCATGGCAAGGGTATCGACCGCAGCCGATGGTTGACGGCTATTGTTCTGCATCTCTGCCTCCGCGACGACATGGAGGGCCGAGTCTGAAGACTGTAGCGTCAGGCTGACGCCTAGCTATCTACCACCTGTTCAGAACAGCAGTAACTGATGGTCGGTAAGGCGCGCGAAATCATCGCCGACAAAGGGCAGGATGGCGTCGGCCACCGGCAGTAGCTGACGGCTGATGTAGTGATCGTAGTCGATCGGTGCCTGCAGGTTTTCCAGCGGCTCAGGCCCGGCGGTGGTGATCACGTAGCTGATCCAGCCCCCACGCTGATACTGCAGAGGGCGCTGCAGACGCTTGTTGTAGTCGTCGGCAAGGCGTGCGGCACGCACATGCGGCGGCACGTTGCGCTGGTAATCGGCCAGCGGGCGACGCAGGCGCTTGCGATAAACCAGCAGTTCGTCCTGCTCGCCCGCCAACGTTCGCCGCACGTACTCGCGGACATAATCACGGTAGGGCTCGCTGCGGAACACTCGGCCGTAGAGTTCCTGCTGGAACTGCCGGGCCAGCGGTGACCAGTCGGTGCGCACCGATTCCAGGCCCTTGTAAACCATTTCTTCAGCACCGTCGGCCCGCTGCACCAGGCCGGCATAGCGCTTTTTGCTGCCTTCATCGGTACCGCGGATGGTGGGCATCAGGAAGCGTCGGTAATGCACCTCGAACTGCAGTTCGAGGGCGCTCTGCAGGTTCATGGTCTCGTGCAGATGGGCTTGCCACCATTGGTTGACCTTTGCCACCAGCTCGCGGCCGATGCGCGCCGCGTCTTCCTCGGCGTGGGCACCCTTGAGCCAGACAAAGGTGGAGTCGGTGTCACCGTAGATTACATCGTAGCCACACGCCTCGATCAGGGACCTGGTCTGGCGCATGATCTGGTGGCCGCGCATGGTGATCGACGACGCCAGGCGCGGGTCGAAGAAACGGCAACCGCTGGAACCAAGCACGCCATAAAAGGCATTCATAATGATTTTCAAGGCCTGTGACAGCGGCGCATTGCCCTCGCGCTTGGCCGCTTCCCTGCCCTGCCACACCCGTTCGACGATGGCTGGCAGGCAGTGCTGTGTGCGTGAAAAACGCCCACCGCGAAAACCCTCGACCGAATGTGCGTCGTCAGGCTGGCGCAAGCCTTCGATCAGCCCGACCGGGTCGATGAGAAAGGTACGGATGATCGATGGGTACAGGCTCTTGTAGTCCAGCACCAGCACCGAGTCGTAAAGCCCTGGCCGCGAATCCATGACAAACCCGCCGGGGCTGGCTTCGTCAGGGCGGCTGCCAAGGCTGGGCGCGACAAAGCCAAGGCGGTGCATCTGTGGAATGTACAAGTGACAGAACGCAGCTACCGACCCACCGCTGCGGTCCACGGCCAATCCCGTCACCGAGGCACGTTCGAGCAGGAAGTCGAGCAGCCGGGTATGGGCGAAAATGCGCGTGACCAGTTCGCAGTCCTTCAGGTTGTAGCGCGCCAGGGCCGGTTTGTCTTCGGCGAAGCGGCGATTGATTTCGTCCATGCGTTGGTACGGCGTGTCGATGGCCTTGCCTTCACCCAGCAGGGTCTGGGCAACGTTCTCCAGGCTGAACGAGGCAAAGCTCCAGGTGGCCGAACGCAACGCCTCGATGCCATCGATCAGCAGCCGCCCCGGCGCATCGGCGAAGACATGGCCGCCACCGGCATGGCTGCGCAGGGTCATGACCGCACCGTTGCGCCCCAGGGCCAGTGGCACCTGCAATGACTTGGCGTGCTCATGCAGCAGGCGCAGGTCGAACTGCACCAGGTTCCAGCCAATGATCGCGTCCGGGTCATGCTTGGCCATCCACTGGTTGAGCCGGGTAATCAAGGCGGCGCGATCGGCGCAATACTCCAGGTCGAAGTCAAGCCCGGTGGCATCGCCGTTGGCCGGGCCGAGCATGTACACCTGGCGCTGACCACAGCCCTCCAGCGCGATGCTGTACAGCTCGCCACGCTCGCTGGTCTCGATGTCCAGCGACACCAGGCGCAGCGCCGGGCGATAGCCTGGCTGCGGCTTGAGCTGGGCGTCCCGGTAAACGCCCTGCGCATCCGGCTGACCAGTGAACTGCACCGGCGCCGTGATGAAGCGCTCCATGAGGTAACGCTCCGGCGGGCGGATATCGGCCTCGAACACGTCGATACCGGCCGTGCGCAGACGCTGCTCCAGTTGCATCAACTGGCGATGCTGGCGGGCATACAGGCCGAGCATCGGGCGATGCTCGAAGTCCTTCAGGCGCAATGGCTTGAGCTTGGTCCCTGCTTCGTTGGCCAGCAGCACACGGGCATGCTCGGCCTGCGCCTGAGGAATGAAAGCCACCGACTCCTGCGCCGCCAGCCGCAACAGCCGGGGCCCGGCATCGGTGGCCAGCCAGAACTCCACGCAGGTGCCTTCCGGCGTATCGTGCCAGTGCCGGGTCAGGACAAAACCCTGCTGCAACTCCACTGCGTCGACCTCTGGATTGTCTGTAGAGGGCGTTATTCTACCTGTGTCGTGCCTGGCATGAGTGTTTTAGCGCCTCCCCGCCACAAAACCGCTTCCCCGCCCGGCCACGGCCAGCAGCCAGGCCAAGGCGATCAACCCCAGCACCACCCCGCCAAACCACGCCACGCCGGCCCCTGTCAGCAGCAATCCGCCAATGATTCCGCCCAGGGCAATGGCGCAGTTCCACACCGTCACCAGCATCGACTGCGCCACATCACCACCCTGGCCTGCGGCGTCGGCGCACGCTGTCTGCAGCAGGGTCGGGGCGCCGCCATAGGTCATTCCCCACAAGGCGATGCTCAGGTACACAAGCCACGACGATGCCTGCCCCAATGCCAGCGTGGCCAAGGCAAAACCGGCCAGGCTCAGCAATACCAGCTTGCGCAGGTGCCGGTCGACCAGCAGCCCTACCAGGCCGATCCCGGCCAGCGCCGACAGACCAAACACCATCAGCACCGGGCCAATGTCCGCAGCCATGCCAGCCGCCGCCAGCAACGGCACGATATAGGTGTAGAGGATGTTATGGCCAAGGATCCAGGTGAGGATCACCAGCAATACGATCAACACCCCTGGCGTGCGCAATACCTGCATGGCCGCCGGGCGCTTGCCGGCAGCCTGCCCCGGGTAGTCCGGCACGGATCGCAACACCCATACCACCAGCAGCGACGCCACCAGCGTGACGACCACGAACGTCGCGCGCCAGCCCAACCCTGCCCCCAGCCAGGTCGCAATCGGCAAGCCGAGCGACAAGGCAATCGGCTGCCCGAGCATGGCCAGCGCCATGGCCCGGCCCTGCAACGGTACCGGCACCATGCGCCGGGCATGGCCAGCGATCAGGCCCCATGCCAGGCCGGCCGCAGCCCCCGTGAAAAAGCGCAGCACCAGGGTCAGGCTGTTGGAGTCCGACAGGGCCGTCAGCCCGTTGAACAGCACGAAGCCGATGATCGCCAGCAACAGCGCCCGGCGCCGATACCAGCCTTGGGTCAATGTCACCAACGGGATGGCGGTCAGTAACGAGCCCAAGGCATACGCCGTGACCCATTGCCCAGCCATGGCCTGGCTGATGTGCATGCCATCGGCGATCTGGTCGAGCAAACCCGCCGGCAAGGTTTCGCTGAGGATGGCGATGAAACCGGTCATGGCCAGCGCCAGCAGCCCGCCAACGGGCAGACGTTCGTTGCTGGCAGCCAGCACCGGTGCGGAAGATGTCTGGGACATTGCAAATGCCTTGAGTGAGAAACGAGGCGAACAGTCTGCAAGACCAGGCCATTGCGGAAAAAGACGGTTACAATGCCGCTCACCCAGGACATCAGCGTCCGCAATCAGGAGTGCGACATGGACAGCCTCAGCGGCTTCGTGGTCTTCAATCGGGTGGCTGAAACCCGCAGCTTCGTTGCCGCCAGCCAGTCACTGGGGATCAGTGCTTCGGCAGTGGGCAAACGCGTGGCGCGCCTGGAAAGCCGCCTGGGCGTGCGCCTGTTCCACCGCAGCACACGCAGCATCACCCTCACCGCCGAGGGCACGATGTTCCTCGAACGCAGCCGGCGCATCCTTGCCGAAATCGAAGCCACCGAGCAGGAGCTGTCGCAGGCCAGCGAAACGCCGCGCGGGCGGCTGCGGGTGAGCATGCCGCAGGTGACCAGGTTGGTAATGCCGGCCTTGGCCGAGTTCATGGCACTGTACCCACAGGTTGAACTGGACCTGGACTTCTCCGACCGCATGGTGGATATCGTCGGCGAAGGCTTCGATGTGGTGATGCGCGGCGGGCAGCCGGTGGATTCCCGGCTCAGCGCCAAATTCCTCGGGCACTTTCAGCACCGCCTGGTAGCCTCGCCCGAGTACCTGCGCGAACGCGGCACACCCTTGCACCCACGCGACCTGGCAGCGCATACCTGCCTGCATTATCGCTTCCCCAGCAACGGCAAGCTGGAAACCTGGCCGCTGCGTCAGGAGCATCCTGAGCAAGCCTATGACATCCCCATCTCGATGGTCTGCAACCACGTCGAAACACGCGTCTGCTTTGCCTTGAACCACCGCGGCATTACCTGTCTGCCGGACTTCAACGTGGGTCGTGAATTGGGCAATGGCTCACTGGTCAGTGTCCTCGACGACTTCATGGAACGGCGCGGCAGCTTCTATCTGCTGTGGCCGTCCGGGCGGCAGATGCCGCCAAAGTTGCGGGTATTCATCGACTTCATGCTCGCTCGGGTATTCAACCGTACAGGTAGTTGATGTCCTTGTAGGCCAGCGGCGGTACCTGGCCGAGCAGGAAGTCACGCAGCTTGTGCATTTGCCGCGCTTTTGGGCTGGCCTTGAGCCAGGTCATGTAGTAACCGTCGCCGGTGGCCACGGCATGCTTGAAAGGCGTGACCAGGCGCCCGGCGGCCAGGTCGGTGCTGGCCAGTACCAGATCGACCACTGAAATGCCCAGGCCTTGCTGGGCGGCCGATATGCCCTGGTCGAGGGTATCGAACACCTGCCCCTGGTCGATGCTGATGTCCAGCGCATCCATTCGCGCCAGCCAACGCCGCCAGTCACGCCGGTCGGGTGACGGGTGCAGGAACTCGCATCGGGGCAGGTCGGACAGTTGCGGTTGTGCCTGCGTCATGTAATCCGGATGACAGACCGGAATCAGCCATTCATCGAACAGCTTGAAACTCTCGATATCGGCAGGAAAACGCCCGCTGGCCAGGAGAATGGCGCAGTCGTAAGGCTCGGAATAGAAGTCCACGCTGTCGATATCCATCCACACACTGGACAGCTGCACGCTGCAGTTGTCCTCGACCTTCTTGAACGCATCCAGCGCCCGCAGCAGCCAGCGCACCGTGAGCGTGGACGGCGCCTTCAGGCGCAGGCCGTAGCGATCCTGACGCAGCAGTGCGCAGGCATTTTCGATGATCTTGAAGCCGACCTTCAGCTCTTGCGCCAGCAGGCGTCCGTGCTCGGTCAGGCTCAATTTCGGGCCCCGACGTTCGAACAGGTCGCAGCCAAACAGGGCTTCGAGGGTCTTGATGTGGTGGCTGACGGCGCCCTGGGTCAGGGCCAGCTCCTCAGCAGCGCGGGTGAAAGAGCCATAGCGAGAGGCCACCTCGAAGGCACGCAGCGCGTGCAAGGCCTGAATTCGTTCCGACATGGCGGCGTCCCGAGCATGAGTAAGACTAATAGTAGGTCATAACTCCACGCGTTTTACAACGACAGGAGCGTCTCGGAAAATGCCGGTAAATAACAAACATAACCAAGATCCTGCCTGCATGTGACTGGAACGTTCACTTAAATCAACGCCTGGGGAAATCATGTTTACGGGATATGGAAATTGCTATCGCCTGGATGCGCTGGAGCTCGCCGCTGAACATGGACACACCATGCAACACTGGACGTTCAAAACCATAGAACACTTTCGCAGTATTCTCGCCAACCCCGAATTCCCCTGCCTGTTCGGCCGCAAGGCGGTAAACGGCGAAACCTGCCACATTCTCTTCGCCCGCGCCGAGCAACTGGCCGATGATATCGCACAGGGCCTGGCCAATTATGTGCGCACCGTCGCACCGATCGCGCCCAAGCAGCGCATCGGCAGCCCATTGGTGGTGTTTCTCGAAACCGCCGCCGGCAGCAGCCTGGCCGAGCAACAGGCCTTGGCCTGGAAGGTACTGCGCGGCGTGCATGCGCGCGACCCGCACCCTTGGCCTCAGGGCATCCCGACCGATCCGGACGATACCGGCTGGTCATTCTGCTATGCCGGCATGCCGCTGTTCATCAACATGAACTTCCCCGGCCATCAGCAGATGAAAAGCCGCAATCTGGGCCAGCACATCACCTTCGTCATCAACCCGCGGGAGAACTTCGACGAAGTGGCCAATGCCAACACCGAGAGTGGCAAGCGCATCCGCGAGCGCATTCGCGAGCGCGTGCACCACTACAACGACGGCGTTGTGCCCGACACCCTTGGCTTTTTCGGCGATACCGACAACTACGAGTGGAAGCAGTATCAACTGCAGGAGGCAGGCTCGCTCAACCCGTCACGCTGCCCCTTCCACGCCCATGCCGCACACCAGGCGACACCCGACATACTGATCGAGAACTGACCGTGAATACCGCACTCACCGCCACCTACGCCCTCACCGTGCTGCTACTGATCGCCACTCCCGGCCCGGTGGTGGCACTGATCGTCAACACTGCGGCCGCCTCCGGCTCGCGCAAGGCCATGTTCACCGCCGTCGGCACCAACTGGGCATCACTGGTGCTGATCGGCGCGGCAGCGTGGATCATCCTCACCAGTGCCGCCATCGACAAAACATGGCTCAGCACCATGAGCCTGCTGGGCTGCCTGTTCATCGGCTACATTGCCATGGGCACGTTGAGGGACGCCCTGCAGGCACCCGCGTCAGACGCGGCGAGCGAGGCCCCCAAGGCTGGGCGCGGCGGGCTGATGCAAGGCTTCATGGTGGGCATTTCCAACCCGAAGGACATCATTTTCTTCATCGCCTTCTTCCCGCAGTTCATTCAGATCACCGAATCGTTCGGCAAGAGCATGGTGGTGCTGTCGCTACTGTGGGTGGCCATCGATTTCGCCGTGCTCAGCCTGTACATCTTCGCCATCGGCAAGATCGCCTCGCAGCGCAGCAACCGCATCATCAGCCTGGCCTCGGGCGTCGCCCTGCTGCTGATCGCCGCCGGCGGCCTGCTGTACAACCTCAAGGAACTGGCGGCCTGAATCTGCTGCAAAGTACCCGGCTCAAGCGAAGGAGAGACCATGACCACGACTGATGCGCGCCCGTCTCCTTCGCCGCTGCAGCAGGACTACCAGCGCTTTCTCCTGCTGGGCAGTCGCCGTGCCCCCTATATGCTGCATGTGCACGAAACCGGCTACCGCTCCGGCACCATCAACACCGATGCACTTGGCTTGCGCTACAGCCATTGCGCCGGCAAGCGCTTTTCGGCGGCCGAGCACGGTGGTGCGTCGCGCATCAACCTGCTGGTCGGCGGCTCCACAGCCCTGGGCATCGGCGCCAGCTCCGACGAACACACAGTGGCCTCGCACCTGTCGATGCTCACGGGCGAAGTCTGGCTGAGCCTGGCCGGCTGCGGGCTGAACGCCACCCAGGAATTGATGATGTTCCTGACCCACCAGCACCGCCTTGGCCAACTCGGCCATGTGGTGGTGCTCAGTGGCCTCAACAGCCTGGCCCACGAAGCCCTGTGTGAAGTCCTCGCAGGTACCAACGACCCGCAGCACGCCAAGGCCTACCAGGCCTTTCTCAACAGTTTCAGCGAAGGCATGCAGCCCTGCGCACCGCCCCGTCGGCAGTCGCTGTGGCGGCGCATCGGCCAGGCGCTGACCCCTCCCGTGGTCACAGCCCCGGTCAGCTGGCCACTGTCCTCCCCGGAAAAACGACTGGCCCGTGCCGCCGACAACATTGGCCGCACCTTGCGCCAATGGGACCGTCTGCTGGCAGACAGCCACGCCACGCTCACCTTCATCCTGCAACCGCTGCTGCCCTGGTGCCGGGATACCCTGCCCGCCGGCGAGCAAGCCATGTTGACCGCGCTGCAGCAACAACCGGCCAACTTCGACCGGCTGCTGGAGGGGGCATTCGACAGACAGTTGCATTCGGCATTTTTCCGCCGCATCAAAAGCCAGGCCGACCCGGTGCCCTGCTACGACATGAACTGCATGCTCGACAGCTCGCCCGTGTTCGGCGCAGACCTGTTCATCGACCGCCTGCACCTGAACGATCTGGGCAACAATGCCTTGGCCAAGGTGATCACCGCCAAGCTTGGGCTGGCCCAGGAAAAACATGCCCAGCGCAAGGTCACGCCGATCAAGCTCGTCTGACAGTTGTCGGGTGGTCTTTCGGCCACCCCCCTTGGGTGGCTAGAATACGTCGTCGTTACGATTTGCCCGAGGCGCACGTTTGACCGCCATGAACACCGAAGCCGTCCATCCGTACTTGGCCACCCATGGGGTTTGCCTGTGAGCCTTGTGCGACGCCTGCCCCCGCTGTTGGCTGCGCTGATGCCACTGGCCGCGCAAGCGCTGGAGGTACGCATCGACCCTCATGCCGACCTGCTCTACCGTCAGGCCTTGCCGCTACTGGAGCAGGCCGACAACCAAGACGACTCTGCCAGCACGCTGCGCACCGCAGTGGGCGGCGACCCTGAGCTTAGCCGCCAGGGCCAGGCCATGGCTCACACCTTGCCGACAGCGGTTGCCCTGCTGAAAAAATCGGTAGCGCTTGGCCACCCGGTCGCACAGTACCGTCTGGCGCTGTATTACATGACGTACCTGCCCGCCGCGCAAATCCCGGAGGCCGCCTGCCCGTTGCTCGAAGCCAGCCTCCAGCAGGGGTTTGCCGCACCGGCGCCCGCCATCGCCACCTGGTGCCAGCCCTACAACGTCAGCAGCGAGTACCGTACAGCGCTGGAGGCCATCCCCAGCATGGCCACCGTGTACGCCCCCTACTACCCGCAACCGGCCACGCGCCTGGCCTGCAACCGCAGCCGGCCACAAGGCCTGGAAATGCTGTGGGGGCGTCAGCGCGACTACCAGGCCGAGGTGTACCGCCTGCTTGGTGACCTCGACCCACAGCAGCGCACGAGCCTGCTGCAGAAAGCCGTAGACATCAATGGCTGCGCAACGGCGCAACAGCTGCTGACCAGCCGCCCATAAGCCAGGGTCATTCGGGGCCGCTTTGCGGCCCTGTTGTCAGTTGGCCACTGAGGTTGAGGCGAACACGCCTAGACCAGCAAGATCGTTCAAGCCATCCCCTGCCCCGTCTGTCATGCTGGCCTGCCACGTAGCCGTCATGCAGCCATCATGCCCCACATCGCCCGCCAAGCCTTTCTTCACGGCGCCATTGCCATTCTCCCGTTGTCCCTGGCCGTTGCCCCTTGGGGCCTGCTGGCCGGATCCATGGCCATCGAGGCCAACCTCAGCGCCTGGCAGGGGCAGGGGCTGTCGGCCATCGTCTTCGCCGGCGCCGCGCAGCTGGTGGCCATTGGCATGCTCAAGGGGGGTGCCAACCTGGCGTCGATCCTGCTCACCACCCTGCTGCTGACCTCGCAGCACCTGCTGTATGGCCTGTCGATGCGCCCGGTACTGTCCAGCCAGCCGCTGCGCTGGCGCCTGGGCCTGGGCTTTCTGCTGACCGACGAATTCTTCGCCCTGACCAGCCAGTACGATCGGCAGCAATTCAACCGCTGGTATGCCTTGGGGGTGGGCCTGACCTTCTACATCGCCTGGAACCTGTTCACCCTGGCCGGCATACTGCTGGGCCAGAACATTCCACACCTGGACCAGTTCGGCCTGGATTTCTCCATTGTCGCCACTTTTGTCGCCCTGATCGCGCCGCTGGTGCGCAACCTGGCCACCGTGGTGTGCGTAGCCGTGTCGCTATTCTGTTCGGTGCTGTTCAGCTACTGGCACTGGGAAACCGCCCTGGTGGTCGCAGGCCTGCTGGGCATGAGCGCCGGGTTCATCTGCCAGAAATTCGCCGGAGCCCGCGCATGACCTGGATCCTGATTTTCGCCATGGGCGCCATCGTGTTTCTCAACCGCTACGCATTCCTGGAGCCGCGCCTGCCCTTGCGCCTGAGCTCGAATGCCCGGCAGTTTCTCGGCTTTGCCGTGCCGGGCATGCTCACCGCCATCTGCGGCCCGATCATCTTCATGGCTGACCACCAGCTCAACCTGAGCGTGCTCAACCCCTACCTGCTGGGCTCCCTTGTGGCCATCGCCCTGGTGCTGTTGACCCGCAGCGTATTGCTGAGCATGCTGGTGAGCATGTTGATCTTCTTCCTTCTGCGCAGCTGGCTGGCATGAGCCCGCCCTTGCGCGAGCAGACACACCTCTGGCAGGCGCCAGCCCTTGGCGACGTCGAGATGCTGCACGCTCGCTACTACCAGCAGCGCTTCGCCCCGCATGTGCACGAAGGCTATGTATTCACCGTGATCGAGTCGGGCGCCCAGCGCTTCTGGCACCGCGGCAGCGAGCACTTGGCACCGGTCGGCAGCATGGTGCTGATCAACCCCGACGAACTGCATACCGGCGCTACGGCCCATGAAGCCGGCTGGCGTTATCGCGGCTTCTATCCCGAGCACGAGCGGGTGACCGGTGTGCTCGACGAACTGGAACTGGGCCGCCACGGCATGCCCAGCTTCAAGGACAGCGTGATCCATGACCCGGCCCTGGCCCTCGCGTTCAGCCAGCTGCATCAGTTATCCGAAGCCAGCGCCAGCGCCTTGCAGCAGCAGACGGCCTGGCGCCAGGCGGTGCTGGCCCTGGTGCAGCGGCACGGGCAGTGCGCCGAGCCTTCGGCCCCTGGCCACGAACCCCTGGCCGTAGCCCGCGCCCGCGAACTGCTGGAAAGCCAACTGGCCGACCCGCCCTCACTGGAAGCGCTGGCGGCAGCAGTCAACCTGTCGCCGTTCCACTTCGCCCGGGTGTTCCGCCAGGCCACTGGACTGCCACCCCATGCCTGGCTGAAGCAACGCCGCCTGGCCCGCGCCCGCGAAATGCTGAAGCACGGCCTGGCCGCTTCGCAAGTGGCGTTCGACCTCGGCTTTGCCGACCAGAGCCATTTGAGCCGGCAGTTCAAGCAAGCCTATGGGGTGACCCCGGGGGCGTATCGGCAAGCCTGCGTCCACTCTGCTCTGCGCGCGTGAAAGGGCGGCAGCGCCCTCTCCAACTTGCGTCTATACGCCAGGCCCAAGCTATGTACGGCTGTCGACATCTGGGCCACGTCCTTTCATGTTCCAGCGCACTGGCGCGATGAATAACATGAGCGTCATCCAGATAAAGGTTGCCGGCCCCGCAAGCACGAAGACCAAACTGGCAATCAACCCTGATACGGCATCACCCATCACGGCGGTGAAGTAATAGAGGGAAAAATTCCTGCCCACTTCATGCTCCCTCGACAAGCACTGGATGTTGGTCACGATTGCGATATCGACAAATGCACCAATGAAGCCAACCAGGAACAGAATCAACAGGAACAGCCAGTTATTGAATTGCAGCGCCACTGCTGCAGCAAAAAATAGCCCCCCATAGAGCATCCAGTAGCGCAGCACCATTGCTGCGGTTGTACGAGGATTGAAGCGCGTGTAAAGCATGCCCCCCACCACCGTGCCTGCCGCAAGCAGTGAAAACACGTATCCAACCGCCGCTTCAGAGGCGAAGTGCTCCAGCACCGATGCTGGAAGGATAAAGCGAATCACCGACGTGGCGAACATCGCACAGAGTGTGGTGCAGCCAATGACAGCGAACAACGGCGCATTGCCGGCCCTCAACTGACTCACACTGCTCGCCGCATCCCTGATTATGGCGCACCCATCGAATGCCTGTTGGACACTACGCCTGGCAGGCGTCAGGGTAGCGATACAAATGGCCGACACGACAAGGCACATTGCAAAAAACAAGAAAGTGGCTTCTCGAGACAGCAGTAACACACAGGCCGAAAAGACCAGCGGCCCGAGGATCGAGGCGGCGTCCTCGATCACCTGGATACCGCTGTTCACCGTGGCTAACTCATCCTTTTCGACAAGGTCCGGAAAGTACGCGCGAAACGTGGGCACATAAAGGCATTCGAGCGCTGTCATGACCATTGCGAGGCCCACCAACGCAAGTAATACTGGCGTGAACACGCTGAACAAGGCAAAGAAGGAAAGTGCCAGCAGGCCTTTTGTCACCTCGATTGCTAATAGTGTGTGTTTCTTGTTGGCGTTATCTGCCAGCCAGCCACCCAATGGCGAAAACACCACACTTGGCAAGTAACGAAAAAAGTAGGCGATGCCGATCAAAAGCATATCCGCATCTGTGATGGACACGATCGCCACGGCAAATGCAGCCTCGAAGGCAAATTCACCACATTTGGAAAAGCTGTAGCCCAGCGACAGCGAACGCGTTCCGGGGTTAAGGCGCAATGCCAGCATTAGCGGGTACTTCCTGGCGACATCGCTCCTGAACACTCGGATTGTAGATTCATATGGGCACTCCTTTGAGCCGATTGAGATTGCCAAATATTGGCCAACTCAATCTAAGACTCGGCCAGGATTGAGCTCAACATGAAAGTTGTAACAACGCCGATGCTTTCTGCAAGCGAAAATCAGAAACCCGGAATTCTCCTACAACAACCATGCTTTGAATGCAGACCCGACGGCATTTTCCCGACTGTGCAGTTGAGCACTTCAACAGGTCACGTTCAGAAACCGAGCCCTGAATCCCTTGCACGGCACGAGCATCAACTTTAAACATGCTGTTTATAAGTAACGAGTTGTTACTGCGCCGCGAGAGCAGCCACTGGCAGCTGCCGCAGCGCGCCTTGCAAAGGCCGCAAGAGCCTGGCCAACCCTCTGCTACACTGACAAGGCTGAATGGAGGATCCTGCCATGTCCGAAAGAGAGCTCACCACCCTTCTGTCGTTGATGAACCAGCGCCAGGCCTGTCTGAGCAGTGCCTGCAAGGAGATTGCCGACTGGATCGACCGGCAGGGCGATGTGCCCGCCGCCGGCAAGATCCGCGCTAGCCTGAAGGCACTGGAGGCCGATGAGGCCCAGGTTCGAAAGACCCTGACGTCGCTGACCCTCGACAGACCGCTGCCGCGCTTTCGTAGCTGAAAGGCGCAGTTGAAAAAAAGGGCCGCTGAACGCGGCCCTTTGATCTGTCAGTGGTTCATGTGCATGTGATCATACCCACCACCCGCGTCGGCGTTGAGTGCACGCACTTGCGCCTGAACGTCCAGGGTTTCCTTGGCGCCCTTGGCATCCTCGATGATCAGGGTCAGTGGCACTTTGTCACCCTCCTTCACCTGATTGTTCAGGCCCATCAGCATGACATGCAGGCCATTCGGGTCCAGGGTCACTGCCTTGCCGGCTGGCAATTCGACAGCCTTGACCTCACGCATGCCCATCACGTCACCGTTCATGGTCATCTCGTGCACCTGCACGGTCTTGGCCACGGGCGAAGCCACACCCACCAGCTTGCTGTCGCTGCTGGCAGTCAGGACCATGAACGCACCGGTGGACTGCTGATGCGGCACGCTGGCACGCACCCAGGCATCACTCACGGTGGTCTGGGCCAGGGCCGGCAGGGCCAGCCCCATCAGTACCAGGGCAGCCAAACCGCGTTTGATCGGTTGCATCGACATTCAGCAGATCTCCATCAGGGTGACCAGATCTTCGGCGCATTCCTTGGCGTTCAGGGAATGGCCAAGGCTCAGGCGCAGGGTGCCACGTGTATCGTAGACGTAGCTGGTGGACGAATGAGAAATGGTGTAGGTGTCTCCGGCCGGAACCTTCTCGTAGAACACCTTGAATTCCTTGGCCACCGCGGCAATTTCCTCGGGGGTGCCGGTCAGCGCGGTGAACGTCGGGTCGAAGGCCTTGACGTAGGCATCGAGCACCTCGGGCGTGTCGCGCTCCGGGTCCAGGGTGATGAATACCACCTGGAACAGGTCGCGGTCGCGGCCCCTCAGCAGCTTGCGAATCTGCGCCGCCCGCGCCAGCGTGGTCGGGCAGACGGCCGGGCACTGGGTGAAGCCGAAGAAGACCATCGGCATGCTGCCGTAGAAGCTCGACAGGGTGCGCACGTTACCTTGCGGGTCTTTGAGGCTGAACTTGCGCCCGAGGATTTCGTTGCTCATGTTCTTGCCGTACTTGAACTCGAGCCCCCGGGCCGGGCTACAGCCTGCCAGCAGGCCAAGCCCGAGAACGCCCATGCCGGCGACAACTGCACGCCGGGTCAAAAGATCATTCATGAAACCATCCTTTACAGGGAAGGTGCCGGCCCTCGGGATGGGCCGGTCGAAAAACCGGGGCATTCTGGCATGACACCCAGAGGGGTTCTACCCGACCATGGCGGGTATGGCCTGCAGCCCTTTGAATACGGGCTGCGGCCTGTTGTCGCAGGGGTTGAAACCGTAACACTTTGTTGCTAAGGGAGCCGCCTTCAACTCAGTAGTAGGCGTTTTCTTTCTGGCTGTGGTCAGTCACGTCGCGCACGCCCTTCAGCTCCGGAATACGCTCGAGCAGGGTGCGCTCGATGCCTTCCTTCAGGGTGACATCGGCCTGGCCGCAACCCTGGCAGCCACCACCGAACTGCAGCACGGCAATGCCGTCATCGACCACGTCCACCAGGCTCACCTGGCCGCCATGGCTGGCCAGGCCGGGGTTGATCTCGGTCTGCAGGTAGTAGTTGATACGCTCGTTGATCGGGCTGTCTTCGTTGACCATCGGCACCTTGGCGTTTGGCGCCTTGATGGTCAGCTGGCCGCCCATGCGGTCGGTGGCGTAGTCGACCAGTGCGTCTTCCAGGAACGGTACGCTGACGGCGTCCAGGTAAGCAGTGAAGCTTTTCAGACCCACGGCGGTGTCGTCAGGCTTCTCTTCGCCCGGCTTGCAGTAGGCGATGCACGTCTCGGCGTACTGGGTGCCCGGCTGGGTGATGAAAATGCGAATGCCGATGCCGGGCGTATTCTGCTTGGAGAGCAGATCGGCCAGGTAGTCATGGGCGGCGTCGGTAATGGTTATAGCGCTCATGTAGGTTCCTCACAGACTTGCGGCCAAGTGTACGCCAACCCAGCCTTCGAACAAAGTCCTAGCAATTGACTCGGGAAAGCGCATATTCAGGGGCCGGCCCCCGTTGCGCCGCCAGCCAGGCCTGCATTCGCCGGTATAGGCCGCGCTCCAGCCACTGGTAGCTGAACCACGACATTAGTCCAATGGACGGCACGCACAGGGCAAATGTCAGGAACGGGTTCAGATGCAGGCGCTGACTGGCGAACCAACCGGCATACAGCACCAGCACATGTATCAGGTACACCGAGTACGAACAGTCGCCAAGGGCCTTGAGCAGCCGATTGCCCTGGAACAGCGGCTCCATGGCCACGAAGGCCAGGACGACCATCGCACTCGGTAACCCCCAGTGCAGCAAGCGCTGGGAAGCGTCCAGATAGTAGATCGCCATGCCCGCCACACCCAGCAACGCCAGCGGCAACCACCGCCCCTGACGGATCAGCCCGCGGCGGTACAGTACGCCGACACCAATGCCCAGCAGAAACTCGTAGATGATGCCGTTGTTGTAGAAGCGGCTGACCACGCCCATGCGCCCCAGTACCTCACTGACCAGCAACAGAGCGGCAGTCACCAGCAGCAGGTGATGCCGTTGGCGTACCAGGAAGGCCAGGCCGAACAGCAGGTAGAAGAACATCTCGAAGTTCAGCGTCCAGCCCACGTTCAGGGTCGGGTACAGGCCATAGCCACCTGGGTTTTCCGCCGGGATGAACAGCAGCGACAGGAACAGGTGCCGCCAGTCAAACGCCTGATGCGGCATCCATTGGCTGAATGCCAGCAGCAACATGGCCATCAGGGCTGTGTAGAACCAGTAGGCAGGGACGATGCGCAGCGCCCGATTGAGCAGGAACTGGCGCGGTTCGATGGTTTTGTCGCGGGTCGACAGGTAGATGACCAGCCCACTGATGACGAAGAAGATGTCGACGCCTACGGCGCCACGGTCGGTGAGCAGTTGGCCGATGGGGCCGGTGGCGTGGAAGTCGAAGAAGATCTGCATGAAATGGTGGCAGACCACCACCCAGGCGGCGAACGCCCGCAGTGCCTGAAGCGAATACAGCATGGAATACCCTGCGCTTGGCGGTGCATTGAGGCCCGTATCGAGTGCAAAGGCCAGCGCCAGCCTTGAGAGCCGCGCCGTACCTGTTGTAGGAGCGGGTTCACCCGCGAAGGGCTGCAAAGCAGCCCCCTTTTGCAATCGATCAAGACCACCCACCCGTTCCGACCGCAAGGTACTCGGAAAGGTCAGCCAACCCGATCAGAGGTTCTCGTACCGGTTCATGTCCAGCACGCCCGCCTCGACCGGTTCGGTTTCCTTGATATAGCTGTTCAGGTCATGGAAATAGCGCCAGAACGCCGGGTGACTGCGGCGCACACCCCAGCGCATGACAATGCGCTCGAACTTCGCCGCGTCATCTTTGGCGTACTCCATGTCCTCGACGAACTCCGGCACATCCTTGGTCGGGATGTTGAAGATGAAGTTCGGGTAGCTGGAGAGCACACCCGGGTACAGGGTCAGGGTATCCAGCCCCGGCTGGTAGCGGTACGCCTCACCCAGCAGGAACGCCACGTTGCTGTGCGCGCGGTTGCGCAGCAGGCTGTACACCTGACGCTGGCCGTCCTGCCCTTCGATACGCAGCATGGTCGCCTCGGGCAACTGGTTGATCACCTTAAGCCCCGCCGCCGGGCGCGACACCAGACGGCTGAGCGACTGCTCGGCATTGCGGAATTCTTCGCTCATCTGCGGCCGTGAGCAGAACGCGCCCTGGCAGCGGTTGATCGGGTCCGGTGCGGCATTCAGGCTGCCGGTGCGCTGCAGCAGCTTCAGGCCAAAATCGCGTTTGGGGTTGCGCGGGTCGAGCTTGATGCCACTCGGGGTGTCGGTGTCGATGTCTTCATAATCCATCCACATCTTAACCTTGCCACTGTTCTGGTACCAGTCGCCAAGGATCGCCTTGCGCTGGTCGGCCGGCATCAGGCGCAGGAAGTTGACCTCGGCGCCGTTGCGGATCAGGTCGAAGTACAGGCGCGTCTGCAACTGGTGCGAAACGTTGCCATACACATCGAAGTTGACCGCCAGCTGGTAATACGTGCGCTCGAACAACGGGTAGTCGAACAGCCACACGGTCAGCGGCACATCCCCCACCAGGCCCTTGGTCACCGATGCGCTGTCGAAGTGACGGAAGATGCTCAGCAGCGCATTGTCGTTACCGGCCCACAGCGTCGACCATCTCGGTGCCGGCATTTCGGCATAGGCTTCACGGCGCAGTTTCTCGTAGTCGTTGCGCTTGTCACGATAGGCGTGCCACAGGCTCAGCACACTGCCCACGTCATCGATCTGACCAGGCATGGCCAGCAGCGGGGTAGCCTCGCCGCGGTACTTGGCATCGGTGATGTAGCGATCGAAGGCCGGCTCCTGGAACAGCGCCCAGAAGTTGTCGCGGATCACGTCAGTGGCAATCTGCCCGCGGCACACCGGGCCACGGATGAAGGTGCGCACGAAGTACTCGGCGTTATCCAGCATGAACTGGTAGCGCGCCACCGCCGGGATCGCCTCGAAGGTTTCAAACGGATTGGCCCGGTGGCGCGGGCCGTAGCCCGGAAGCGCGGCAGCATGCCAGTCACCGGCATAGAACAGCTGCTTCACGCGCTTGAGCTTCTGCGGCCCCATCGGGTAAGTGATGTGCGTCTTGTGCACGATCACGCCCTGCACCGGGATCAACCGGTAGTAGAAGTCCGTGCCCGGTGGGTCGTTGGGGCGGCGGGTGGCAATGATATCGACCGGCTTGCCACTTGGCGTGCGCGAGCGCACCCACTGGAAGAAGTGGCCCTGCTCGCCGCCAGCGAAATAGATGTGCGCCAAAAACAGGTGCTCGTACAGCCAGCGGCCCACCAGCGCCTCGGTGGAACCCGGGCGGTTGAGCAGTTCTTCCCACTCTGCGATCTGCCTGGCTTCGGCCGCGCTAGGCTGGATCGGCTGGTACTCCACCGGCGCACCGGCCGCCAGCCAGCGGCGCAGGGTGGCGTATTCGTCGTCGGTCAGCCCGGTCACCGCCAGCGGCATGCCCTCCTTGGGGTGTGCGCCGGCATAGGCGTCGAATTCATGGGGCAACGGGCACATGTTGTTGCGGCTCAGGCCCAGGACGATCTCTTCGGGCAGCTTGGCGTTGGGCGTAAGCGGGGTCTTGTGGCCCAATTCCAGCATGCGCGCCATCAACGCGGCCTGACCGCCCTGATTGTCGAGCACCGAGTAGAAGCCCTTCTTGCGCCACTGCTCTTCGCTGTGTGCGTCGTAGAACAGCCGCGTGGTGGGCACCGCTTTGCTCCGCTCGCCCTGGTACACCGGGACCTTGCTGGCCCCGCGTACCGCGCCTTCAGGGCTTTCCAGCTTGAGCTGGCAGGCGGCGTCGTTGCAGGCGTGGCAGGCCACGCACTTCTCGGTGAAGATCGGTTGAATGTCCCGGGTGTAGGAAATAGCCGGGCTCGACTGGGGGGCCTGCCCGAATACCGCGCCGCTGATGAGCAAGGCGAAGGCGCCGGCAAGGATACGATGCACCATGTGCGGAAAGTCCTGGTTCTTGAAAGCCATCACGATTTGTTGCCTGGTCGTCCTGGGTGCCTTGCGCTGCCTCCACCCGCCCAACATGAGCAGTTTTCATGCAAATGGGCGACATGCCTAAAAACCGCGCAGCTTTGTTATGATTCGGCACCTTCTGATATTCGCCCGACCAGGTAGTTCCTATGTCCGACCGCAGCGCTCGTCTCCAAGCACTCCAGAACGCACTCAAAGAGCGCATCCTGATCCTCGACGGCGGCATGGGTACTATGATCCAAAGCTACCGTCTGGAGGAACACGACTATCGTGGCACGCGTTTTGCCGATTGGCCAAGCGATGTGAAGGGTAACAACGACTTGTTGCTGCTCAGCCGCCCGGACGTGATCGCCGCCATCGAGAAGGCCTACCTGGATGCCGGTGCCGATATTCTCGAAACCAACACCTTCAACGCCACGCAGATTTCCCAGGCCGACTACGGCATGGAGTCGCTGGTTTACGAGCTGAACGTCGAAGGCGCGCGCATCGCTCGCCAGGTTGCCGATGCCAAGACCCTGGAAACGCCGGACAAGCCGCGCTTCGTTGCCGGCGTGCTCGGCCCTACCAGCCGAACCTGTTCGATTTCCCCGGACGTCAACGACCCTGGGTTCCGCAACGTCACCTTCGACGAGTTGGTAGAAAACTACATCGAGGCCACCCGCGGCCTGATCGAAGGCGGCGCCGACCTGATCCTGATCGAAACCATCTTCGACACCCTCAACGCCAAGGCGGCGATCTTCGCCGTGCAGCAAGTGTTCGAGGACGACAACGTCGAACTGCCGATCATGATCTCCGGCACCATCACCGACGCCTCCGGCCGTACCCTGTCGGGGCAGACCACCGAAGCGTTCTGGAACTCGGTGCGCCACGCCAAGCCGATTTCCGTGGGCCTGAACTGCGCCCTCGGCGCCAAGGACCTGCGCCCGTATCTGGAAGAGCTGGCCACCAAGGCCGACACCCACGTGTCCGCCCACCCCAACGCAGGCCTGCCGAACGCCTTCGGTGAGTACGACGAAACCCCGGCCGAGATGGCCGCGGTGGTCGAAGAATTCGCCGCCAGCGGTTTCCTCAACATCATCGGCGGTTGCTGCGGCACCACCCCAGGCCATATCCAGGCCATTGCCGAAGCCGTGGCCAAGTACAAGCCGCGCGAGATCCCGGAAATCGCCAAGGCCTGCCGCCTGTCGGGCCTGGAGCCGTTCACCATCGACCGCCAGTCGCTGTTCGTCAACGTCGGTGAGCGCACCAATATCACCGGTTCCGCCAAATTCGCCCGGCTGATCCGCGAAGAGAACTATACCGAAGCCTTGGAAGTCGCCCTGCAGCAAGTCGAGGCCGGCGCTCAGGTAATCGACATCAACATGGACGAAGGGATGCTCGACTCCCAGGCGGCCATGGTCCGGTTCCTCAACCTGATCGCGGGTGAGCCGGACATCTCGCGTGTACCGATCATGATCGACTCGTCCAAGTGGGAAGTGATCGAAGCCGGCCTCAAGTGCATCCAGGGCAAGGGCATCGTCAACTCCATTTCCATGAAGGAAGGCGTCGAGCAGTTCAAGCACCACGCCCGCCTGTGCAAGCGCTATGGCGCTGCCGTGGTGGTCATGGCTTTCGACGAAGTCGGCCAGGCCGACACTGCCGCGCGCAAGAAGGAAATCTGCCAGCGCAGCTATGACATCCTGGTCAACGAAGTGGGCTTCCCGCCAGAAGACATCATCTTCGACCCGAACATCTTCGCCGTCGCCACCGGTATCGAAGAGCACAACAACTACGCCGTCGACTTCATCGAGGCCTGTGCCTATATCCGCGACCACCTGCCCCACGCCCTGAGCTCGGGTGGCGTGTCCAACGTGTCGTTCTCGTTCCGAGGCAACAACCCGGTGCGTGAGGCGATCCACTCGGTGTTCCTGTATCACGCCATCCAGAACGGCCTGACCATGGGTATCGTCAACGCCGGCCAGCTGGAGATCTACGACGAGATCCCGGCCCAGCTGCGTGAAAAGGTCGAGGACGTGGTGCTCAACCGCACCCCGCATGGCACCGATGCACTGCTGGCCATCGCCGACGACTACAAGGGTGGCGGCGCAACCAAGGAAGTGGAAAACGAAGAGTGGCGCTCGCTGCCGGTGGAAAAACGCCTGGAGCACGCGCTGGTCAAGGGCATCACCGCGTTCATCGTCGAAGACACCGAAGCATGCCGCCAGCAGTGCGCGCGCCCCATCGAAGTGATCGAAGGCCCGCTGATGAACGGCATGAACGTGGTCGGCGACCTGTTCGGCGCGGGCAAGATGTTCCTGCCGCAGGTGGTCAAGTCGGCCCGCGTCATGAAACAGGCCGTTGCTCACCTGATCCCCTTCATCGAAGCCGAAAAAGGCGACAAGCCAGAAGCCAAGGGCAAGATCCTGATGGCCACGGTGAAAGGCGACGTGCACGACATCGGCAAGAACATTGTCGGCGTGGTGCTGGGCTGTAACGGATACGACATCGTCGACCTTGGCGTGATGGTGCCGGCGGAGAAGATCCTGCAGACGGCCCGCGAGCAGAAGTGCGACATCATCGGCCTGTCCGGCCTGATTACCCCGTCGCTGGACGAAATGGTCCACGTTGCCCGCGAAATGCAGCGCCAGGGCTTCGAACTGCCGCTGATGATCGGTGGCGCCACCACCTCCAAGGCGCACACGGCGGTCAAGATCGAGCCCAAGTACAGCAACGACGCAGTCATCTACGTCACCGACGCCTCGCGCGCGGTCGGCGTGGCCACCCAGTTGCTGTCCAAGGAACTCAAGCCGGGCTTCGTCGAGAAGACCCGCCTGGAATACGTGGACGTGCGCGAGCGCACCGCCAACCGCAGCGCCCGCACCGAGCGCCTCAGCTACGCCCAGGCGATCGCTGCCAAGCCGCAGTACGACTGGGCCAGCTACCAGCCAGCGGTGCCCTCCTTCACCGGCGTCAAGGTGCTGGAAGACATCGATTTGCGCACCCTGGCCGAGTACATCGACTGGACCCCGTTCTTCATCTCCTGGGACCTGGCCGGCAAGTTCCCGCGCATCCTCACCGACGAGGTGGTTGGCGAGGCTGCTACGGCGCTGTACAAGGATGCCCGCGAGATGCTCGACAAGCTGATCGACGAGAAGCTGATCAGCGCCCGCGCGGTATTCGGCTTCTGGCCGGCCAACCAGGTGGCCGATGACGACATCGAAGTCTACGGCGAAGACGGCCAGGCACTGGCCACCCTGCACCACCTGCGCCAGCAGACCATCAAGCCGGACGGCAAGCCCAACTGGTCGCTGGCCGACTTCGTCGCACCGAAAGACAGCGGCGTGACCGACTACGTAGGTGGTTTTATCACCACCGCCGGCATCGGTGCCGAGGAAGTGGCCAAGGCTTACCAGGACAAGGGCGACGACTACAGCTCGATCATGGTCAAGGCCCTGGCCGACCGCCTGGCCGAAGCCTGTGCCGAATGGCTGCACGAGCAGGTGCGTAAAGAGCACTGGGGCTATGCCCGCGACGAACACCTGGACAACGAGGCGCTGATCAAGGAGCAGTACAGCGGCATCCGCCCTGCGCCGGGCTACCCGGCCTGCCCCGACCACACCGAAAAGGAAACCCTGTTCCGCCTGCTCGATGGCACCGCCATCGGTGAGACCGGGCCAAGCGGGGTGTACCTCACCGAGCACTTCGCGATGTTCCCGGCGGCGGCGGTCAGCGGCTGGTACTTCGCCCACCCGCAGGCGAAGTATTTTGCCGTAGGCAAGGTCGACAAGGACCAGATCGAACGTTACAGCGCACGCAAAGGCCAGGATATCAGCGTAAGCGAGCGCTGGCTGGCGCCTAACCTGGGGTATGACAGCTAAACGACTGCGCTGGCTTCTTCGCGGGCTCGCCCACACAGGTATGAAACAGGCCTCAAGGGCCGTGATTGACCTGTAGGAGCGGGTTTACCCGCGAAGAGGCCGGCACAGGCAACCTCACAACCATTGCCTACACTGTCCTTGATTGCCTCTGATTTCCCCAGGAGCCACCATGGACGATTCCAGCCAGGGCAAACCCCCGACCTTCTGGCAGATGCTGCACAGCATCCTCGCTGCCGCCTTCGGCGTGCAAAGCGGCAAAAACCGCGCACGCGACTTCACCCACGGCAAGGCCAGCCACTTCATTGCGTTGGGGGCGCTGTTCACCCTGGTGTTCATTGCGGTATTGATCGGCCTGGTGCAATTGGCGCTGCACCTGACCCGCTAGCCTGTGCCGGCCTCTTCGCGGGTAAACCCGCGCCTACAGCGGCCTGCGCCCAACCAGCGATGCGTGTGTAGGAGCGGGTTTACCCGCGAATACGGTCGCGGCGGCAACGGTGAACGGCGGATGGAGATTGGCCAGCAGGCCCGGCCCTTTCGCGGGTAAACCCGCGCCTACGGCGGCCTTTCCCCAACCACCGATACGTGTGTAGGAGCGGGTTTACCCGCGAATACGGTCGCGGCGGCAACGGTGAACGGCGGGTGGAGATTGGCCAGCAGGCCCGGCCCTTTCGCGGGTAAACCCGCGCCTACGGCGGCCTTTCCCCAACCACCGATACGTGT
>NZ_JBQENN010000006.1:79755-122012 GCF_052044625.1 Pseudomonas sp. 22515
GCGCCATTCTCAAGGCAGATGTTCACCGCAAAGAGACGGGCACAGGCAATACTAAAGCGCCTGCGAGATTCCCTCCCACAGGCGCCCTGCTACATCACGGTCTTGAGTTTCAAGTCACTGGTGGCTGACCCAATACACGGCAGTGACCACCACCAGAACGATAAGGCAGAGGATCGCCCAGGCATCGACGCTGCTGTCAGCTTTGCGGACCTTGGTTGAGTTTCCCATTGCATTGCCTCTTGTAGTGGTTATGGGAATGCACTTCACCACCAGCAGTTAAGACGAGCAATGCCCTTCCCTCAAGCAGGGTCATTCAATATTCGACCGGTGACGCCAGAAACGGGTAACGGTAACCGGGCGGGCGCCCTTCAGCACTGTAACGCCGAAAATCGACGCCGTAGTCATCCCTTTCCAACAGCTTCAGCCAACGCCTGGCCTTGGCCTGATCGATTTCCTGCAATACCGGAACACGGCGCTCGCGCAGGCCGTCGCGGTTCAACGCCAGCCCGTGGGCGTCATCGTGCAGCATCACCATGGCCCAACCGCCAAGGGTGAAATGCCCACCCATCAGCACGCTCAAGCGCCCATCGATACGTGCTCGCAACGCTTCGGGCGAGCTGTTGACGGCAGCGAACAGCACGTCACGACCCGCCATGTACCCGGCCTCCTCGAACGCCTGCATGGCACCAAAAGCCATCTGGTCATTGGCCGACCACACCAGCCGGGTGGCCGGGTAACGCTCAAGCAACTGCTTCGCTTGCTCGTAGGCGCGCTGGCGGTTCCAGCCGCCGTATACCACTTGCCGCAAGCGCACCTGAGGGAAATCGGCCAAGGCGCGGCGCATGCCCTCAACGCGCAACTGCGAGGCGGGGGTGGTCTTGACCCCGGCAAAAGCCACCAGATCCACCGGCCCTGCGTCGCGAGGCAGCTGCGCGAGCATCAGGTGCAACATCTGGAAGCCTGCCTGCTCGTCGTTGCTCATCAAGGTACCCAGTGGCTCGGCATACTTGTCGGGCTGGGCCTCGATGCTGAGGCGCTGGCTGGCGGTCAGGCCATTGTTGACGAGCAGCAGCTTCACCCCGGTGCCACGCGACAGCCGCAGGATTTCCGGTGCCACATACTGCTCGTTGACCAGCACCAGGTAATCCGGCCGCTGCGGCGCGCTCAGGATCGCCCGGGCCTGGGTCAGTGCCAGGTCGGCTCTGCGCTCGCTGTATTGCACCTGCAGGGTCATGCCCAGCTCGTCCGCAGCGGCCTGCATGAAGCGGGTATAGCTGGTCCAGAATGTCTCGGTGGACAGCCCCGGGTTGAGGAACACCACCGAAGCCGGTTGCGCATTTGCCACCAGTGGCAAGGCAAGGCACAAGCTTTGGCACAGGGCCTTGAGCATGGGGTCACATCTCTGCGAAGCAAACGCCGGATTATAAACGCCTGGCGATGCTCCGCGCACAAATGGCAGTCAATCTCACATAGTCCATTTGGTTCTTTTCATATGCAAAAACATCACTTTAGCGCATAACCGCAACCTGCTATCGTTCCCCGGCTCCGTACCGGAGTGCGCGGCCGTGCGCGCGAATAGCTGCATGCCTGAGACAGGACTTTTATGTACGTATACGACGAGTACGATCAGCGGATCATCGAGGACCGCGTCAAGCAGTTCCGTGATCAGACCCGCCGCTACCTGGCCGGTGAGCTGAGCGAAGAAGAATTCCGCCCTCTGCGCCTGCAGAACGGCCTATACATCCAACGTTTCGCGCCGATGCTGCGTGTCGCGGTGCCGTACGGCCAGCTGAACGCCAACCAGGTCCGCACCCTGGCCAAGATCGCTCGCGACTATGACAAGGGCTATGCCCACATTTCCACCCGCCAGAACGTGCAGTTCAACTGGCCGGCGCTGGAAGACATCCCCGACATCCTCGCCGAGCTGGCCACCGTGCAGATGCACGCGATCCAGACCAGCGGCAACTGCCTGCGCAACACCACCACCGACCAGTTCGCCGGTGTGGCCGCAGACGAGATCGTCGACCCGCGCCCATGGTGTGAAATCGTCCGTCAGTGGACCACCTTCCACCCGGAATTCGCCTACCTGCCACGCAAGTTCAAGATCGCCATCAACGGTTCGCAGGAAGACCGCGCCGCCATCGAAGTGCACGACATTGGCCTTGAGCCCGTGCGCAACGCGGCCGGCGAACTGGGCTTCCGTGTGCTGGTCGGTGGCGGCCTGGGCCGTACCCCGGTGGTGGGCTCGTTCATCAACGAGTTCCTGCCGTGGCAGGACCTGATCAGCTACCTCGATGCCATCCTGCGCGTGTACAACCGTTACGGTCGCCGTGACAACAAGTACAAGGCGCGGATCAAGATTCTGGTCAAGGCCCTTACCCCGGAAGTGTTCGCCGAAAAGGTCGAGGCCGAAATGGTCCACCTGCGTGGCGGCACCACCACCCTGACCGAAGCCGAAGTGCAACGCGTATCGCGCCACTTCGTCGACCCCGAGTACCTCGCACTCGACAACGTCGACTACACCGCCCTGGATGCCGAGCATCCAGGTTTCGCCCGCTGGCGCTCGCGCAACACCCGCGCCCACAAACGCCCGGGCTACGTGGCTGTTACCCTGTCACTCAAGCCTACCGGTGTTGCCCCTGGCGACGTGACCGACAAGCAGCTGGACGCCGTGGCCGACCTGGCAGAACGCTACAGCTTCGGCTTCCTGCGCACCTCGCACGAGCAGAACATCATCCTCGCCGACGTCGAGCAGCGCCAGCTGCACGCGCTGTGGCTTGAACTGCGCGAAGGCGGCTTCGCTACCCCGAACATCGGCCTGCTGACCGACATCATCTGCTGCCCGGGTGGCGACTACTGCTCGCTGGCCAACGCCAAGTCGATCCCGATTGCCGAGTCCATCCAGCGCCGCTTCGACGACCTGGACTACCTGTTCGACATCGGCGAAATCGACCTGAACATCTCCGGCTGCATGAACGCCTGCGGCCACCACCACGTGGGCCACATCGGCATCCTCGGCGTGGACAAGAAGGGTGAGGAGTTCTACCAGGTGTCGCTGGGCGGCAACGCCGCACGCGGCGCAAGCCTGGGCAAGATCCTTGGCCCGTCCTTCGCGCAGGATGACATGGCCGATGTGATCGAGAAGCTGATCGCCGTGTACGTCGAGCAACGTACCGAGGAAGAGCGTTTCATCGACACCTACCAGCGTATCGGCATCGACCCCTTCAAGGAACGCGTCTATGCAGCGAATCATTAAGAACAACCAGATCGTCGACGAAACCTGGCACCTGCTGCCCAAGGAAACCTCGTTCGACGAGCTGACCAACTGCGACGACTACATCGTGCCGCTGCAAATGTGGCGCGACCATGCCCATGTGCTCAAGGCTCGCGATGGCGGCCTGGGTGTATGGCTGGACAGCGACCAGGAAGCAGAGGAAATCGGTGAAGACGTGCACCACTTCCAGGTCATCGCCCTGAACTTCCCGGCATTCACCGACGGCCGCAGCTACTCCAATGCGCGCCTGCTGCGTGACCGCTACAAGTTCAAAGGCGAACTGCGCGCCATCGGCGATGTGCTGCGCGACCAGCTGTTCTTCATGGCCCGCTGCGGCTTCGACGCCTTCGCCATCCGTGCCGACAAGGACCCGGAAGATGCGCTGCAAAGCCTGAAGGACTTCTCGGTGACCTACCAGGCCGCCACCGACGAACCGCTGCCGCTGTTCCGCCGCCGCTGATCGTCCCGCCCCAGCGAACAGCCCGCCTCTCGGCGGGCTGTTTCGTTCATAGGCCGTGGCGTTGAATTGCCTCTCGGCTCAATTCAAGCAAAAGCTGCCGTTTCGCGACCTCACGCGCTGCGCAGATATGCTCGACCTGGGCAAAATAGTCGCCATCGCTCAGCGTTTTCGATTGTTCCAGCAACACATCCAGGCGCTGCTGAAAAGGCTCGTCCAGGCGGCTGAAGCGCGCCGCCTGCTGCTCGTGCAGGTAGTCCTGCCAGAAGGATCGATCTGCCAGCGCCTGCGCCAACGCTTGTGGCGTTTCCTGCCGCAGCACCTCGCTGCGCGCGGCGTCCAGGTCTTCGCGGCCAACCCCGCTGAAACTCTCATACGAAAGATGGCTGGGCTGCACGGGAAGGTCGAGGCTATCCGCCAGCCTGACGCGATAGGTCAGGTAAACCTCTACGGGATCGTTCGAAAAGTAATCCGCAATATGCCGCGCGGCAATTGCGTTGACTTTGTCCAGGCGGAACAACGAACGCCCCAGCCTGACCAGCGCCCGCTCTTTCTGCAACCCGGTACCGGCTGTTCCGGCCTTGGCGACCAGCGCGCCAACCTCCAGCTCGCTGAGCGTCAGCAGCAACTCGTCGCTGCAACTGCGCGGCCGGGCAACTTGCTCGAACAGGCTCGCGCGTACTTCAGCGTGCTGTTCGCAGGCTTCGAGGATATGCCACACCCGCGCCTGAAGGTCGCGCGGTTGTGCGTCGTATTCACGCAGGTCGCGTAAATCAGAGAAAAAGCGGAACAGATCCTGCGCCCCGGCTTCCTGGTTCAAGCGGTTCCAGCTCGCCAATCGCACCTCGCGCTGGGCCGGCGTGAATCCTGACAACCAAGGGGCTGCAGCATTCGGGATCGCAGTGGCATGAGCTACACGTCGACGCTCAGCGGCCCCGGCCGACGCCCAGGCCAACTGCAAGCGCTGCAGGGTTTCGTCCGAGAGTGGATTGTCGTGCAGCTCCAGGCCCCGCCACAGGCGAAGCGGCACTAAAGACAACGCTTCAGGCAGCGTCTGGATCTGGTTGTCACGCATGTCCAGCAACTCCAGATTACCGTGCCTGGCCAGATCAGCGGGCAGTTCGCCCAGCCCGGTGTTGCGCAAGGACAGCCGGCGCAGCAGGGGGAAAGACGCCAAGGGTGGCAGCAAACCGACCGGGTTGCCGTTGAGCTCCAGGCGGCGCAGTTCCACAAGCTGGCTCAAACGCAGGTTATCCTCACTGGAAAGCACGATCTGGTTGCCGCCAAGGCGCAGGTTTTTCAATTCGGTCAGTTGCTCGATACCTGCAGGAAGGCGTGTCAGCCGGTTGTTCCGCAAGTCCAGGTTGCGCACCTTGCTGAAGCGACCAAGAAAGCCTGCATCAAGGCTCGTCACCTGCATATCGCGCAGGGTCAGGTGCGTGATGTGGTCAAAACTCACATTTTCAGGCAAAGCCGGCAGGTCACCCACCCGCTCACCCACGAGGGTCAGGTGGTAGTCACCCGCCACCTCTCCAGGGGTAAAGCGCTGCCAGCTTGCCGTAATGCGCCTGGCAACCTTGATACGACGCAGGCGGCGAACAATGTTCAGCCCTGCGTCATTTCGCCAGGCTTGCAATGCCTGCTTGAGGCTGACCTTGGCCTGTAACAGTTGGCTGACATGGTCCCACGGGTCCACCCCCCGCTGTGCCAGGTTTTGCAGGTAGCCCTCCAGCTGCTCACTGCTCATCACCGGGAACACGTGGTTCAACGTGCGCCGCAGTGCCTGGCGGGTGCCTGTCAGGTGGCCACTGAGCGGGTAGCCCAAACGCCCATCGAACAACCGCACAGGAGGGCGAATCCCCTGCCCCACACGGGCCAGCCCAATCATTCGGGCCGCCGCTTCACGGTCAGCGAGCGCCTCACGCGCAAGCCGCTCACCCAGTGCGTCATCCGTCATCTGGCTAATACCGAGCAACTGTCGCTGGCGGCTGTCCAGTTGCCGTCTCAACGTCTGCAGCAACCCACCCCTGCCCGCGGCAGGCAGCTCAACGTTGACCCCAGCCGACCAGGGGGCGATGGCATCGAGCAGGCCCAGCGCGAGCTTACCGGTATCGTCATTTTCTGCCGCGGCCTGGCGCAACCCTGCGCAGGCACGGTCTAGCCGACTGTCGCGTATTGCCCAGCGTGCACGTTCCGCCAAGGCCAAGGGCACCCGGCCTGCGCCCGTCAGGCTCTCCATCTCGACACTGCTGGCCCCCTCGACGATTTCCCGTGCGCAGCGGTGGGAAAGGCCTGGGAAGTCCCGCATCAAGACCCGGTCTGCTGCTTGCGGGCTGATCTGTCGCTCGTTGAAGACCTCCTCGAAAGCCTCACCTCGCAACGCCGGGAAATCACGGTGCAATTGCTGGCGCTCGATGGCATCGAGCAGGCGTGCCGGCGGGGGCGCATTTTCCAGTAACAAACGGCGCAGGCTGTCAGCCTCGAAACCCGTGGCCTGCAACGCCACAGACACCGCCTCATCGGGCACCTGCGCCGTACGACTGGCAAGGCGGCGCACCATGTAGGCGGCGTCATGCCAGCGCTGCGGTTGTTCGAACTCATGCACCCATCCCCCGGCACCATTGTGCTCAAGTGCCGGTACGTAGGCCTGTGGCCTTGATGGATGATGAATACGCCATGCGCCATCGTCCCCTTCACTCACCTCATAGACAGCATCGTGCAGGCGCCTCAGCGAACGGCCAGTTTCATTCACGGCCTGTCCTACCATCAGATCGACGCCCTCACGCTGATAGCCCGACAAGGACGGGTCACACAGCCGCAACTGGCCATCGCCCAGGCTTACCGGCACCAAGGCATCCACCTGCGCCACTCGCTGGGCCAGCTTGCCAAGTGCCGTCGCCCCGGCCGTCGTCACCGCCGTCATCACAACCGTGTCGGCCACGTTGAACAAGTGGCCCAATGCGGCGTCGCGATCACCCAACTGCCAATCCTGGTAGCTTTCGTACACCTCACCTGCCAGCTGCACCACCGTAAGCCCCAGCAGGGCCTGCCCCAACACAGGCACAAACAGCGCTGCCAGGCCTGCTACGCTCAACCCCAAATCCAGATAGCCCTGCAAACGTGCGCGACGGTCGGCGACATCCTCATCCTCTGTCGATACCGCCAATACCCGTGCGTCATCCAGCATTTTGTCGATCCGGGCTTGGCGCAGCGCGACAAACACGTCGCCCTCGATCGCAAAACAGCGGCCATCCAGCTCAAGCGGGAGAACGGTATTACCGTGGCTGAGCAGCGCGTTCAGCGCCGCGCAGAAGGCGACGCGATCACGCTCTGCGACGAAGCGCTGGAAGTAGCGCCGATACGCTTCATTACGCAAACGTATGCCAAGGGTCATGTACAGCAGCTCCCAGCTGGTGTGCCAACTCACCGGAGCATACGGGTCCTCAGGGAACCACGCGATAACACCAAGCAGGCGGGCGTTCTGACGCACTTCGATCACCAGTGCGCCAATGACCTCCTTGCCCAACAGCCGCAGGGTGTGACACTTCAATACGGTGTTGTCGGCTGGCAGGAAAGACCCTGTGCCCACCACCTGGTTGATCCACTGACAGGTCTGCTCATCGATTTCACCTTTGATTCTTGCGGCGATTGCAGCAAGCGCCAGGTTGGCGCTCATCGCCTCCTCCAGGGCACTCTCGACGGCCACCCCCTCGCCTTCCAGCTTCGATTGCAAATGGCTTTGATAACGCCTGCCAATATCGATGTCTCTGCAAAGGCGGACAAAAGCTTGCGCACTTAGCGGCAGCAGGTGCCCGCTGGCAGTGACCAACTGCGACCCGGCCGCGAACCAGCCAGGCTGCATTTCCTTTTCGTGGAAGTTATGCAGTGCCGCCGAGAGAAGCGTCTGGGTGCTGACGATGCGTGTTGACGTGCTTGGTAAAGCAGGTGATATCGACGGTTTTGGCTGCAGGGTCACCAGCCTGAGCTGAGCCTGGCGCAGGTCTACCTGCCTGATCGAATGGGCCTCGGGTGCACGTTTGAGCAACGACTCGGCGAACTCATCCAAAGGGGTTATAGCCCCTAACCAGGCGTCGACGTGGTCCTGCGCCCGCTGTTGGCGCAAAGCAGCGGCGCGCAGGCCTGTCAGCTCTTGGGCAGATGCGCGCTTGAGCCAGCCTGGCAGCTGACGGGCAATCAGCGCATCGATGGAGTCGGCAGGTATTACTGAAGGGGTCATGGGCAGCCTCAACGCTTGATAAAAAAGCGCTAGCTGAACAAGGTTCCAGTCCCCTCGGGCCCTATTTATGTAGTGAGTGCACAGCTTGAAAATGTATTTGTGACTACAGGTCAAAGGACTTTGGCGCCATGGCGGCTTATTCGCTGCCGTTCAAACCTGCACACTGGCCATCACATGATCCTCCCCCTATTCAGGAGCAACCCCATGAGCGTTCCTTCCTTCGGCCTCGGCACCTTCCGCCTCTCCGGCCAAACCGTCATCGACTCGGTCAAGTCTGCCCTGGCAGTCGGCTACCGCGTCATCGATACCGCCCAGATCTACAAGAACGAAGCCGAAGTGGGCCAGGCCATCGCCGAAAGCGGCGTGCCGCGCAGCGAGCTGTTCATCACCACCAAGATCTGGGTCGACAACTACGCCGCCGACAAGCTGATCCCCAGCCTGCGTGACAGCTTGCAGAAGCTGCGCACCGACTACGTCGACCTGCTGCTGATCCACTGGCCAGCGCCGGGCAATGGCGTAGAACTGCCCGAGTACATGAAGGCCCTGGCCGACGCCAAGCAGCAAGGCCTGGCTCGCCAGATCGGCGTTTCCAACTTCAACATCGAGCTGACCAGGCAAGCCATTGCCGTGGTCGGCAAAGGGGAAATCGCCACCAACCAGATCGAGCTCAGCCCCTACCTGCAGAACAGCACGCTGACCGCGTTCCTCAAGGAACAAGGGATCACCGTGACCTCGTACATGACCCTGGCCTACGGCAAAGTGCTGAAAGACCCGGTGCTGGCCCAGATCGCCGCCAAGCACAAGGCTACCGTCGCCCAGGTTGCCCTGGCCTGGGCCTTGCAATTGGGCTATGCCGTGATCCCGTCGTCGACCAAGCGTGAAAACCTGGCCAGCAACCTGCTTGCCCGTGGCCTGACGCTGGACAGCGACGACATGGCACGCATCGCTAAGCTGGAGCGCAATGGCCGCGAGGTCAGCCCTGACGGCCTGGCGCCAACCTGGGACTGACACTGATGACTGCTCAAACAATGAGACCCGGCCGCGTGCTCTTCGCGTTGGCCATTGGCGCCTTTGGCATCGGCACTACCGAGTTCACCCCGATGGGGCTACTGCCAGTCATCGCCCAGGGCGTGGAGGTGAGCATCCCCAGCGCCGGTATGCTGATCACCGCCTATGCCATTGGCGTGATGGTCGGCGCGCCGATCATGACCTTGCTGTTCAGCCGCTTTGGGAAGCGCGCTGCGCTGATGGCGCTGATGGCCATCTTCACCCTTGGTAACCTGCTGTCGTCACTGTCGCCGGACTACTACACCCTGCTCGCTTCGCGACTGGTCACCAGCCTCAACCATGGTGCGTTCTTCGGCCTGGGAGCCGTGGTGGCAGCCAGCGTGGTGCCCAAGGAGAAACAGGCCAGCGCCGTGGCCACCATGTTCATGGGCCTGACCATCGCCAACATCGGCGGCGTGCCGGCCGCCACCTGGATTGGCCAGCAGATCGGCTGGCGCATGGCATTTGCCGGTACCGCCGTACTTGGCCTGCTGGCCATGGCCGCGCTGTGGTACGCCCTGCCCAAGGGTGAACGCGGCAGCGTGCCGCATGTGCGCCAGGAACTGGCGGTCATTGCCCGCCCCAGCGTGCTGCTGGCAATGGCCACCACCGTGCTCGGTGCCGGTGCCATGTTCACCTTGTACACCTACGTGGCGCCGGTGCTGGCCGAACTGACCGGTGCCTCGGACGGCTTCGTAACCTTGGGACTGGTACTGATCGGGGTTGGCTTCACCCTTGGCAACAGCCTGGGTGGCCGCCTGGCCGACTGGTCACTGGATGGCGCGGCGAAAATCTTCCTCGCCGTGCTGGCGCTGATCATGCTGGCGATGCCCCTGGTACTGGGTAGCCACCTTGGCGCAGCCATCGCCCTGCTGGTCTGGGGCATGTTCACCTTCGCCGTGGTACCACCGCTGCAAATGCGTGTAATGACTGCCGCCATCGAGGCACCAGGCCTGGCGTCGTCGATCAACGTGGGTGCGTTCAACCTGGGTAACGCCGTGGGCGCGGCGCTGGGTGGTGCGGTTATCAGCCTGAACCTGGGCTACGCCGCCGTGCCGATGGCCGGAGGTGTGCTGGCAGCTGCGGGGCTGTTGCTGGTATGGCTGGGCGGGCGCCACAAGGTCGCCGGCAAGACCGCAGCCGATATGGCCTGAAGGCAATCATCTGCAGGAGCGCCTCCGTTCTCCTGTCAGGCTGTGGGCACGGATGCCCGAAACGCGACATTGGCTGCCTGTTCGGCGTGAGACAGGCAACCTCGGCACTGGATAACCTGCTGCGGCAACGCCTTGCTCCCTTGCCATAGAAGAACATTGCCCATGACAACTTCCGCCGCCTCCGTAGCCGCCGCCACGCCTGCCGACCAGCCTCAGGGCTTTGTCGTGCGCATCGTCGGTGCTGCTGCATTCGCCCACCTGCTCAACGACCTGATTCAAGCCGTACTGCCGTCGATCTACCCTATGCTGAAAAGCGATTTCGCGCTGAGCTTTGCCCAGATCGGCTGGATCGCCTTGGTGTATCAGGTGACCGCTTCCCTGCTGCAACCTTGGGTCGGCATGTTCACCGACAAGCACCCACAACCCTACCTGCTGCCTGCCGGCATGGTGGTGACGCTGGTGGGCATCGCCCTGCTCGCCTTTGCCGGCAGCTATGAAATGCTGCTGGTGGCCGCCGCCGTGGTCGGCGTGGGTTCGGCCACCTTTCACCCAGAGGCCTCGCGGGTCGCCAGGATGGCTTCCGGCGGGCGCTTCGGGACCGCGCAATCAACCTTCCAGGTCGGCGGTAATACCGGCTCGGCCCTCGGCCCACTGCTCACCGCCGCCATCATCATTCCGCACGGCCAACCGGCCATTGCCTGGTTCATGCTGGCCGCTGCGCTGGCCGTTCTGGTGCTGCTGCGGGTGACGGGCTGGAGCGTGCGCCACGGCCAGGCCCGGCTCAAGCGCTTCGCGGGCCAACAGGCCCCCGGCCTGTCGCGGGGTGCCATGTGGCGCGCTGTGGTGGTGATCGCCGTGCTGATGTTCGCCAAGTTCGTCTACATCGCTTCGTTCACCAACTTCTTCACCTTCTACCTGATCGAGCATTTCGGCCTGAGTGTGCAGCACAGCCAGCTGTACCTGTTCGTGTTCCTCGCAGCCGTTGCGCTGGGCACCTTTGCCGGTGGCCCGGTGGGTGATCGCATCGGGCGCAAGGCCGTGATCTGGGTCTCGTTCCTCGGCGTGGCGCCCTTCGCCCTGGCCCTGCCCCATGCCAACCTCGCCTGGACAGCCGTACTGGCGGTAGCCATCGGCCTGGTGATGTCCTCGGCATTCGCTGCCCTGGTGGTGTATGCCCAGGAGGCGGTGCCAGGCCGGGTCGGCATGGTTTCGGGGGTGATGTTCGGGCTGATGTTCGGCATCAGCGGCGTGGGTGCAGCCGGCCTGGGCACACTGGCCGACCGGCATGGCATCGAATGGGTGTACCAAGCCATCGCGTTCCTGCCGCTGCTCGGGTTGGCCACCGCCTTGCTACCGGCCACCCGCTCGCGGGCCCGCCCTGGCCGTTGCTGCTAAAGTGGCGCTGCCAGGCTGCTTCGATACGAGGTCACGATGGTAAAGCCGCAGCGTGAATTGCTGGTGGAGGTCGATGAGTGGACCTGGGAAGTGGGTAGCCGTGCGACAGACTACCCAAGCGACTGGTTCATCGAGCCCCATAGCCATACCAAGCATCAACTGATCTATGCCATCAAAGGCCTGATGATCGTCGAGTCCGGGAACGAATGCTGGACGGTGCCACCCAGCCGCGGTGTGTGGATGCCTTGCGGCCAGGTGCACGCCATTCGCTGTGTCGGCGACGTGAAGATGCGCAGTGTGTTCGTGCGCATCGACGCGGCAACCGGCCTGCCCCTGCAGAGCAAGGCCATCAGCATCTCGCCCTTGCTCAGCGAACTGATCAAGGCCTCGGTGGGGTTCACCGCACCGTTTGCCGAGGACTCGCGCGAAGCCCGGGTCATGCGCCTGATCCTCGACGAAATCTGCGTACTGCCGACCTTGCCGCTGAAGCTGTCGCAACCCAGAGACCAGCGCCTGCGGGTGATCTGCACGGCATTGCATGAACGGCCCGACGATAACGCCACCGTTGCCGACTGGGGCGTGCGACTGGGGGTGGACGAAAAGACCATCCAGCGGTTGTTCCGCAAGGAAACCGGCATGACCTTTGGCCAGTGGCGCCAGCAGGCGCGGCTGATGCAGGCACTGGAGCGAATTGCCCTGGGCGAGCGAATCATCGATGTGGCGGGGGCCTTGGGCTATGACAGCCCAAGTGCCTTCGCCAGCATGTTCAAACGCCAGTTCGGTACCACGCCCAGTCAGTTCTTCAGATAACCTGAAGTCCACGCATTTGCCGGCACTGGCCCGCCGCATACGGGCTGTCCGCTGACGGCTCGCCCTGCCTGTTCTTGCACAGCATCCCCGCCAAGCCGTATACAGTACCCCTACAACAATGCCCGCAAAGGAGCCCGGCACATGACCGTGACGCTGTCCCCCCTGCAGATCGACTGCGATTTCGACTCCGGCAACATACAGGTACTGGATGCCAGCAACCCGGCCCAGGTACACCTGGCCATTCGCCCGGACACCCACAGCGGCCACTACCAGTGGTTCCACTTCAAGGTCAGCGGGCTCACACCGGGGCAGGTCCATCGCTTCAGCCTGGACAACGCTTCTGGCTCCTCGTACAAGAACGCGTGGAGCGGCTACAACGCTGTGGCCAGCTACGACCAGCAGCGCTGGTTCCGCGTGCCCAGCCAGTTCGACGGTACGGCGCTATCGTTCGAGGTCAAGGCTGAACAGGACCAGATCTGGTTCGCCTATTTCGAGCCCTACCCGCGTGCCCGCCACAACCAACTGATCGAACGCGCCCGCCAACTCCCGGGGGTCGAGTTGCTGGCCAGCGGCCGCAGTATCCAGGGCCGCGATATCCCCCTGCTGCGGGCAGGCGACGGTGCCGAAGGCAAGCGCAAGCTGTGGTTGATTGCCCAGCAGCACCCGGGCGAACACATGGCCGAATGGTTCATGGAAGGCGTGATCGACCGCCTGCAGGCCAACGACGCGGTGGTCCAGCAATTGCTGGCCAAGGCCGACCTTTATCTGATCCCCAACATGAACCCCGACGGCGCCTTCCTCGGCCACCTGCGCACCAACTTCAAGGGCAAGGACCTCAACCGCGCCTGGCAGGACGCCAGCGTCGAATTCAGCCCGGAAGTGTTCTTTGCACAGGCGCAGATGAAGCAGTACGGTGTAGATGCCTTCATCGACGTGCACGGTGACGAAGAAATCCCCCACGTGTTCACGGCTGCATGCGAGGGCAACCCGGGTTACACCCCTCGGCTGGCCAAACTCGAAGAGCAGTTCCGTAGCACCTTGTGCAGCCTGACCCGCGACTTCCAGACGGTGCATGGCTATACCCGTGACGAACCCGGACAGGCGAACACGACGCTGGCCTGCAATGCGGTGGGCATGGCCCATGACTGCCTGTCACTGACGCTGGAGATGCCGTTCAAGGACCATGACGACGCGCCCGATGCAGTCACCGGGTGGTCGGGGGCGCGCTCGAAGGCACTGGCCGGGGCGGTGCTGGAGACCTTGGCCAGCATGGTTGGCGATTTGCGCTGAACCTCGCCTTGCGCAGCCCCTGCAGGAGCAGCCCGTCGCGATAGGCGGCGGCTCCTTCGGGGGTATTGACCGCCGTTCAGAACTGCACATCCAGTATCACACTGTCGGTATAGGTCGCAGCCGGCGGTGTCGCCTGATCGGTATAGACCTTGGCGTTGTAGTTAAACACCTGGCTACCCGTGCCGGTACCTGCGCCGGGGTTGATGTCGGCATCCGTACTGGAACGCCTGGCAGCCCCTGACGCCCCCCAGCGCACGGTGCCGGCACTTTTGAAAATGTCATAGGCCAGGTAGTTGTTGGCCGAAGACTTCATCCGCCGCCGCCCACCGGACACGTTCTGCCCGTCACCCAGCCCTACCGTGTAGCTGCTGCCCTTGGTGCATGACACGTTTATGCCCTGGCTCACCGTGCCGAACCCCGCCACCACCGGCGCACTGGCGAAGCTGATGTCGGGGGTGGTGATCTGGCAATCGTTGGTCACCGTCAGGCTCACGTTCAAGACCTGGCTACCCGAGCCGATGTCACGCCCAAGGCATATCCCCAACGCGCCAATACCCGAGCAATAATCCCAGCTCCAGGCCACGGTCAGGGCCTCTTGATACAACCCGGCCGCGACATTGCTGCCAATCTGGGTGCGCATGTAGATCGGCACCGCCTTGGGCGTGGAACCGCCGAGCAACCCCAGCAAGTCGAGGATGCCGTTGCGGGCGAAGTCGTAGGCCACACCCCGGGTAATCGGGTAGCGGGTGGTGTTATCGGCATACAGCGTGTAGGGAATGACATCGCCTGTCGGGCCGACCAGCCCACCGGAGGCGGGCGTGATCGTGGCGTAGAAATGATCACCACTGCTGAGCAAGGTCAGCAGCGAACCGGTGCACTGCAACCCGGAGTTGAGGCTGGAAGCCGTCTGTACCGTGTTGCGAACCTGCGTAGAATTAAGGCTGCCAAACGCTGCCGGCAAGGTGGCCACCGACGAACAAAGCGCCCAGGCCGTACTGCTCGGCAACAGCAGCACGCTCGCCACCAGGCCCCGCCGCCAGGCATTCATCGGCACACCAACGGACCAATCAAAGGGACCGAGCCTTGCGCGTCAGGCAGGTCGAACGCCACTTCGCAATGCCCACCCCCTTCAAGCGCCACCTGAAGGCGGTTATGCAACGACAGGTTCTCCAGGTACACCAACCCGTCCCACCCCACCACCGCCTGGGTGCCACTCTCTGCGTGGGTGACACGGCTACCCAGTTTGAGCACCTGCTGGTTGCCATCCACCAATTCGACACTGGCCGCCATGACGCGCTTGAGGGGGAACTCCAGCAAGTAACCGCTGCCCCGTCGTACCGCCACACGCTGCTCAACGTCCGGCGCGAGGACATCCGGTGGTAGGTTCATGGGATCGATCTCGTACTTACCCCGGTAGTAACCGCTGCTGTAAGGCACCAGCAAGTGCCCCTTGGCATCGGTACGGCCGATTTCCTGGTTTTCATAACGCACCGGCACATCCGCGTAACCTGCGGTACTGACCACCACGAAGGCATCATCGATACGGTTGGCGGCGAACACGCCGGCATCCATCCACACCAGAGAACCACTGGCGTCGGCCCAGCGGGTCATCTCGCCGCTGCTGCCATACACACCGGCCTGCAATTGCACCGATTGCAGGCGCCAGGTAACGTCGGCCTGGCGATAGGCATCACGGTCGCTGCCTGCGGCATACCCAAGGTTGTAACCGACGCCGACACCCGCTGGCACCGCACGGCTGTAGTTGACCCGTTGCAGGGTCTCGCCTTCATTGCTGCGTTCCATGCTCAGCGCCAGGGTGCCGTGCAGGTCGAACGGGATCACCAGCTGCGCCTGCACCGCCCACTGGCTGTCCCCCACTTCACGGTTGGCCGACAGGTACACACTGCTGCTGCCCCACAGCGGCTTGCTGTAGCTCAGGTTGATCAACCGGGTACGCGTACCGTCACCGGCGCGCACGTCGAAGTAACCAGCGCCAATGCTGCCGTACGCGTTCAGGTTGACACTGAGGGTAACCTGTTCGCTGCTTTTGCTCAGTTGCATGTCCGGGGAGTCCACCCGGCTCAGGTCGGCATAGTCGCCGTGGCGTTGCAGGCGCTGGTAACCGAAGCCGATGCGCTGGCTGTTGTATTGGTAGCCAAGGGCGACCTGGTGGCCCTTGTCGCCATCGAACCGGCTTTGCGCCAAGGCAGCGTTGATCACGCCGAAGTTGCCCACGCGCATGTTGCCGCCCAGCCCACCCAGCATCAGCGACTCAGCCGTTTCGGCGTGGGTTTCCAGGGTGAAGATGTCACTGAGCCCATAGCGCAGGCTGCCCGAGACGATACCCGGCCCATAGCTGAAATCGCGTACACCGTAATCACGGCGCAGGCTGCCGGCGGCTACCGAGTAGTCCGACAGGCCCTTCTGCAGCAGGCTGCTGGTGACATAGAACGGCAAGGTGGTCGACACCTGCCGGCCAAGGGCATCCGTGGTGACCACCACCGCCTCCCCGGCCCCGTTGATGAACGGCACGTTGGTCAGGGTGTATGGGCCTGGCTGCAGTTCGGTGGTACTGGACTTGAAACCGTTGATGAACAGGTCGAGCGACGTGGGCACCGCCGCTTCACCGGCGAACGCAGGCAACGGGTAAGTGACAAGATCCGGACGCACCGCGAAGTCGCGTGACAGCTGCACCCCGCCCACGCGCACCGAACTGCTCCAGGGCAACGCACCCGTCACGAAGTCACCGGCTTCGTAGGTCAGCAGGCGCTGCTCGTCGGTAAAGCGCCAGGTGGTGTCGTAACGCATGAAACCTCGGCGCGTATCGTCCGCCTGTGCGCCATTGAAAGACTGACGCCACTGCCCGGTGCTGGAAAAGGTACCCCAGCTGTCGAACAGCCGCAGCTCGTTCCAGGCAGCCAGGTAGGTGCCGCCTTCATCGGTGTCGTTGAGATACAGGTCGTAGTTGAACAAGGCACCAAAACTGCTGCGCGCATCACTGGCCGGGTAAAGGTTGCGATCACCCACCTGCTGGTCAGGCAACCAGGCCGGCGGCACCTGCAGCAGCAGGCGCTGGTTCTGACTGTCGTAATCGGTATGCAGCCCCGCAATGCTGTCCAGGGCCACCTCCCCCTGGGGGTTGCCCGGCAGCGAAACGCCGGCTGCACGCAATAGTTCGCTGTCCAGGTACAACCGCCCGGCCCGCTGCTGCACCGGTATCAGTTCAACCCTGGGCATCTGGTTCACCACCAGATCGAGGTAAAGGGTGGCCTCGGCGATGGCGGACATCTCCGTGGGCGGTGGGGGCAAGTCGTCGGCCAGCACCAGCGCGGGGCTGACCATGACCAGCCCCAGGCACCAGCGGCACGTCGTCGCCGGGAGCCACTTCACACACGGTTTCCAACCATTGCCGGGTCCTCCTTGGCCCCTGCACTTCATTCAGCCGTTGGCTCATTGGCCTTGGCGGATGGCGTCCGCCGAGCGCTGACCATTGACCCTGCCCATGAGCACGCTGCCGTTGCCGGATGCGATGGGAGCCGGCCAGCGCATGCTTGCCCCCGGCAGCACATAGCCCAGCAGGCCTTCAGCCAGTGGCTTGCTCTGGCTGCCTTGCTGCACGACCACATCGGTCAACCGCGCATGGACCGGGCCCGTGTTACGCAGTTCAATGTAGGGCTTGCCCTGCACCGTCACCGGGCGCCAACTGAGCTGCGGCTTGCCCACGCCCTCGGCATTGCGTCTGCCGTCAGGGTCGGCCTTGCCCCACAGCCCTTCGCCGTAGACGAACAGCGGCACCGAATAGCGCATCTGCAAACGAATGGCCGCCGTCGCGCCGGGCTCGGCCTTGTCGACCGGGATGGCGGGCGGAATCTCGTCGATGATGATGCGGTAGGCCTGCTCCTGGCCGGCGGGTGAAGGGCCGGTACGGGTCAGGCGGATCAGCTGCTTCTGCCCGGGTGCAATGTTGGCGACCGGCGGGCTGCCGATAATCTCGCGCTGCGCCTGGAACTGCTCCTGGTAATCACCCTGGCGCCAGGCGAATACCCGCACCTGCAGGTTTGCCGGCGCAGTGCCACGGTTTTCCAGCCACAACGCACCTGCCTTCTGGTCGGCCTCCAGCACCGGGTCGATCGGCCAGATCAGCACCGAAGTGGCCGCCCAGGCCGGCAGGCTTGCCAGTGACAACAATCCAGTCAATCCACGCGTCCACTTCGCGCCTGCCCGCATGCAGCTCTCCTTAGACACTTGTCAGGGGTGGCGCTGGCCGTTACCAGGTCACCGTCACTTGCACCACATCGGTATAGGTCCCTGCCGGCAGCGTGCCGGTCAGCTGGACCCGCCCGTACACCGGAAGCTTGATCGCCGCCGGGTCGGAATAGCTCACCGCCACGCTCTGGCCGATTCCCAAGGCCTGGCTATAGGCGGCGTCCCGGTACAACTGGTAGGCCAGCACTTGCGTGCCACTGGTGCGCTTCAGGTTGCGTGTGCCACTGGCACTGTTTTGCCCGCCGTCCAGGCTCATGCTCATGGCCACGCCCGGCGTGCACTGGAACGTCACGGTAGAACCACCCAGCGATGTGCTGAGCAGCCCCGTGGACAGCGCCGACTGCGAGCCATAATCGAGCGTGCCGTAGCTGGTGACACCCCCCACCACCAGGCACCCGGCGACAACCTGCGCCGTCACCGTGAAGGTACTGGTGGTCACTGCCCCCAGTGGGGCGGCCAACAACATGCTGACGCCAGTCAGGCTACCTGCCAGCCAGCCGCGCATGGGTCAGAACGACAGCTCGACCGAGATCGTGTCGCTGTAGACCCCTGCGGGCAGGCCCGCCTTGCCGACGGCCTTGCCGTAAAGGTTGACGGTCTGGGCGGCGCCGGTACTGGTCGGCAGGGTGATGGTGTCGTCGACAGCCAGCAACGCCGTACGCCCAGCGTCGGTATAGAGGTCGTACGGTACAAAGTTGCCAGATCCATCAGCGAGCGCACGGGTGCCGCCGCTCGACTGGCCGTCATGCAGGCCGGCACGCACTTTGATCACGGGCACCGTACCTGCCGAGCACAGGATGCTCATGGCGCCCCCCCCGCCTCCCAGCACCTGGGCATTGGCGGTGACGAACAAGGCATCCTGGGTACCGAAGTTCAAGGCACCGAAGTTAAGCCCCGACGTGCCCGACGTGCCATTGACCTGGCACGCCGCAGTCAGCGTCAGGGTCGAGCTGATACTGCCCGTCACCGTGGCCGCCTGGGCCTGGGAAGCCAACGCCAGGCCCAGGCCTGCGAGGACGCAATATGAAAGGTTCGTTCGCATCGGAGTCTCCTTGCGTGGTTACCAGTCCAGGGTCACTCTGAGGGTGTCGCGGTAAAGCCCGGCCGGCAGCGCACGCGGTTGCGCCACTACCACACCGTAGATGGGAATCGGTACTTGCTGGCTGCTGCGAATGGTGAAGGCCCGCGCCTGGCCGACGCCGTAGCGGCTGTTACCGCCTGGGTCGACCGCCAGCTGATAAGGAATCAGTTCACGGCCGTTGCTCAGGCGGCGAATGCCATCGTCGCCATTGAGGCCACCATTGATACGCACGTTGAAGGCCCGAACCTCAGGCGTGCAACTGATCTGCAGGCTACCCTGACCGCCCACTTCGTCCACCTGGCTGCGCAACGGCTGATCCCAGTTCGGACCGCGCTCGCCAAAGTCCAGTACGCCTGGGTCACCCAGCACAGCCGGTTGCGTCTCGTTGCTGCTGATCTGGCAAGACGCGCTGATCACCAGCCGCGCCTGGATGAAACCGGTGGTGCTGCCATGCACCGCACCGCCGGGGACCAGCAGCGGGCCGAGGGTGAGCAACAGGATCGAAGTGCGGCTCATGGCATGGCGTCCTTGTGCATAATGGCGTCCCTACCAGGTGACGGTGACTTTCAGCAGGTCGGCATAAACCCCTGCATCCGGCACCCAGGCCAATTTGTCGATACGTGCGTACAACGGCAATTCAACCGAACCGCTGCCCGGCACACGCGCCGACTGGGCTACCCCCACCGCCAGAGGCTCACGCCAGGCAGCGTCACGGTACAAGCGGTAAGGAATGGGCCGCGCCTGGCGATCGTCGCTGGCCAGGTAGCGCAGTTCGCCGACGCCACCATGCTGGCCACCGTCGACGCGCACCTGATAGGGCGTATCCGGGTTGCACTCCAGGCGCGGCGGGCGCTGGCTTAGCAGCACACCGCTCAAGGGCGCGCCAGGGCCATCCAGGCGCGCCGTCACCCCCAGGTCGATACGTCCCAGGGCCTGAGCTCCCGCATCGCGGGTCTGGTTCACCAGCATGCAGCCACGCTGCACCAGTACCCGCACTTCCACGAGAAAATCCGCCGCCACGGTACTGCCGCTGAACAACAGGCCGAACAGCGCGGCCAGCATGCGCTCCGTCACCTTGTTATCCTTATCGAAACGTCCTGAACTGAGCGTAGCAGTGAGGCGGCGCAGCCGATGTGGCATAACGCCATTTTTTTGTATTAGCGATAAAGCGATACGGTGGCATCAAAAAAAGCCTGTACCGCACAGAACCCGTGGCCACCCCGTGCCTCCAATGGCCAGGAGCCGGTAAATTCGCCGGGATTCTGTTAGGGTGAATTGTATTCGTCCCGCGCCAGACACCTGTGCCGTACACGGACGGACATGACAGGAGCTTTTTCAATCATGACTGCAGACAACTCACTGGCAGACGCCATGGAGCGCTGTGCCCAGGAGCCGATCCAGGTTCCGGGCAGCATCCAGCCTCACGGCTTTCTGCTGGTGCTGGATGCCACCGACCTGTGCGTGCTGCAGGCCAGTGAAAATGTCGAGCACTGGTTGGGCTTGCCAGCCCGTGAACTGATCGGTTGCCGCTTCGCCGACCTGGTTCACGAGGGCTTTGACCTGCACGCGCACCTCACACGGCTTCCCGAAGACGAAGTCTTCCCCTTCCACATTGGCGACGTGCGCTTGCGCCAGGGCGCACCCATCAGTGCCCAGCTGCACATGCTGGTCCATTGCCACGATCAGGTACTGATTGCCGAATTCGAACCGCCCCGCCTGCCAGCAGACCTGGTCGGGCAAGGCGACTATTACCCGTTGGTGCGCAGCTTTGTCGCCAGTCTGCAAGTGGCCAGCAGTATTGAAGACCTGCTGCAGCAAACGGTGTTGCAGTTCAAGCGCATCACCGGCTTTGGGCGGGTCAAGGCCTACCGTTTCGATGCCGAAGGCAACGGCCAGGTGCTGGCCGAAGTGGCCGACCCAGGCTACCCCAGCTACGCGGGCCTGTGCTTCCCGGCTGCAGACATCCCGCGCCAAGCGCGCGAGCTGTACCGGGTCAACCGTATCCGCGTGATCGAGGATGCCAACTATCAGCCCTCGCCACTGCTGCCCGCAACCAACCCGCGCACTGGCAAGGCACTGGACATGAGTTTCGCTGTACTGCGCAGCGTGTCACCCGTGCACCTGCAGTACATGCGCAACATGGGCACGCTGGCCTCGATGTCGCTGTCGATCGTGGTCGACGGCGAGCTGTGGGGGCTGATTTCCTGCCACCATCAGCAGCCACGCCCGGTGGACCTGCGCACCCGCACGGCCTGCGAGCTGTTGGCCAGCGTACTGTCGTTGCAGATAGAGTCCCGCGAGTCCCATGCCAGCACGCGCAAGCTGCTGGCGCTGCGCCAACACATCGTACGCATGATCTCGTCCATGGCCGACCACGACAGCGTCAGTGACGGCTTGCGCGACCTGCCTCACGTGCTGCTGGCCTTCGCCGACGCCCAGGGCGCAGCAGTGATCTCGGCCGAGCGCTGTGACCTGATCGGCCAGACCCCGCCTGAGGCCCAGGTGACGGCGCTGGTGCACTGGCTAGGCCAACGTGACGAAGACAGCGTGTTCCATAGCGACAACCTGCGCCGCGACATCACTGAGCTACCCGAGCTGGCAAACCATGCTGGCGGGGTGCTGGCAGTGGCCATCTCGCAGATCCACTCGCACTACCTGCTGTGGTTCCGCCCCGAGCAGATACGCACGGTCAACTGGGCCGGCCAGCCGACCAAGCAGGTCGGGCCACAGGGCAACCTCGACCCGCGGCACAGTTTTGAACGCTGGCAGGAAGAACTGCGCGGCTATTGTCAGGCGTGGGACCCACTGGTGATCGAGGGCGTGATGGAGCTGCGCACCGCGGTACTGGGCATTGTCCTGCGCAAGGCCGAAGAGCTGGCACAACTGGCTGGCGAATTGCGCCGCTCCAACAAGGAGCTCGAAGCGTTTTCCTACAGTGTTTCCCACGACCTGCGCGCCCCGCTGCGGCACATCGCCGGCTATACCGAACTGCTTGGCGAAATCGAAGGCCAGGGCCTGAGCGAACGCGGCAAGCGCTTCCTGCAGCATATCGGTGAAGCGGCGCACTTTGCCGGGAGCCTGGTCGACAACCTGCTCAACTTCTCGCAGATGGGCCGCTCGGCCTTGCGCCTGTCCGACGTCGACCTCAACGCCCTGGTCGAGGCCATTCGCAGCGAGCTGGCCCCCGATTACGAAGGCCGCGCAATCGTTTGGGACATCGCCCCGCTGCCCAAGGTGATCGGCGACCCGGCATTCATCAACATGGCCTTGCACAACCTGATAGCCAATGCCATCAAGTACACTCGCAGCCGTACGCCTGCTCGCATCGAAATCAGTGCCGTACAGCACCCTGACGAAACCGAGGTCTGCATCCGCGACAATGGCGTGGGCTTCGACATGGCCTACGCCAACAAGCTGTTCGGCGTCTTCCAGCGCTTGCACCGCATGGAAGATTTCGAAGGCACCGGCATTGGCCTGGCGAGCGTACGCCGCATCATTGAGCGCCATGACGGTCGAGTCTGGGCCACTGGCCAGATCGACCAGGGCGCCAGCTTTCACTTCACCCTACCCCGAAACACTGCTACCTGAGGCACCGCTACCATCATGCTCAAGCCCATTCTGCTGGTCGAAGACAATCCCCGAGACCTGGAGCTGACCCTGCTGGCCCTGGAGCGCAGCCAGTTGGCCAACGAGGTCATCGTGCTGCGTGACGGCGCCGATGCGCTCGACTATTTGCTGCGCCGCAACGCCTATGCCGAGCGCGATGACGGCAACCCTGCCGTGCTGTTACTCGACCTGAAACTGCCTAAGGTCGACGGCCTGGAAGTGCTCAAGGAAGTGCGCGCCACTGCCGAACTGCGCAGCATCCCCACCGTGATGCTGACCTCTTCGCGCGAAGAGCCCGACCTGCTGCGCGCCTACGAGCTGGGGGTAAACGCTTATGTGGTCAAACCCGTGGAGTTCAAGGAATTCGTCACCGCCATCTCCGACCTCGGGGTATTCTGGGCAGTGCTAAACGAACCGCCACCCGGCTCACTGCGACTGAACCGTCGCGGTAGCAACTGAGGCCGCCGCGACGATGCAGCAAACGCCGTTGAAAATACTGATGGTCGAAGACAGCTCGATGGACGCCGAGCTGACCCTGATGCGCCTGGAGCGCAGCGGGCTGCATGTTCAGTCACAGCTGGTGTTCGACCATGCAGGTGTCGAACATGCCCTGCGCCAGGCCCGCTACGACCTGATCTTGTGTGACTGCGTGCTACCAGGCTCATCCGGCACCGAAGTGCTGACCATCGCCCAACGCCTGGCACCCGACATCCCGTTCATATTCCTGTCCGGCATTTATGGCGAAGAGCACGCGGTGGAAATGATCCGCCTGGGCGCGACCGACTATGTGCTGAAGAAGAACCTGCCACTGCTGCCCAAAGCCGTGCGCCGAGCCCTGAGCGAAGTGCAGGAACGCCAACGCCGTCGCCGCGCCGAAGAGGCCCTGGCGGACGTCGAAGCACGTGCTCGCATTGCCATCGACGCCGCCGGCATGGGCACCTGGGACCTGCGCCCGCAAGAGGGCCTGTTGCTGTGGGATGACCGCTGCAAGACCTTGTTCGGCGTGCCCACCAGCACCGAAATGAGCCTTGAAGTGTTCTACGCCGGCATCTACCCCGATGACCTGCCACTGGTGCGCGAGGCAGTGGAACATGCCATGCGCCCGGAAAGCGGCGGTCATTACCGCGTGGAGTTTCGGATCGCGCAACCCAATGGCCTGGAGCCTCGCTGGTTGCTGAGCAGCGGCCAGAGCCAGTTCGTCGATGATCAGTGCGTTCGCTTCTCAGGCGTACTGCAGGACATCCACACGCAACGCCAGGCCACCCAGGCGCTGCGTCAGCTGAACGAGATGCTCGGCGAGCGGGTTGAGCGCCGTACCCGCGAACGCGATCGTGCCTGGGAGCTGTCGCAAGATTTGCTGGCCGTGCTGAACAAAGACCTGACCCCGGTCGCACTGAACCCCGCCTGGGAAGCCAGCCTGGGCTTCTCACGCGAACGCCTGAGCCAGTCCTCCTTGCTGCACCTGCTGCCTGAGCACGACCAGGAACAGTTACTCACCGAACTGGCCGCCCTCTCCCACGGCCGCACCAGCGCACGCTTTGTCGGCCGCATCCTGCATGCCGGCGGCCAACAGCGCTGGCTGTCGTGGGTGGTGGTGCCGGAGGACACCCTGCTGTACGTGGTGGCACGCGACATCACCAGCGAGCGCGAAGCCGCCCTGGGCCTGGCAGATGCCAACGCCCGGCTGCGCGAACAGATCAACGAGCGCGAGCGCATCGAGGCCGCTCTGCAGCAGATGCAGCGGCTGGAGGCGGTTGGGCAACTGACGGCTGGCGTGGCGCATGACTTCAATAACCTGCTGACGGTGATACTCACCGGTGCCAGCTTTCTGGAGCGCGACCTGGCCAAGGCCGACCTGGACAAGGCCCGCACTCGCCTCACCCATATCCGCGAAGCGGGCGAGCGTGGTGCCAAGCTGACCTCGCAGTTGCTGGCCTTCTCCCGCCGCCAGCGTCTGGAGCCGGTGCCGCTGAACCTCAACCGTACCCTGGCCGGCCTGGAAGAGCTGCTGCGCCGCACGCTGGGTGGCAACGTTTCGGTACGCCTGGACCTGGACCTGGCCCTGTGGCAGGCACTGACCGACCCCACCCAGACCGAGATGATCATCCTCAACCTGGCGATCAATGCCCGCGATGCCATGCCCGACGGCGGTCAGCTGACCCTGACAACGCGCAACACCCACATCGACCAGCGCCCGCAACGTCCGGAAGACCCAGACCCGGGCGAGTACGTGATGCTGAGCATCCGCGATACCGGTTGCGGCATGAGCGAAGACGTGCTGGCCAAGGTATTCGAGCCTTTCTTTACCACCAAGGACATTGGCAAAGGTTCGGGCCTGGGCCTGGCCCAGGTGTTCGGCTTTGCCAAGCAGTCCGGTGGCGGCGTGCGCATCGACACCACACTCGGTCGCGGTACCGAGGTGGCGGTATACCTGCCGGCGGTAAAAGAGGAGATGGTGAACGAACCCGTAGCAGCAGTGCTCAGTCAGTCAATCAGCGAAAGCGGCCATAACCGCACGGTGCTGCTGGTGGACGACGACCACCTGGTGCGCGACATGCTTGGCGATGTGTTACGCCAATACGGCTACCAGGTGCGCCAGGCGCACAGCGGCGAGCAGGCATTGGCATTGCTGGATGACGATATTGACCTGCTGCTGACTGATTTCGCCATGCCCGAGTTCAATGGTGCACAACTGGCGCTGGCTGCCCGCGAACGGTACCCCCGCGTGCCGGTGGTGTTCCTGACCGGTTATGCGGAGTTGCAGGGGCTGGAACTGCCGGGCAGCCTGGTGATCCAGAAGCCGGTGCAGGCTGATGAACTGGCCAGGGCGCTGAACGAAATGCTGGGGATTTCCGGGTAACCCGGTACGGCACGACCCGCGCTCAGGAGGCGCGGAGGCGCGCAAAATCACAAACCGCGAAAACGCGAAAACCCAGTGCTCATCTTTCCTGGCACCGGGTTAAATACGTTTGACTCTTAAAAATGGCAGGGGCGGCTGGATTCGAACCAACGCATGGCAGGATCAAAACCTGCTGCCTTACCGCTTGGCGACGCCCCTGTATCGGATGCAGCGTTTGCTGCTCTGACAATTCCAACTGAGTGACAACTGGGTTGTTGTCTTGGAATGCGCGGCACTTTAACAACAAACTTTCGGTCTGTGAACCCCCCTGATAAAAAAAATTGCCAAAAAACAGCGAGTTAGTCATTTCGGCGCTGACGCAGCGACCGTCCGTCGGTTTCCGCCCGCCTCGCTTCAACACAATCGCATTCCGCACTTCCAATCAGGTAAGCCCATCGCATTGACCAAGGAGGACCCCATGCCTGTCTCTCACGACCTCTACCAGGACCTGCACTACCCGCGCGAAATCGTCCAGCAGCGCCGCCAGCAGGACAAGGCGCTGGACCGCTTGCTGGACGAATACATGGACATCGACAACCAGGTGCTGGCTGCCGAATCGATATCGGCCGGTAACTTCGTCGACGAAGACCTGCGCCACCTCAAGGAGCGTCGCCTGGCGGTGAAGTACCTGATCGAGCGCCAACTGGAACGAAAGGCATAGCCCGTGAGGGCAAACAGACGGCCAGACCTATCGCAACAAGTGATGATTGCCCGGCACTTTCTCTATTAGTCAAAATGGCCGCTCTCGGGCAATCTGCAGGCTGCCCCCGCCATCGCCCAAGGAGCGTCGCTTTTGTCTGCCTGGATCCCTACCCCGCTGCGCCAGCTTGGCCAACGCTTGCGCGGCGCCACCCATCAACAGAGCGAGCTGCTCGGCTGGTTCGAGGACAAGGCGCACAGCCGCGGTTATCAGCTAAGTGACGGCCAGCGGCGGGTAATCCACTGCATGGCCGAACAACTGACGCAGCTTGAACAAGGTCAACCGCGCAGTCTGTACCTGTACGGCTCGGTCGGCCGTGGTAAAAGCTGGTTGCTCGATGGCTTTTTCCAGGCCGTGCCGATAGCCGACAAGCTGCGCCTGCATTTTCATGATTTCTTTGCACGCCTGCACCAGGGCATGCACCGCCACCGGGCGCTGGACGACGCGCTGGGCGCAACGCTGGACGAGCTGGTGGGTGGTTGCCGGGTGCTGTGCTTCGACGAATTCCACGTGCATGACATAGGCGATGCCATGCTGCTCACCCGGCTGTTCAACGCCTTGTTCGCCCGTGGCGTGTACCTGCTGGTGACCTCTAACTACGCGCCCGAAGGGCTGTTGCCCAACCCGCTGTATCACGAACGTTTTCTGCCGGTCATTCGCCTGATCAACAGCTCGATGCACGTGCTCGAAGTCGGTGGCGACACTGATTTTCGCAGCTTGCCGGCCAACCGCGAGCATCAGCGTTTTACCCAGGGTCATTATGTCTGGCCGGGTAATGCGGCGCAGCGCCAGGCGCTGAACGTGCCGAGCGAACAACCGGTGATACTGGACGTGAACAAGCGCCCGCTGCGAGCGCTGGCCATCGATGGCCGGCGGGTGGTGCTGGGCTTTGACAATCTGTGCGAGAAGGCCACTGCGGTCATCGACTACCTGGTGCTGGCCAGGGAGTATGACGAGTGGGTGATCGATGGGCTGGATGACCTCTCGGCGTGTTCGCTGGCGGCTCAGCAGCGCTTCGTCAACCTGGTGGATGTGCTGTATGACCAGGATCGGCGGGTGATTGTCATAGGTAAACGTCCGCTGGAAGAGAGCCTGGGCGGCCCGCTGGCCGACCTGATGCGTACCCGCAGCCGGTTGGGGCAACTGCACCAGATTGCCCCCTGAGCCTGCAGTGCCTGAGCCGGCCCTTTCGCGGGTGAACCCGCTCCTACAACGACCTGCGCAGCTCAGTCCTGTGTAGGAGCGGGTTTACCCGCGAATACGGTAGCGGCCGCAACGCTGAACGGCGGGTGGAGATTGGCCAGCAGGCCCGGCCCTTTCGCGGGTGAACCCGCGCCTACGACGGCCTCTGCCGAACCACCGATGCGCGTCCCGCCCGCGAAGGGCCATCGAGGTCAAACCATCAACCCGCCCTGGGCAAATCCGCCAGCACCGCTTCGATCTCTCCCAGCACTGCCGGGTCATCCAGGGTCGAAGGCGGCACATAATCCTGCCCATCGGCAATCTTGCGCAGCACCGCCCGCAGTATCTTGCCGGAACGGGTCTTGGGCAGGCGCTTCACCAGCCGTACCCGATTGAAACAGGCCAGCGGGCCAATTTCCTCGCGCACGCTACCCACCAGCTCCACCAGCAACTGCGCCTCGGCAATGCCCTCGCCATCCTTGAGTACTACCAGCGCCAACGGTACCTGGCCCTTGATCTCGTCATGCACGCCGATCACAGCACACTCCGCTACCGCCGGGTGCCGGGCGACCAGGTCTTCCATTTCACCGGTGGACAAACGATGCCCAGAAACGTTGATCACATCATCGGTGCGCCCCATGATGTAGACGAAGCCATCATCGTCCAGATAGCCGCCATCGCCCGTGTGGTAATACCCCGGGTACGTGCGCAGGTAGGCCTGCAGGTAGCGCTCGTGATCCCCCCACAGCGTCTGGCTGCAGCCGGGGGGCAGTGGCAGTGCAATCACGATCGAACCCTGATGGTTGGCCCCGAGCAAGTGGCCTTCGTCATCCAGTACGCGAACGTTGTAACCCGGCACTGCGCGGTTGCTCGACCCTGGCTTCGCCGCGCTGCCCTCCAGCCCGACGCAAGGCGCGGTCACCGGCCAGCCGGTCTCGGTCTGCCACCAATGGTCGTGCACCGGCTTGCCACTCACCCGCTCCAGCCATTCATGGGTGCTGGAATCCAGCTTTTCCCCCGCCAGGAACAGTTGACGCAGCGAGCTGAGGTCATGCTTGCGAATCAGGTCGCCCTCCGGGTCTTCCTTGCGGATGGCGCGCATGGCCGTAGGTGCACAGAACAGCGCGTTGACCTGGTACTGCTCCACCACCCGCCAATAGGCCGAAGCATCCGGGGTGCGGATCGGCTTGCCTTCGTAGAACACCGTGGTACAGCCGCTCATCAACGGCCCGTAGACGATCAGTGAATGGCCGACCACCCAACCGACGTCGGAAATGCCCCACCACACATCGCCGGCCTGCATGCCATAGATATGGCGCATGGCGTAACACAGCGCCACGGCATTGCCGCCGTTTTCCCGGACGATACCCTTGGGTTTCCCGGTGGTGCCCGATGTGTACATGATGTACAGCGGGTCGCCGGCATCCAGCTCGACGGGCGCCACCGGCTCGGCGCCGGCCAAGGCCGCCTGCCAGTCCAGGTCGCGGCCTGGCAGCAGTTCAGCGTGCGCCTGTGGCCGCTGCAGCACCAGCACATTGCGCGGCTGGTGACGGGCCAGTTGCAGGGCACGGTCAACCAGTGGTTTGTATGCAATGACCCGGTCGAACTCCAGCCCGCACGATGCCGTCAGCAACAAGGTGGGCCGGGCGTCATCGATGCGCAGGGCCAACTCGTTGGCGGCAAAGCCACCGAACACGACCGAATGCACCGCGCCGATCCGCGCGCAGGCCAGCATCGCCATGGCCGCTTGCGGCACCATGGGCATGTAGATGATCACGCCATCGCCCTTGTTCACCCCCAGCTGGCGCAGCAAACCGGCCAGGCGTGCTACCTCGTCGCGCAACTGGTTGTAGGTGTAGGTCTGCTGCACGCCGGTTACGGGCGAATCATAGATCAGCGCCAACTGCTCGCCCCGGCCCTGCTCGATCTGGTGATCGAGGGCCAGGTAACAGCTGTTGAGGCGGCCATCAGCGAACCAGCGGTGGGTACCGTCGGCATTGTCTTGCAGGGTCAAGGCAGGCTTGCGGTGCCAGGCCAGGTGTGCGGCCTGTTCCGCCCAGAACGCGGCAGGGTCGGAAATGGAATGGGCGTAGCTGTGCTGGTAGCTCATGTCGTTAGAAACCCGGTACTTGTTGTTATTGAAGGGCGAAACTTGAGTATGGACCGCTATACCCGCGCCGCCATGGGACTAAAGTCACAACCGACCTGCAAATTTGCAGACAACGCAATAGCGCCCCATAACGGTGCAAAGCCTCTAGAATAGGCAACCCCTTCAACCACCGAGCAGCCCATGGACATCGATCAGGCCCGTACCTTCCTGGAAATAGTGCGTTGCGGCAGCCTGGTCGCCGCGGCCGAACGCCTGTTCGTGTCACAAACCGCGATCACCGCGCGCGTGCAGCGCCTGGAACAGCAACTGGGTTGCCAGCTGTTCGTGCGTAGCCGCAGCGGCGCCAGCCTGACCAGCGATGGCGAAGCGTTCGTCAGTTATGCCAACCAGTTGGTGCAAACCTGGGAAGCTGCGCGCCGCGACCTGCCGTTGCCTGAAGGTTGCCACCAGGTGCTGCATGTGGGCGGTGAGGTGAGCCTGGGCAACCCGATGATGCTCGACTGGGTAAGTGCCCTGCACCGTGAACTGCCCAGCCATGCCATCCGCAGCGAAGTCAGCGATGGAGAGTCGCTGCTGCGCAAGGTCGAGATGGGCTTGCTGGACGCCGCGCTGGTCTACCAGCCGACCTACGGTCCAGGCCTGCAGGTGGAACAGTTGATGGAAGAGAAGCTGATTCGCGTGCGCCGGGTCGAGCGGCCCGAGCCGTACATCTACATCGACTGGGGCGAGGCCTTCCGCCGCCAGCATGATGCGGCCCTGCCCGACTGCGCGCGCCCGGCGCTTAGCTTCAACCTTGGCCCGTTGGCCCTGCAGTTCATACTCGACCAAGGTGGCAGTGGCTACTTCCGCACGCGGGTGGTGCAGGCCTATCTGGACAGCGGCGTGTTCGAGCGGGTACCTCAGGCTCCGGAGTTCACCTACCCGACCTTTCTGGTGTACCCGCGAAAACGTGACAGCGAAGCCCTGCAACAGGCCTTCGCGATCCTGCGCCGGCTGGTCGCTGCCGGCGCCAGCGACTGGTCACAGCGCTGGGACCCGGTTATCTGAAGCCTCGGTCTTGCTGAGCAACTGACGCTTGAGGCCGGCAATCAGGTCGGTCTGGGTGATCACCCCCACCAGCTTGTCGGCATCAAGCACCGGCAAGCAGTGCAGGCCTTGTTCGCACAACAAGGGCAGCAGGCGTTCCAACGGGTGCTGGCTGCTGACACTGACAACCCGCCTGCTCATCACTTGCGCCATGCGCACCGCCTGGCGGCCGAACAGACCGCGCCAGCTGAAACGCCCACGCTGCATCGCCGGGCCAACCAGGTCGCTGAGGCTGACGATGCCTACAAGCTCGCCGTGCTGCAGGACAGGCAGGGTTTTCAGGTGATGGCTGGCGAGCATTTTCCAGGCCTGCTCCAGCGTGGTATCAGGCGTGACGAACTGCACATCGCGGGACATCACCGAGGCCGCGGTGATACCGCCAAGGCTGCGCTGCAGGGCGTGCTGCTCGGTGGCGAGGATGATGCGCTCCAGCTCGTCACGGGTGACATCGACGAACTCGCCCAGCTCTTCCAGGGCCTGGTCCAGGTCTTCACTGCGGATGCCGACCCGCTCGCCGGGCAGCGGGTCATGGGTGTGGTGCAGGTCTTTGCGTGGCACCGTGCCTTTCGGGTAGCGCACACCCGTCAAACGGTTGTAGGCGATTGCCACTGTCACCAGGATCAGCGCATTGAGCAGCACTGGCTCCAGCAGGTGATCGCCCATGGCGGTCAACCCCGGGTCGGCCAGCACCGCGCTCACTGCTACACCGCCACCCGGGGGGTGCAGGCAGCGCAACAGGCACATGACCAGGATCGAGATGCCGAGCGCCGCAGCGGCCACCCACAGCTCGGCGCCGAAGCCTTCACGCATGGCCAGCCCCACTGCACCCGCCAGGGCGTAGCTGCCCAACACCGGCCAAGGTTGGGCCAAGGGGCCGGAATGCACCGCAAACACCAGTACCGCCGAGGCTGCCAGCGGGCCGAGCAAGTGCAGGGCGATGCTGGGGCCATAGGCCATGCTGGTCAGCCAGCCCGCGAGGAACAGACCAAGCAGCGCACCGACACCGGCACGCAACCATTCTTTTGGGGGGATGTTGAGAGGGGCCGGCAACAGCCGCTGCAGACGACTTTCGGAACGCGAGGCAGACATTTGGGCAATCGGGATCTTTGATTTTTCTGTTCAAAAAGAAAGCCCAGCCGAGTTGGCCTGGGCCTCGTATTGCGCATGCAATAGCACAAGGGGCTCCGTCCGTGGAGAGATGGAAACCGCAGGGTTTCGTGGGAGGATTTTGCCGGGTGGGGGGAATTTGGGCTAATTCAAAAAACTGCGGCTGTACTGCAATTTTTTTGCAGTACTGATAGGGCCAAAGGACGCGGCGCGCCCTTTCGCGACACAAGGCCCCACAGGGGATTGCGTACCCCTGTGNTTGTGTCGCGATGGGCCGCACAGCGGCCCCGGCATTAACGAGCCTTGCGCGGCAGGTCGATGCTCACCCGCAACCCGCCCAGCGGGCTCTCCAGCAAGGCCAGGCGCCCGCCCCATGCGTCAACGATATCGCGCACGATGCCCAACCCCAGCCCATGCCCAGCCACCTGTTCGTCCAGCCGCGAACCACGCTCCAGCACCTGCTGCCGCTGGTCTTGCGGTATACCCGGGCCATCGTCATCAACCCACAGCCGGTAGCCCTCGGCGTTCGGCGCGATACCCAGGCGCACTTCGCTGTCTGCCCACTTGCAGGCGTTGTCCAGCAGATTACCCAACAGTTCCAGAACGTCCTCGCGGTCCCAGGGCAACAACACCCCGGGCGACACATCACTTGCCAGCAGCAGGCCCTCGCCATGAATCATGCCCAAGGTGCCGAGCAACCCCGGCAGTTCGGCATCACAATCGAACTGCGCGCCAGGCAGCGCATCCCCTGCCAGGCGCGCACGGTTCAGCTCGCGCGCCAGGCGTTCCTGAATCTGCTGCAACTGCTCACGCATTTGCGCCCGTACCTCCGGCAGACCCTGCAAGCGTTCACTGGAGGCCAGGCTCAGCAGCACCGCCAGCGGCGTCTTCAGCGCATGGCCGAGGTTACCGAGGGCATTGCGTGAACGGCGCAGGCTGTCTTCGGTATGGCTAAGCAAATGGTTGATCTGCCCCACCAGCGGTACCAACTCGCTGGGCACCTCGGCATCCAGCTGCGAGCGCTGCCCCTGCTGCAGCTGGGCGATCTGCTGGCGTGCCCGCTCCAGCGGCCGCAGCGAGCGGGTAACCGTGATGCGCTGCAGCACCAGAATCAGGATCAGCGCCACCAGGCCCATGCCCAGGCCGATCTGCTGCAAGCGCCGAAAACCTTCGCGCACCGGCGAATAGTCCTGAGCCACACTGATCGAAATGTCCTGGCCCAGGCGCCGGTAGTCGGCACGCAGGGCCAGCAGTTGCTGGCCTTCGGGGCCGAGTTCATGGCTATCGGAAAGCCCGGGCGCTGCGGGCTTGGGCATGTCCAGGTCCCACAGCGAACGAGACCTCCAGGTACCCTGGTCGAAATCGATGCGGAAGTAGTAACCGGAAAACGGCCGCTGATAGGCAGCCGAGATGCGCCGCTCATCCAGCTGCAGGCCCGAAGGCCCGCGCACCAATGCCACCAGAAGGTTCTCGCTTTCGTTGCGCAGGCCGTTTTCCAGATAACGTTGCAGGCCGGCCTCGAACAGCCACAAGGTCAGTTGCGCCAGTACCACGCCGACCACCACCAATACCGCCACCAGGCCCAGGCTCAGGCGTGCCTGGATCGACTTCACTCGCCGCTCCCCGCATAGATGTAGCCTTGCCCGCGACGGGTTTCGATCACACTGCGGCCCAGCTTGCGGCGCAAATGGTTGACGTGGACCTCCAGCACGTTCGAGTCGCGCTCGGTTTCACCGTCGTAGAGGTGCTCGGCCAGGTGGCTTTTGGACAGGATCTGCTGCGGGTGCAGCATGAAGTAGCGCAGCAGGCGGAACTCGGCGGCGGTCAGTTGCACATCCACCCCGTCGCGGCTCACGCACTGACGGCTTTCGTCAAGGTGCAGGCCGGCCGCTTCCAGCTTCGGCTGATTGGCCAGGCCACGGGCGCGGCGCAGCAACGCCTGAATGCGCAGTTGCAGCTCTTCGGGGTGGAAGGGCTTGCTCAGGTAATCGTCAGCCCCGGCCTTCAGCCCTTCGATGCGCTCGGCCCAGGAGCCGCGGGCGGTGAGGATCAATACCGGCGTGGCCAGGCCGGCGGCGCGCCACTGGGCCAGCACGTCCAGGCCGGGCAAGCCAGGCAGGCCGAGGTCCAGGATGATCAGGTCGTAAGGCTCGCTTTGCCCCTGGTAAACCGCGTCACGGCCATCAGCCAGCCAGTCCACGGCATAGCCCTGGCGCTGCAGGCCGGTGGTCAGTTCATCGGCCAACGGTACGTTGTCCTCGACAAGCAACAGGCGCATTCAGTCATCTTCCTCGTCTTTGAGCAGGGCGCCGGTGCTGGCATCGAGCTTGATCTCGCGCACCACACCTTCAGTCGTCAGCAACTCGACTTCATATTCGTAGCGATCATCGTCTTCTTCCAGCTCGGCTTCCAGCAGACGCGCCCCGGGGTGACGCCCCAGGGCGGTCTCGAGCAGCTGTTCGAGCGGCAGGATGATGCCCTTCTGACGGAGCTGCAGGGCTTCATCCTGGTCCAGGTCGCGGGCAACAGCCAGGGAGCAGACGGCAAGCAGCGAGAGCGCCAGGTAACGTGCCGTCCGGGATACATGGATCATCAGCTGTCTCGTTCGTCCTTGAGCACCTCACCGGTCTTGGCATCCATGTCGACGTCCCATTCGACGTTCTGCGTATCACGCAGCTCGACCTTGTAGATGTAGCGGCCGTACTCGTCTTCAAGTTCCGAGTCAGTGACGGTGGCGCCTGGGTGCTTGGCCACGGCAGCGGCCTTGAGTTCGTCCAGCGACTTGATGGTCTTGGCGTTGACCAGTTTGACCACTTCGTCAGGCTGAACGTCCTTGGCGAAGGCGGCATTGGCGCCCAGGGCGAGGGCAGCGGCGGTGATCAGGGCAGTCATGGTTTTCATCGTTCTTCTCTCCTGAGAACTGTGCAAGTTGTCTACGGGGTTAAGATTAACCAGCGGTCCTTAATTCAACCTGAAAACAGCTGGCGGCATGATAGCGCAGTTACGCCGCCAACCCGACTCGGCCCCGTGCAAGGTGCGGCCTTGTGCTGCGAAAGGGCCAATACAGGCACCTACAGGTGTGTTATCTGTAACGGCTGCTTTTCGCCCAAGAGACCCGCCATGAGCGCCATCCACATCAAATACCCCGCCCTCACCTTCAAGGCCGGCCAGCGTGCCTTGCGACACATCCGCGAGCGCGGCCTGCAGGCGGCCGATGTCGGGGTATTGCCGGGCGCGGCGGGTGGGCCGAAGCCGCTGGGCATCCAGGGCCTTGACCTGGCGCTGTTCGGCGAGTGGCTACCCTCGGCACCCCGTCAGCGTGCCCTGATCGGTGCTTCGATCGGTGCCTGGCGCTTTGCCAGCGCCTGCCTCGACGACCCGGTCGCCGGCATCCGTCGCCTGGGCGAGCTATACACCGAGCAGGATTTCGCCAAGGGCGTCACCCCGGCCGAAATCAGCCGCAGCTGCCAACGCATGCTCGATGACCTGCTGGAGGGCCGCGACGGCCAGCTGCTGGCCAACCCACACTACCGCCTGAACATTCTGGTGGTGAAAAGCCATGGCCAGCTCGCTCACGACCATCGCGGCCGCCTGGGCCTGGGCCTGGGCTCGGTGGTTGCCAGTAACCTCCTGGGCCGTTCGCGCCTGGCCCGCCACTTCGAGCGCATCATTCTGCACGATGGGCGCGCCGCGCCGCCGCTCGACACGCTGACCGACTTCCCCTCACGCTACCTGCCGCTGGACTTGACCAACCTGCGCCACGCCCTGCTTGCTTCCGGGTCGATACCGATGGTCATGCAGGGCGTGAAAGACATCCCCGGTGCCGGCGCCGGCACCTACCGCGACGGCGGCCTGCTCGACTATCACCTCGACCTGCCCTACCGCGGCGACGACCTGGTGCTGTACCCGCACTTCACCGACAAGGTCGTACCCGGCTGGTTCGACAAGGCCCTGCCCTGGCGCAAGGGCGATGCCACCCGCCTGCAAAACGTGCTGCTGATGACGCCTTCGCCGCAATACCTGGCCGCCCTGCCCTACGGCAAACTGCCCGACCGCAACGACTTCAAGCGCTTCATGGGCGATGCGCCAGGGCGCAAGCGCTATTGGTACAAGGCCATTGCCGAAAGCCAGCGCCTGGGTGATGAACTGCTGGAACTGACCGCCACCGGGCGGCTGCATGAACGCCTGCAAGCCTTGTAGCGGCCATGCTGGTAGACTGCGCGCATTATTGATTCACACAGAGTTATGACAGCGTGGAAATTTTCAAGGAATTCACATTCGAATCGGCCCACCGCCTGCCCCACGTCCCTGAAGGGCACAAATGCGGCCGTTTGCATGGCCACTCGTTCAAGGTCGGCCTGCACCTGACCGGCCCGCTCGACCCGCACACGGGCTGGATCCGCGACTTCGCCGAAGTCAAGGCGATCTTCAAGCCGATCTATGATCAGCTGGACCACAATTACCTGAACGACATCCCCGGCCTGGAGAACCCCACCAGCGAAGTGATCGCCAAGTGGATCTGGGACCAGGTCAAGCCGCTGATGCCGGAGCTGTCGAAGGTGCGTATTCATGAAACCTGCACCAGCGGCTGCGAATACAGCGGCGATTGATTGGCGCTGCGCCAACCGAGCATGGGTCAAGGATTGGCAAAGAGCGGGCGAGGGTGAGGAGGCACGCAAGGGTTCAACACCTGCAGGCTGAACTGGCCACGCTCGCCTCGACGGTTGTTAAGGTATGCAACCCGCTCGACCCTTCGCCTCACTTGCCGACCGTCCGGGCTATAAAGCTTCATGTTCAAGAACAATTGCCCTTCTTGCAACCGCTGCGGATTCAGGCCAGGGATGTGCCACAGTGGCGTTCGTCGCGCGGCGGTCAGCTTGTACAGTACCGTATCCAGATCGATAGGCGGGTCGACGGGTAGCACCACGGATGCCCCGAAGGGGTCGCGCAACGCCAGACTGGCCGAGTCGTCCTTGAGCACACCGGCATCCGAACCCGCAGGGTAAAAGCCCAGGTACCCGTTGCGACTGACGTCGAGCCAGTATTCCAGTGAAGGCCAGCGGTTCACGTTATTGCCCTCATATGCAGGGCGGATCTCGTAAACGAAGCCTGTTGCAAGTCGATAGACACCAAACCAGAAACTGTCACAAAACACACGCTGACGACCCTCGCCCGCCCACAGCGAGTCAATCAGGAAGGATTGCAACATTACTTCGCCGTAGTCCAGGCTGGTCATCAGCCAACCATCGTCACCGTTCCAATCATCGAATTCGACCCAGAACGGCCGGGTGATTTCATCATCGTGAAACTGGGCAGCACGCAACGGTGCATCCAGCAATTGCCAGCGGCATGTCGCGGTAAAACTCAGCAGCCGTTCAAAATACAGATCCGCCATCATCGGTACTCCATACGCTCGATAAAAAAGCACAATGGCGCCTTTTCAAAGCATGGAGCAGAAAGAAGGCTTACCTCAGTTCGGCACGCAGGAAGGCAGGGGCTATGTAGCGCTGGTAATGCGCCTCGGACAACAGGAAGAATTCGCGGTCGATGGCGTCGCGCAACTGCGGCAGATCCCAGTCGCGGAATTCAGGCATCAAGGCCATCCCATAGGCCTCCAGGTCGCGGATCATCCGCGCCCCGCGGGCAATCAGCTGATACGCCCAGCAGTATTCCGATTGCTGCTCGACAAAACGGATCGAACGCTGCTGCAGTTGCTGGCGCAGCAAGCCTTTGTCGAACACTTCCAGCTTGGCCATCATCACCTGCGCCAGAAGCTGCTCCAGACGCAGCCACACGGCGCGTTTCTGCGCCTCGTCATAGCCATTCCAGTGGATCACTTCATGGTGGAAACGCTTGCAGCCACGGCATACCGTGTCTCCATACACCGTGGAGCAAAGGCCGACACATGGGGTTTTGATGGATTGGTTGGACATGGAAAAACAACAGCTTGGCGATGGAACACAGGCCCATGTTAGCCCTTTGTCTAACCAGGGTCACTCGTTAAAGTCATGAACACCGCCTTACCTTCAGGCTTTTTTTACCGTAGAATCACCCGGCCTTTTCAAAGGCAACAATGTCCGTTGGAAGCTGTTTTCAAAGCGTCACGAGCACAGTTGATCCGGTAGAACGGCGTTGGCCCGGGCCATGCATCCCTCGCATGCCCGCGCCAGCCCTCATCAGTCCCGTTCTGCAGGCGTAAAACTTTGAAAGCAGCTTCTGTAAGGATTCCTTGCGACCCTGGTTGGGCGGCCCACAAAGCCGCAGCAGCGCATGGGTGCACTGAATGCTGGATAAGCGTCCCGGACCCCCTTTAGGGACCACTGATGAGGGAAATAACTGTGCTTGAAGCCTACCGCAAACACATCGAAGAGCGCGCCGCCCTGGGTATCGTTCCCCAGCCGCTGAACGCCGAACAAACTGCAGGCCTGGTCGAGCTGCTGAAAAACCCGCCGGCCGGCGAAGAAGCCTTCCTCGTAGACCTGATCACCAACCGCGTACCGCCAGGGGTCGACGAAGCTGCCTACGTCAAGGCCGCTTTCCTCTCCGCCGTCGCCAAGGGCGAAGCCAAGTCGCCACTGATCGACCGCAAGCACGCCACCGAACTGCTGGGCACTATGCAGGGCGGCTACAACATCGAAACGCTGGTCGCACTGCTGGATGACGCCGAACTGGGCGCCGTCGCGGCCGAACAGCTCAAGCACACCCTGCTGATGTTCGATGCCTTCCACGACGTGGCCGAAAAAGCCAAGGCCGGCAACACGCACGCCAAGGCCGTCCTGGAATCCTGGGCTGCCGGCGAGTGGTTCACCTCGCGCCCGGCCATCGCCGACAAGTACACCCTGACCGTGTTCAAGGTGCCTGGCGAAACCAACACCGACGACCTGTCGCCTGCCCCGGACGCCTGGTCGCGCCCTGACATTCCGCTGCACGCCCTGGCCATGCTGAAAATGGCCCGCGACGGCATCGAACCGCAGCAGCCTGGTTCGGTCGGCCCGCTGGCCCAGATCGAAGCCGTCAAGGCCAAGGGCTTCCCGGTCGCCTATGTCGGCGACGTGGTCGGTACCGGTTCCTCGCGTAAATCCGCTACCAACTCGGTACTGTGGTTCTTCGGCGACGACATCCCTTACGTGCCGAACAAGCGTGCCGGTGGCTTCTGCTTCGGCACCAAGATCGCCCCGATCTTCTACAACACCATGGAAGACGCCGGCGCCCTGCCGATCGAATTCGACTGCACCAACCTGGGCATGGGCGACGTCATCGACGTTTACCCATACAAAGGTGAAGTACGCCGTCACGACAGCGACGAGCTGGTCACCACCTTCGAGCTGAAAACCGAAGTGCTGCTGGATGAAGTCCGCGCTGGCGGCCGTATCCCGCTGATCGTCGGCCGTGGCCTGACCGAAAAAGCCCGCGCCGAGCTGGGCCTGGGTGCTTCCGACCTGTTCAAGAAACCAGAGCAGCCTGCCGATTCCGGCAAGGGCTTCACCCTGGCGCAGAAAATGGTCGGCCGTGCCTGTGGCCTGCCAGAAGGCCAGGGCGTGCGCCCAGGCGCCTACTGCGAGCCAAAAATGACCACCGTCGGCTCCCAGGACACCACGGGCCCGATGACGCGCGACGAGCTGAAAGACCTGGCATGCCTGGGCTTCTCTGCTGACCTGGTCATGCAGTCGTTCTGCCACACCGCGGCCTATCCGAAGCCGATCGACGTCACCACCCACCACACCCTGCCAGACTTCATCCGCACCCGTGGCGGCGTGTCGCTGCGCCCGGGCGACGGCATCATCCACAGCTGGCTGAACCGCATGCTGATGCCTGACACCGTAGGTACCGGTGGCGACTCGCACACCCGCTTCCCGATCGGCATCTCGTTCCCGGCCGGTTCCGGCCTGGTGGCCTTCGCTGCCGCCACCGGCGTCATGCCGCTGGACATGCCAGAATCGATCCTGGTGCGCTTCAAGGGCAAACTGCAGCCAGGCATCACCCTGCGTGACCTGGTTCATGCCATCCCTTACTACGCCATCCAGAAGGGCCTGCTGACCGTCGAGAAGAAAGGCAAGAAAAACGCCTTCTCCGGCCGCATCCTGGAAATCGAAGGCCTGGACGAACTGACCGTCGAGCAAGCCTTCGAGCTGTCCGACGCCTCGGCCGAGCGTTCCGCTGCCGGTTGCACCATCAAGCTGCCGGAAAAGGCCATCGCCGAGTACCTGCAGTCCAACATCACCCTGCTGCGCTGGATGATCGGCGAAGGCTACGGCGATGCCCGCACCCTGGAGCGCCGTGCCCAGGCCATGGAAGCCTGGCTGGCCAAGCCTGAGCTGCTGTCGGCCGACGCCGATGCCGAATACGCCGAAATCATCGAAATCGACCTGGCCGACGTCAAGGAGCCTGTGCTCTGCGCGCCGAACGACCCGGACGATGCCCGCCTGCTGTCCTCGGTACAAGGCGAGAAGATCGACGAAGTGTTCATCGGTTCGTGCATGACCAACATCGGTCACTTCCGCGCTGCCGGCAAGCTGCTGGAGAAGGTCAAGGGTGGCATTCCGACCCGTCTGTGGCTGGCTCCGCCAACCAAGATGGACGCTCACCAGCTGACCGAAGAAGGCTACTACGGCATCTACGGCAAGGCCGGTGCACGCATGGAAATGCCAGGCTGCTCGCTGTGCATGGGCAACCAGGCACGTGTGCAGACCGGTTCGACCGTGGTCTCCACCTCGACCCGTAACTTCCCAAACCGTCTGGGCGACGCGACCAACGTGTACCTGGCATCGGCCGAGCTGGCCGCTGTCGCTTCGATCATCGGCAAACTGCCGACCGTCGAAGAGTACATGCAGTACGCGAAAGACATCGACAGCATGGCTGCCGACGTTTACCGCTACCTGAGCTTCGACCAGATCGCCGAGTTCCGCGAAGCGGCAGCCAACGCCAAGATCCCGGTGGTTCAGGCGTAAGCTGAGTTACACGCTGTAAACAAAGCCCCGGCAGCGATGCCGGGGCTTTGTTGTTTTGACCTGTGCCGGCCGCTTCATATCACAAACAAGTCCACAAACCTGTGCACAGCCGTGCCTTCCAGCTTCTGCTGGTCCTTGCACAGTTCGAAAACCTGCTGACACCGCTGCCGGGCAAAGCGGGTTGCCAGGTTGGCCCTGAACTTGGCCTCCAGCAACGGTATCCCCTCCCCGCGCCGCCGACGATGCCCGATCGGGTACTCCACCACCACTTGCTCGGTGCTGCTGCCATCCTTGAAGAACACCTGCAGCGCGTTGGCGATCGAACGCTTGTCCGGCTCCAGGTACTCGCGACTGAAGCGCGGGTCTTCCACCACCTCCATCTTCTCGCGCAGGCGGTCGATACTGGGGTGGTTGGCATGGAAGGCGTCCTCATAATGCTCGGCCACCAAATGGCCAAAGATCAGCGGCACGGCCACCATGTACTGCAGACAGTGGTCACGGTCGGCGGCATTGGCCAGCGGGCCGCTCTTGGAGATGATGCGGATCGCCGACTCCTGGGTGGTGATGACGATGCGGTCGACTTCATGCAGGCGGTTACGCACAAGTGGATGCAGAATCACTGCTGCCTCACAGGCGGTCTGGGCGTGGAACTCGGCAGGGAAACTGACCTTGAACAGCACATTTTCCATCACATAGCTGCCCAACGCCTGGGGCAGGCGCAGTTCGTACTGCCCGGCGGGCTTGAGCGCCAGGTCTTTGTTGGTATGGCTGAACGAAACATCGTAGAACCCCCACTGCGACGCCGTGAGCACGCCCGGCACGCCCATTTCCCCACGCAAGGCGATGTCGGCCAGGCGCACACCTCGGCTGGAGGCGTCACCCGCAGCCCAGGACTTGCGCGAACCGGCGTTGGGCGCATGGCGATAGGTGCGAAGGGCCTGGCCGTCGACGAAGGCGTGGGACAAGGCCGAGAGCATCTGCTCACGATTGGCCCCCATCAGCCTGGCGCACACGGCGGTCGAGGCGACCTTCACCAGAATCACGTGATCGAGGCCGACACGGTTGAAGGCGTTTTCCAGCGCCAGCACGCCCTGGATCTCATGCGCCATGACCATGGCCTCCAGCACATCACGCATCAGCAGTGGCTCTTCACCCGCGGCAACCCGTTTCTGTGACAGGTGGTCAGCCACTGCAAGGATGCCGCCAAGGTTGTCCGAGGGATGAGCCCATTCGGCGGCCAGCCAGGTGTCGTTGTAGTCCAGCCAGCGCACCGTGCAGCCAATGTCCCAGGCGGCCTTGACCGGGTCGAGGCGATAGGAGGTACCGGGGACGCGAGCACCATTCGGGACCAGCGTGCCTTCCACCTGGGGGCCAAGGAGCTTGGTGCACTCAGGGAAGCGCAAGGCGAGAAGGCCGCAACCGAGGGTGTCCATCAGGCAGTTGCGCGCGGTGTCCAGGGCCTCGCGGGATTCGACCCGGTAGCCGAGGGCGTAATCGGCCAGGGTTTGTAGCACCCGGTCGTAATCCGGGCGGTCGTTGAGGTCTACGTTGGCGCTCATATCCAGCTCCCTTCAGAATTGCCGGGGCTGCTGCGCAGCCCTTCGCGGG